>JAQGNR010000230.1 GCA_028291765.1 Herbaspirillum sp.
CGGTAAAAATAGTGTTCATTTAATTAATACTTTCCAATTTTGTTGATTCTAATTCAATTCGGGAAAACCCGTTGTCCGGCATTTGTTATGCCGCCTCGCCAGCTTAATTTTGCAGCAGCCTCTTAGCGATGGATCGGCGCCGCGGCGCGAACGATCGCCAGGAAATCAGCCGCTTTCAGCGCTGCGCCGCCAATCAGACCACCGTCGATATCAGGCATCGCAAGTAACTCTTTAGCGTTGTCCGGCTTCATGCTGCCGCCGTACAAAATCTGCACCTTCGCTGCGGCATCGGCGGCATTGGCAATATTTGCAGCAGCCAGCTTGCTGCGCAAAAATGCATGTACATCCTGAGCCATTTGCGGTGTCGCCGTTTTGCCGGTACCGATCGCCCAGACCGGTTCATAAGCTACCACCATACGCAGTATTTCTGCCTCAGACAGCAGCGCCAGCACCGCGTCCAATTGACGACCGACCACCGCCTCGGTCCGATCTGCTTCGCGTTCGGCCAGCGTTTCGCCGACACACACCAGTGGCGTCAAACCGGCCTGTAAAGCGCTCAGCGTTTTTTTTGCAACCGTTTCATCGGATTCTGCGTGATATGCGCGACGCTCCGAGTGCCCGACAATCACATAGCGTGCGCCGAACTCCAGCAGCATTGAGGCCGCGATTTCGCCGGTATAGGCGCCGGCGGCGTACATCGACATATCCTGCGCGCCCCAAGCCACCGGCGAGCCCGACAATACCGACTGTACTTGCGCCAGATACGGCGCCGGCACACATACCGCCACATCGCAATCGCTTGCTGCAACCTGCGTCAGCGAGGCACTGATATCGGCTAACAATGCGGCATTCACAGCCAGACTGCCGTTCATTTTCCAGTTACCGACTACGAGTGTGCGACGCATATATGCCAAAGATTTTCAATAACCACGCATTCTATCCGCCAGGGCGAGCAGCGTCAAACCGGCATAGTGCAGATTTATCCTGAAACGCTCGAATCTCAAGGATTTATCATGATTTACATTGACCCGATCGGAGAATCAGGTGCAGTGCCCGACACACCGCCTATTCACGCGACGAGCGCCGTTCGCGACCGGTCACGATCCGGGCATTGCGCTTGAAAGTCAGATACGCCCATGCCCAATCTGTCATGACCGTCAGACGATTACGGAATCCAATCAGGAAATAGATGTGCACCAGCAGCCAGAACAGCCAAGCCGGATAACCGGAAAACTTGAGTCGGCCGATCATCACTACCGCAGCCTTACGGCCGATCGTGGCCAGCGATCCCATGTCGCGATAGCGAAACAGGCCGGTTGGCCGATGGTTGATCAGCGCTTGAATATTTTGCGCCGCCAGCACGCCCATCTGTTTGGCTGCCGGCGATACGCCCGGCACCGGCTGGCCATCCGATTTCACCGCCGCCAGATCGCCGATCACAAACACTTCAGGATGATTCGCAATCGACAGGTCTTGCTGCACCACCACCCTGCCCGCACGATCCACTTCGGCGCCCAACGCACGGCCCAGTGGCGACGCGGCCACGCCAGCCGACCAGATCACTGTGGCAGTGGCTAAACGTTGCTCGCCCTGCGCATCGCTGTAATTTACGCCTTCCGCATCGATCCCTGTCACTTTGCTGCCGGTGCGCACCTCTACGCCCAAGCGCTCCAATTGCACACGCGCCTTTGCGGATAAATCGTCGGGATAAACGGATAACACCCGATCCGAACCCTCGAGCAAAACGACACGCGCCTGATGCGGATCGATACGACGAAACTCACCCTTGAGCGTATGGTGCGCAATTTCAATCAATGTCCCGGCCATTTCAACACCCGTGGGGCCGGCCCCGACGATGGCAAAGGTCAGTAATGCCGCCTGCTTGACAGGATCGGATTGCCTTTCAGCATCTTCAAAGGCCATCAGAATTTTGCTGCGGATTGTGAACGCGTCTTCAAGTGTCTTCAGGCCGGGGGCGAATTCGGCCCAACCGTCATTACCGAAATAACTATGCGTTGAACCGGTGGCGACAATTAAATAGTCATAAGCCACTTCGCTGGCGTCATCCAGCTTGACTACCTTGCGTCCAGTATCGATATCGGTCACGGTCGCCATCAGGCAGGTCAGATTCTTTTGTTGCGCCAGAATATGCCGGATAGGTGCGCTGATCGCCGGCGCCGACAGGCCGGCAGTTGCAACCTGGTATAGCAGGGGTTGAAATAAATGATGATTGCTGCGATCGATCATGGTGATATCCACCTGCGCACCGGCCAATTGACGCGCGGCAAATAAACCGCCGAAACCGCATCCAAGAATAATTACGTGAGGGCGTGGCATGAGAAAGATCCGTTTCATATGGTGTTCAACACTCAAGACTATCCAATACCTTTACATCTTGCAATCGTGTCCATAAAAAAATAGCCGCCCGTGCATTACGCACCGGGCGGCTATGACTATCGTTCGGGGTGAATTTACACTGCCTGCTTCACCCTTCGCGTTTACGCTTTACGCTTGTTTTACGCTTTACGGCTGTGCCGCATCCAGGGTCACCGAAGCTGGGTCTTCGAGCGCGGCCTTCATCGACAGTTTCAAACGGCCGCGGTCATCGGTTTCCAGCACTTTAACGCGTACCAATTGGCCTTCTTTCAGGAAGTCGGCAACCGCATTGACGCGTTCGTTGGCGATTTGACTGATGTGCAGCAGACCGTCCTTGCCTGGCAAGACCTGAACAATCGCGCCGAAATCAAGCAGCTTCAACACAGTGCCTTCGTAGATCTTGCCGACTTCCACCGAAGCCGTCAATTCTTCGATACGGCGTTTGGCTTCCTGACCTGCAGCAGCGTCTACCGATGCAATGGTGACCACGCCTTCGTCGCTGATATCGATCTGGGTACCGGTTTCTTCAGTCAGCGCACGAATGACGGCGCCGCCCTTGCCGATCACGTCGCGGATTTTTTCCGGATTGATCTTGACGGTAATCAAACGCGGTGCAAAGTCGGACAGCTCAGCCTTGCCATGCGGAACGGCTTCCTGCATCTTGCCCAGAATATGAATGCGGCCTTCTTTGGCTTGCGCCAGCGCGACCTGCATGATTTCCTTGGTGATGCCCTGGATTTTGATGTCCATCTGCAGCGCAGTAATACCGTTTGCGGTACCGGCCACCTTGAAATCCATATCGCCAAGGTGATCTTCATCGCCCAGGATATCGGTCAGAACGGCAAATTTACCGCCTTCTTTGATCAGACCCATTGCAATACCGGCGACATGCGCTTGCATCGGCACGCCTGCATCCAGCAATGCCAGGCAACCGCCGCAAACTGAAGCCATCGACGAAGAACCGTTCGATTCGGTAATTTCAGACACCAGACGCACCGAGTAGCTGAACTCTTCCTTAGGCGGCAACGCTGCCAGCAACGCACGTTTAGCCAGACGGCCGTGACCGATTTCGCGGCGTTTCGGGGTACCGACGCGACCGGTTTCGCCGGTAGCGAACGGAGGCATGTTGTAATGCAACATGAATGGATCGGTAAATTCGCCCATCAGCGCATCGATTTTCTGCTCGTCGCGCGCAGTGCCCAGCGTTGCAATCACCAAGGCTTGCGTTTCGCCGCGTGTGAATAGTGCCGAGCCGTGCGTGCGCGGCAGGACGCCGGTACGAATCGAAATCGGACGCACAGTGCGGGTGTCGCGGCCATCGATACGCGGTTCGCCGTCCAGAATTTGCGAACGGACGATCTTGGCTTCCATGTCGAACAGGATGCCGCCCACTTCCGCAGCATCTGCCGCGACAGGATCGGCAGCCAGCGCGGCGTTGACCTCGCTGGTGACCGTTTTCAACTTGGCGGTGCGAACTTGCTTGTCTTTGGTTTGATACGCTTCGCGCAGCGGACCTTCGGCCAAAGCAGCAATGCGGGCGATCAGCGCTTCATTTTTTGGCGCTGGGTTCCATTGCACTTCAGGCTTGCCGCCGTCGCGCACCAGATCATGAATCGCATTGATGACGGCCTTCATCTGCTCGTGACCGAATACAACCGCGCCCAGCATGACTTCTTCCGACAATTGCTTGGCTTCGGACTCAACCATCATCACAGCCGCTTCAGTGCCGGCAACCACCAGATCCAGCGCCGATGTCTTCAATTGCGTTGCAGTCGGGTTAAGCACGTATTGGCCGTTGATATAGCCGACGCGAGCAGCGCCGATCGGGCCGTTGAACGGCAGACCGGCAACCGACAAGGCAGCCGATGCGCCAATCATGGCGGCGATATCCGGATCGATTTCAGGATTGACTGACAGCACGTGCACAATGACTTGCACTTCGTTCAGATAACCTTCCGGGAACAGCGGACGAATAGGACGATCGATCAGACGGGACGTCAGTGTTTCTTTTTCGGAAGGCTTGCCTTCGCGCTTGAAAAAGCCGCCAGGAATGCGGCCGGCTGCATACGTTTTTTCAATGTAATCGACTGTCAGCGGGAAAAAATCCTGGCCTGGTTTAGCGTCCTTGCGCGCCACGACTGTCGCCAGCACGACCGTATCTTCGATGGATACGAGCACGGCGCCGGAAGCCTGGCGAGCGATTTCGCCGGTTTCCAGAGTGACTTGATGCTGACCGTATTGGAATGATTTCGTAATTTTATTAAACAAGGTGTTTCCTTTCTATTTTACCGACAGATTTTCAGGGGCTGTCGTTCACCTCACCACGAATGATTGCCGCAAAAAAAA
Source organism: Herbaspirillum sp. (assembly GCA_028291765.1). GTDB lineage: Bacteria > Pseudomonadota > Gammaproteobacteria > Burkholderiales > Burkholderiaceae_D > Herbaspirillum. Next base: position 4,723 of record JAQGNR010000230.1, read on the forward strand.
ACAATCATTTTGTTACAAAAAAACCATTATTTGTTACAAAAAAGACAATCATTTTGTTACAGAAAAGACAACCTTTTTACTAACCGCAGCGTACGATTACATCTGTGCGGCCTTGCCAAAGCTGCAAACAAAAATGCCCACATCAGGAAACTGATGCAGGCATGTCGGCTATAAATTTCGTAACCGGATAAAGAACGGCGACAAATTATTTACGCAAGCCGAGTTTTTCGATCAAAGAGCGGTAACGCGTTGCGTCTTTACTTTTCAGATAGGACAGCAGACTTTTACGACGATTAACCATCATGATCAGACCACGACGCGAATGATGATCCTTGGCATGCGCCTTGAAATGACCATTCAGATCGTTGATGCGTGCAGTCAGCAAAGCGACTTGCACTTCTGGAGAACCGGTATCGTTTTGGGCGCGGGCATTATCAGAGATAATGGCAGCTTTTGCATCTTTTAGGATAGACATAATTAAGACCTTAACAAGCGGTTAGCAGAGTGATTGGCGGACCAAAATACCCCGGCAAACCGTGAATAAAAATGAAGAATGGTCAAATGACCAGCGCGAAGTATATAGCAAAGCAGGTAAAACATCTATCCGATTCGAAACCGGTCTCTGATTTTTAAGGAAATTTTCATGAAATATCTTGCCACAAACCTCATTTTTGCCGGCGTCCTAGGGTTATCCGGCTGTGCAACGATATTCGGGCCGGCGCCGGCGCCAGGCGATACAGTAGCGCAGGTAGAAGCCAAGCGCGGCCAACCAAGCGCCATCTATCAAGATGGCAACGACAAATTACTGGCTTATTCTCCCGGCTATTGGGGTCAGTATTCCTATATGGCGCGGATCGGTCCCGATGGCCGCTTGAAGTCGTATGAACAAGTGTGGACGGATGCAAAATTCGCCTCAATCAAACCGAACGTTTCCACCAAAGACGATGTACTGCGCATAGTCGGTCAGCCGACCGCCATCGGACGCTACGCCCGCTCCCCTTTTATCGCATGGAATTACGGCTATAAGGAAGCCGGCGTATGGAATTCGATGATGACGGTATACATCGATAACAACGGCATTGTGCGAGGGCTTGAGAATGGTCCGGACCGGCGTTACGAGCGCAATGGCTTTGGAGCGGATATGTAAATGGAGATGTAAAACAGCATTGGTCCACCGCATCAATTTAACGTCACGTCAATGCGTCCGACGCATCAGGACGCCAACTTGCAGGGAGGTATCATGAAACAGCATAACTTCATTTTTGCCGGCGTCCTGGCTCTTTCCGGTTGCTCCACTCTATTCGGTCCACCGCCGGCGGTAGGCGATACTGAAGCGCAAGTAGAAACAAAACGTGGTCAGCCCAGTGCGATCTACCAGGACGGCGCCGACAAATTACTTTCCTATGCACCCGGTTATTGGGGCCAGTACTCATATATGGCGCGGCTCGGCCCCGACGGACACCTGAAATCATATGAGCAGGTATGGACAGACGCAAAATTCGCCATGCTCAAACCGAATATTTCTACCAGGGCGGACGTATTGCGCATAGTCGGTGCCCCTACAGAGGTCACCAGGTACGCGCGTGTCCCCTATATGGCATGGAATTACGGCTACAAGGAAGCAAACGCATGGAACTTAATGATGACGGTTTATATTGATGACAAAGGCCTGGTGCGCGGACTGGAAAACGGCCCGGATGATCGTTACGACCATGGCGGCGGTAACGATAACGGTAAATAATAAATCGGCATTCGATACGGCCAGGACCGCTTTCACATTGCATCCATCTGATTAGCAAGTGCGCGCGAAATCAGCGACATTCCATCGCTGGCTTCGCGCTAATTTTTTACAAAGGATGGTGATCATTGTTATCTTCATACTTCGCAGCAGCGGGCGGCGGTTCGGCTTTATTGCTCTGCGGCACCAGCGCAACCGGTTTGCCTTTGAACCAACGCCAGCCGTACACCACATAACCGGATACCCCATACAACACAAACAATCCGAACAGTACGCTCGACGGATCGCTTGAAATGGCAACCAGCGCCACGACCACCAGCAGCGACGCAATGAATGGCATTGGTTTACGGAAATTGATGTCTTTGAAGCTATAGAACGGCACATTGCTGACCATTGTGATCCCTGCATAGAGCGTAATCACCCAGGACAGCCAATTCAGATCGGCGCCGGCAAAGCGTAGATCATCCATCAGCCAGACAAAGCCGGCGACCATTGCCGCCGCCGCAGGACTTGGCAAACCCTGAAAGTAACGCTTATCGACCACCGCGATATTCGTGTTGAAACGCGCCAAACGCAACGCGCCGCCAACGCAATAAACAAATGCCGCCAGCCAGCCCAGCTTGCCCATGCCGCGCAACGACCACTCATAGATAACCAGTGCCGGCGCAGCGCCGAAAGAAACCATATCCGACAAGCTGTCGTACTGCGCGCCGAATTCGCTTTGCGTATTGGTCATGCGCGCCACCCGGCCATCCAGGCTATCGAGCACCATTGCGACAAAAATGGCAATCGAAGCATTGTCGAACTTCAGATTCATCGCCATCACAATGGCGTAAAAACCGCAAAATAAAGCGGCGGTGGTAAATGCGTTGGGCAGCAGATAAATACCGCGGCGGCGCCGTTTCGGACGCGCCGTATTACTCAGCGCTTCCAGATGTTCCCGTCCGAGCGTATCGTTGTCTGCGGCGTTTTTGTTACGCAATAATTTAGGAAAAGGAGGGCCGCCGCTCTTGGCGCGACGCCGTCGAAAATTTGCCATGATGACTCCGGTTCAATTGCCTGCTCCACCGCAAGCGCGGCGAAGCCCGCACATTCTAGTCGAGCGCGGTACAAATGTAACGTAAAGCGCTATCTGAATTTCAGTTTGCCTACAGCCCGCATATTGAGCGTAGTCTCGCCCGGCTCGAAACTGGGTTCCGCAACCGCATCCTGCGATGGCGCCGAGGCGCGCATCATCATAACCGCCTTCGGCATTGCGTCGTTGCCTGCGTAATTACCTGAACCTTCAAAATCGAGCGTATCGAGTATGGCGTCGGCGGGATTGCGTCCCATTGCATGGGCGATCGATGCGATCCGTTCGATCAGGTTTTTATAAGTTGCGTCGATCAGCGCCGCATCCGATTGTTTGCTTGCGGCCGGGCTGAGGCTGAAATGCAGACCATTCAGCGCCATTTGAGCTTGCGCTGCGGCGATGGTCTGCGGCAGTGCGTGCAGATTGGTGGTTGTCAGATCGAGGTATTGGCCGATTCGCCATGCGATCGGCTGATGAGATTTGGCGGCGCCGGCATTGGCGCCTGTGCGAGGCGGATCTTCCGCATATACCGCATAGGTGTAATAGCCGCGCGTCTTGAGTTTCGCCTGCGGATCCTGCTGATGCAGCAAGCTGATGCCCTGATTCATTTTTTGATTGACGCGGGAAGCTGCTGCAGACTTGTCCTTGTCCTGCTCTTCGACCATGAAGGTAGCCTGTGCTTGATCGTTGGCCTGCACTACTTCGCCGAAGGCCGGTACGATGATCTGCGTCGGCGAGGCGCCGGATGCGGTCTGTGCATAGGCATGCACGCTGGCTGCGGCGAGTAATGCCGCCATGCATAAATTTCGGCTTAACTTCATTATTCTTCTCCATGTGAAAAAGGGCGTACCGAGTACGCCCTTTGTAAATATAACCGGAATTGGAGGTCATTCCGGTTATTTCGTTCTGCATGTATTGCTGGTATTGCTTGAGCCTTTGCTTGAACCTTTACTTGAGTCCTTGCTTAGTTCTTCGCTTGATCAACCAGCTTGTTGGCTTTGATCCACGGCATCATCCCACGCAGTTTTTCACCAACCTGTTCGATTTGATGTTCAGCGGTGATGCGGCGACGCGAAATCAGAGTCGGTGCGCCTGCCTTGTTTTCCAGGATAAAGCTCTTCGCGTATTCACCGGTTTGAATATCGGTCAACACTTGCTTCATCACTTTTTTGCTTTCTTCGTTGATGATGCGTGGGCCTGTAACGTATTCGCCGTATTCAGCATTATTCGAAATCGAATAATTCATGTTGGCGATACCGCCTTCATAGATCAGATCGACGATCAGTTTCAGTTCGTGCAGGCATTCGAAGTAAGCCATTTCCGGTGCATAACCGGCTTCAACCAGGGTTTCAAAACCGGCCTTGATCAGTTCCACCGTACCGCCGCACAAGACGGCTTGTTCACCGAACAGATCGGTTTCGGTTTCTTCACGGAAATTGGTTTCAATGATACCGGCACGCCCACCGCCATTGGCCGTTGCGTATGACAACGCGATATCGCGCGCCGAACCCGATACGTCCTGATGAATCGCGATCAGATGCGGCACGCCGCCACCTTGCTTGTAAGTCGAACGAACGGTATGGCCGGGGGCTTTTGGTGCAATCATGATGACGTCCAGATCGGCGCGCGGCACGACTTGACCATAATGCACATTAAAGCCGTGGGCAAACGCCAGTGTTGCGCCCTGCTTTGCAAACGGTGCGACGTTTTCGGCATAGACCTGCGCAATATTTTCATCCGGCAACAAAATCATGATGACATCGGCTGCTTTGACTGCATCGTTGACTTCTGCGACGTTTAGACCGGCATTCTTGGCCTTGTCCCAAGATGCGCCACCCTTGCGCAAACCGACAGTCACCTTGCAGCCGGAGTCGTTCAGGTTTTGCGCATGCGCATGACCTTGCGAGCCGTAACCGATGATGGCCACATTTTTGTTTTTGATCAGGGACAGGTCGCTATCTTTGTCGTAGAAAACTTTCATAATTACTCCTCAGTAAATTTTTCGTTAAATCGTTAAATCGTTAATTGAATCTTGAATCTTAAATCTTAAATCTGCATCGAATATTGCATTGCCAGGCCGCTATCGGTTTGCGTGCCGTGGCGCCATGCCATCACACTTTGAGAATGCGCTCCCCGCGGCCGATGCCTGAACTGCCGGTGCGTACTGTTTCCAGAATTGATACCCGATCGATCGAATCGATAAAAGCGTCCAGCTTGCTCTTGTTACCGGTCAATTCGATGGTATAGGTTTTCTCGGTTACATCGATAATGCGGCCGCGGAAGATATCCGCCGTCCGCTTCATTTCTTCGCGCTCTTTACCGACCGCGCGTACCTTGATGAGCATCAGCTCGCGTTCGATATGTGCGCCTTCGGTCAGATCGACCACTTTCACCACCTCGATCAGGCGATTCAGGTGTTTGGTGATCTGTTCGATCACGTCGTCCGAACCGCTGGTCACAATGGTCATGCGCGACAAAGTCGGATCTTCGGTAGGCGCCACCGTCAGGTTCTCGATGTTATAGCCGCGGGCGGAAAACAATCCAACCACACGAGACAAGGCGCCGGCTTCGTTTTCCAGCAAAAGGGAAACAATATGTCGCATCACAGATCCTCCGAACCGAGCAGCATTTCAGTCAGGCCTCTGCCTGCTTTTACCATCGGCCAGACGTTTTCGGTTTGATCGGTAATAAAGTTCATGAACACCAGCCTATCCTTCATGCCGAATGCTTCTGCCAGCGCACCGTCGACGTCCGCCGGATTCTCGATTTTCATGCCGACATGACCGTATGCTTCGGCCAGTTTGGTGAAGTCGGGCATGGATTCGGAATACGATTGCGAATAACGGCCGCCGTAATCGATCTGCTGCCACTGCCGGACCATGCCGAGATAGCTGTTATTAAGCAAAATGATTTTCGGCGTCAGATTGTATTGTTTGCAAGTCGCCAATTCCTGGATGCACATCTGAATCGAGCCATCGCCCGTGATACAGGCCACTGTCGCATCCGGATTGGCCATCTGCACACCCATCGCGTAAGGCAAGCCGACACCCATGGTGCCCAATCCGCCAGAGTTGATCCAGCGCCGCGGCTTATTGAAACGGTAATATTGCGCGGCCCACATCTGATGCTGCCCGACATCGGACGTAATAAACGCATCGCCCTTGGTCAAGGTACAGATTTTTTCAATGACCGCTTGCGGCTTGATCAGCGAATCCGAAAGTCCGTACTTCAGACAATCTTTTTCGCGCCACTGGTTGATCTGCTGCCACCAATTGGCCAATGCGCCCGCATCCGGTTTTTCGCTGACCGTCTCCAGTTGCGACAGCAATTCCTGCAGCACGTCCTTGACGTTGCCGACAATCGGAATATCGACCTTGACGCGCTTCGAAATCGAGGACGGATCGATATCGATATGAATGATTTTGCGTGCCACCGAAGAAAAATTCTTTGGATTACCGATCACGCGGTCGTCGAAACGTGCGCCGATGGCAATAAGCACGTCGCAGTGCTGCATCGCCATATTGGCTTCGTAGGTGCCGTGCATGCCGGGCATGCCGACGAATTTATCGCTTTCCGCGCGGTACCCGCCCAGACCCATCAAGGTATTGGTGCAAGGGAAACCGAGTGCATCGACCAGCCGGTTCAGCTCCGGCGCCGCATTGGCCAGAATGACACCGCCGCCGGTATAAATCATCGGCCGCTCAGCATTCAGCAATAACTGCAGCGCCTTGCGAATCTGCCCTGAGTGACCTTTATCGACTGGCTTGTACGAACGCATTTCCACCGTTTTCGGATACTCGAAAACGTGCGTATGCATTGTGATGTCTTTGGGAATATCGACCAGCACCGGACCGGGACGACCGGTAGTCGCGATATGGAAGGCCTTTTTGATGGTGGAGGCCAGATCCTTGATGTCCTTGACCAGGAAATTATGCTTCACGCAAGGCCGCGTGATGCCGACGGTGTCGCACTCCTGGAATGCGTCCTGGCCGATTGCGGCCGACGGCACTTGACCCGAAATCACGATCATCGGAATCGAATCCATGTAGGCCGTGGCAAGACCGGTTACTGCATTGGTCACGCCGGGACCGGAGGTCACCAATGCGACGCCGATCTTGGTGGAGCTTCTGGAATAGGCATCGGCGGCATGCACCGCGGCCTGTTCATGGCGTACCAGAACGTGTTGAAATTTGTCTTGCTTGTAGATGGCGTCGTAGATATACAGAACTGCGCCGCCGGGATAGCCGAATACGTGTTCCACGCCTTCTTCAGCCAGAGCACGAACGAGTATTTCTGCGCCGGTGATCGGCGCATTTGATGGGGCATTCATAGTACTTTCCTTTCAAGGTCCATTGGAGATTGATCGGATGCTCTTTCCTGGCGAATTTTCACAATGGCAATATATTCCGGCATTCCTTTTTTGTGCTTTCACGCTGCTCCTGGCCGCATCGCACGGATGGGTTCAAAACATCGCTTATGGCACTCGTTCAGCCTGCTGATATTGCAAAGCGTCGAAATTCTCGCGCTTGTGGCACGGGTTAGAACAAACAGCTTCGTTTCTTGCAAAGCAACGTCTTCATATCGTCGGCGTGTTACGCCGTCTTTATCAAGACCATAGGTGCACCTCAGGATTCTGGGGCGGATCGATACGATAATGCGTCGCATCATTTTGGTCAAGTCGAATTCATATCGTTTAGAAGAAAATGCCCGGAAAACACGGCAAAATGCAGGAAAAATGTATAAGCGCTCGCGCAAGACCGACGTTTTTGTTAACATGCGGACAGTCCAAATCTCAGGCAAAGCCACGACAAGGTCCCCAAGAGACCCTAACGGCCGGCAAGCACCCATAACAAATGAATCGATGCGCGACGGTGCATGGCAACTGATAAAGAACTCTCCGACTTCCTCGAGAACGTGGAACGCCGCGCTTTCAAGCAAGCTGCTTATGCAGTCCGCAAGGATGAAGCCGCATTGGACATCGTCCAGGATGCGATGATCAAGCTCGCCGAGAAATACGGCGACAAAGATATTACGGAATTGCCGCCGCTGTTTCAGCGTATTCTACAAAACACGATCCACGATTATTTCCGGCGCGAAAAAGTGCGCAGCACTTGGGTCAGCCTGTTTTCCAGCATCGGCCGCGATCAGGAAAAACAGGACGATTACGATCCGCTCGAGCATTACCAGCCTGAGCCCGGCAGCACGGCGGCTGAATCCGGCGCGGACAAAGTCGAACGCGAGCAAACTTTAAATGCCATAGATCAAGAAATACAAAAATTACCGGCACGTCAACGGGAAGCATTCCTCATGCGTTATTGGCAAGACCTGGATGTTGCTGAAACCGCGGTTGCCATGGGCTGCTCCGAGGGTAGTGTGAAAACGCATTGCTCAAGAGCAACGCATACGCTGGCACAGGCGCTCCGAGCTAAAGGAATTACATTATGAATAACAAACAATCCGACGCGAGGGATACGCAATTCGCCTATAAGGTACGGCATGCGCTTGACCGTAATCTGGATCGCTTGCCTGAGTCGACCACGCAACGCTTGGCTGTCGCCCGTGCACTTGCGATGTCGCGCAAAAAACAGGCGGCGCCATTCATACAGATGCAACACTCGCCACGTTTGAGCGGAGTCACTGGCGGAACAATGTCATTCCCGTCCAATGACAGCAAGCTGTTTGCCTGGCTCGGCCGCCTCGGTGTTGTCTTGCCTATTTTGCTCGGCATCGTGTTATTCGTCGGCATATATCAATCCCAAGAGCGCAATCGCATTGCTGAACTGGCTGATATCGATAGCGAAATTCTGTCTGATGAACTCCCCATTTCTGCCTATCTGGATCACGGATTCAAAGCCTATTTAGCAAAACAGGACCAATAATTCATGCCGAGCATCCGTACCGCGCTGACATATGCCAGTGGTTTGTTCAGTAGTCTACTGATCGCCGGCAGCGTCCTTGTATGTCAACATAGCGGCGCTGCCGCCGCAACGGATGCACACAAACCCCCGGCAGCATCGCCAGCCCAGCCTAAAAAAATCGCCAACGGACCGAGCTGGCAGGCGCTGACTACTGCCCAGCAATTGGCTCTGGTTCCACTGGCTGGCGAATGGGACAGCATGGACAGCTCGCGCAAGGAAAAATGGATCGCAATCGGTAATCGCTATGCCCGCATGAGTCCCGCCGAACAGACACGCATACAAACACGCATGCGCGACTGGGTCAAATTGACGCCGGAGCAACGCCGCTCGGTACGGCAAAATTATGTCAGCTCGAAAAAACTGGATGCAAATCAAAAATCGGCTCAATGGCAGCAATATTTGAAGCTCAGCGATGAACAGAAGGCGCAACTGGCAAAACAAAAATTGTCGCCGGTGCCGGCCACTGCCATCTCACGCGCCAGGACCAAACCGAAAGTGCTGTTGCCGATTACCCCGAAACCGGCAAGTGCAGTCGCGGTGGCCCCCGCGACCGCTCCGACCGCGCCCATCGGCTCTATCATGCCGCCGGCAGTACTCCCTGCGCCCCCGGTTGCCACCCCTGCCGCCGCACCTCAACCGCACAAATAAGTAAAACAAGGCATGACCGATATCAGTGTCGACATTTTCGACAACGCACCACTTAAACGCCGTCTGTTCAGCATGTTGTATGAAGCCATGCTGCTATTCGGTGTCCTGTTCATTTCGGCCTGGATATTTTCCACGCTACTGCAACAGCGCAGCGCAATCTATTTACGGCATGGTTTGGAACTCTGGCTATTTGTTGTACTGAGCGCTTACTTCGTTTGGTTCTGGTGTCACGGCGGCCAGACACTGGCCATGAAAACCTGGCGCGTCCGGCTGGTCACCCGGGATGGCGGCCCGATCCGGCCATGGCGTGCTTTAGCGCGTTTTCTGCTCGCATGGCTCTGGTTCATGCCCGGTCTCGTGATCGCGTGGCTGGTTCATGCGCAGGCATGGTTACTCGTCGTCATACCCGCGCTTAATTTTCTGCTCTGGATGTCGATGATTTATTTCGATCCGCAACGCCAGTTCCTGCATGACCGGCTTGCCGGCACCCGCATTATCAGTCTGAACTGACACTTCCAGCGCCCCCCTTTGCGCCGTCGGCACCGGGGCGGCCGCACTCAAGTACAATCAGTCCCTATGATTGCGCGCATTGCAAAAACCGTTCTCCTGGTCCAGCTCGGCATCCTTGCCGCGCTGTTTCTTGCCATTCAAAAATTCTGGCTCACTGACAGTTGGCTGATTTCGTTGCTGATCGCCACCGCGGTGGTCGTCCTGGTGCGCGCCGTCATTACCGCCAACACATTTATGCTGAGTCAGCCTTATGAAGGCGGCGGCGACCATATCAGACGCCTGGGACCGTTCGAAAATTGCGCGTTGTTTCTCGAGGAATTTTGCGCATCGCTGCTTTGCTCATCGGTCGGCCTGCCCTTCCGTCAATTCGACAAGCATACGTTTGCCGATACCACCGCACTGCCGGTATTGTTGATTCACGGCTATGGCTGCAACAGCGGCTACTGGCACTGGATGAGCCAGGCGTTGCAAAAAGCCCGCATTACCCACTACGCGCTCGATATGGAGCCGGTGTTAAGCAGCATCGACAGCTATGTTGCATTGATAGAAAGCGCCGTGCAACGCGTACGCGCCGAGACCGGCAGCGATAAGATCGTCATCGTCGCGCATAGCATGGGGGGGCTGGCGGCGCGTGCTTATCTACGCGACATCGGCGGCGCCAGCATCAGCAAAATCATTACGCTGGGCACACCGCATCACGGCACCACGCTGGCCAATTTCGGCATCGGTATCAATTGCGGCGAAATGAACTGGGTCGGCCGCGCGGAAGAAGGCCTGGACAGCCGCTGGCTGCATCTGCTGGAGGCCTCTGAAGACAAGCAGCTGCGCGCATTAATCGTCTCTATCTATTCGCATCACGACAATATCGTCTCTCCGCAACATTCGTCGCATTTGCCGCTGGCGCACAATATAGCCGTCGACGCCATTGGTCATGTCGCGCTGGCGTTTTCATCCGACATTCAAGCCCGCGTGATCGAAGAAATCAATAAAGCCGGACATGAAAAAAGCCCGCTGACTGCTCCGCCAGCGGGCCCGCATAAATTTTCCGGGCAACAGCGCCCGATTTAGAGTTGACTTAGGGTTGTGACTTAGCACAACGCTGATTGCGTTTACTTCTTGGAAGCGTCCTCAATATCCTTACCGACTTTTTCGATTTTCTCGCCGGCGCGCTCGCCCAAGGTCTTATCTTTCGGTGCAATGCCCAAGGCCTCGTCGATCTTCTGACCTGCTTTTTCCGCCGGACCCGGCTCCGGTTTGCAGGCCCCAACAGACAATACCAACGTGCTGGCTGCCAGCATGGCAATGACTGATTTACATGTTTTCATTTTCAAATCCCTGTTAAGAATGATAAGTACCCCCATATGGCAAACTTAATCACGGGAAGTTCAGACCTGCACGCAAATCCGCGAATTCGCTAACACAGCGGTAAAATGCCAATCGTTCGATTTAAATCCCTGACTTCAACATTGGCGCGTCCAGATAGGCAACCATAATGACCCTTTACCAGTATCAGCAAAATACGCCGTCCGTCGATCCATCTGCCTATGTTGCAGAGTCCGCCGATGTGATCGGTAAAGTGCGTATCGAGGCCAACGTCAGCGTCTGGTTCAATGCTACCGTGCGCGCCGACAACGACCAGATCACCATCGGCGCCAACAGCAACATACAAGACGGCGCCGTACTGCATGCCGATCCGGGATTTCCATTAACGCTCGGCAGCAACGTGACCGTCGGTCATCAGGTCATGCTGCATGGCTGCACAATAGAAGACGGCGCATTGATCGGGCTTCAGGCGGTAGTGCTCAACGGCGCCGTCATCGGCAAAAACTGCCTGGTCGGCGCCGGCGCGCTAGTGACCGAAGGCAAGCGATTCCCTGAGAATTCGCTGATCCTCGGATCGCCGGCAAAAGTCGTCCGTACCCTGACGCCGGAAGACATCGCAAAGATGCGCGCCACTGCCAATGGCTATGTCGCCAAGATAGCGTTATATAAAACCAGCTTAAAGAAAATCGCATGATGAATAATTTGTCGAACACGATCGAGGCCACTGCCGATACGCTACAAAAATTCATGGTCGAAAACGCACCTGTGCGCGGCGAATTCGTAGAAATTTCTTCGACCTGGAAGCAGGTGCAGGCACGCAGCGATTACCCGGCGGCAGTCAAAACCTTGCTCGGTGAAATGTTGTCCGCCGCGGCGCTGTTGTCGGCCAATCTCAAATTCAATGGCGTCATCGTGATGCAGATTCACGGCGACGGTCCGGTGCGGCTGCTGGTGGTCGAATGCGATTCCGAGCTGCGCCTGCGCGCCACGGCCAAGATGGTCGAGGGCGCAGAAATTGTCGACGGCGCCAATTTGCAGCAACTGGTCAATGTCGAAGGCAATGGCCGCTTTGCGATCGTGCTCGATCCCAAAGATAAAATGCCTGGCCAGCAGGCTTATCAGGGTATCGTGCCGCTGGACGGCGATAGCATTGCCACCGTCATCGAAAATTACATGCAACGCTCCGAGCAACTCGACACCAAGCTTTGGCTGGCGGCCGACAGCTCGGTAGCCCGCGGCCTGCTCTTGCAGAAATTACCGACCGAGGGCGGTATCGATGCGCCGGCGGACGATCTCGAAACATGGAACCGGCTATCCATGCTTGGCGCCACGCTGCAGACTGAGGAATTACTCAATACTAATATCGAAACCTTGATGCAACGGCTGTTCTGGGAAGAAACGATCCGCGTCTTCCCGCCGCAGCATCCACAATTCCATTGCTCCTGCACGCGGGAAAAAGTCGGCAATATGCTCAAGATATTGGGGCACGAAGAAATCAACGCGGCGCTGGAAGAGCTCGGACATCTTGCTGTGCATTGCGATTTTTGCGGTGAGTCTTACGATTTCGACAAAATCGATTGCGCACAGTTGTTTGTCAGTGATGCGCCGGCAGAAACAGTTATTCCGGCGCCAAATACACGTCACTAATTGATCATGAGCGCCCATGCGCGGCAATGCGCCGCTCTATTTTTTGCGCGTTGCCAGAATCTGCCTGGCAATGCCGCGCAGGATGTTGACTTCTTCTGTTTCCAGCTGAGTACGGGAAAACAGACGCTTGAGTCGCGGCATCAATTTACGCGGATTGTCCGGACTTAAAAAATCAATCGCCGTCAGTGCCTGCTCCAGATGCGCAAACATGCCATCGATCTGCGCCAGGCTCGCGGCCTCGCCCTGAAATCCGATCACACTCCCCTGCTGATCCAAGCCTTGACGCGCATCCTGGCCATCGGGCAACGCCGCCATCCGGCATTCATAGGCCACCACTTGTATCGCCTGCGCCAGATTGAGCGATGCGTAATCCGGATCGGCCGGAATATTAATCAGTACATTACATTTTTCGACGATCGCATTCGGCAAGCCGTAGCGTTCGCTACCGAACACCAATGCCGCGCGCAGATCGGACTCAGCCGCCAATTGCAACGCCAGTTTGCGAGGCGCTACGATCGGCGGCGAAAACTCACGCAGGCGCGCACTGACGGCGGCCGCATAATTACAACCTTCGAGCGCCTCGTCGATCGACTCGACGATCCGGGCCGCTTGCAGAACATCTTGTGCGCCACTGGCAAAAGCAATTGCCTGATCCTGGGTCAACGCATCGTCAAAACGTGGCTTAACCAGCACCATATCCGAAAAACCCATGTTTTTCAGCGCACGCGCCGCCGCGCCGATATTGCCGGAACTGCTGGTCTCGACCAGCACAAACCGCAAGCGGCTAAAAAGAGAATTATCGACAGAATGACGGTTTGTGGGCTGGTTCATTTAAAATAGCGGCATTACGCGGCCACAATCGCCGCATCGCTCATTAATTCATCTTTGGTGTTTGTTGTGTTTTACCTGCTTGCGCCGATTCCGGTTAATCCCGGAAGCAGGCAGGCAGGAACGATATGCAGGCCCATTTTAACGGAACCGTTCGAAATAACTATGCATCCAATGCTCAATACGGCGATTAAAGCCGCGCGCCGCGGCGCTACCGTCATCAATCGTGGCTCGTTCGACCTCGACCTGCTCAAAATCGAAAAAAAGCAACACAACGACTTTGTCACCGAAGTCGATAGGGCTGCAGAGCAAGCCATCATTGAAGTATTGCTGAGCGCCTATCCAACGCATGCGGTGCTGGCCGAAGAATCCGGCGCATCGAAGAATCTGCACGACAAAGATAAAAACGAAAACGAAAATATCTGGATCATCGATCCACTCGACGGCACCACCAATTTCATCCATGGTTTTCCGCAATATTGCGTCTCCATCGCGCTGCAACAACGCGGTCAGATCACCCAGGCAGTGGTGTACGACCCTACCCGCAACGACTTATTTACAGCAAGCAAAGGCGCCGGCGCCTATCTGAATGAAAAACGCATCCGCGTCGGCAAGCGCGACAAAATCGCCGATGCGCTGATCGGCACCGGCTTCCCCTTCCGTAGCAATCCAGGCACTGAAACCGAAGATGCTGCAGCGCTGGAACAATACATCGACATGTTCCGCATCATGAGCACCCGCTGCGCCGGTCTGCGCCGGCCCGGCGCAGCCGCGCTGGATCTGGCCTATGTCGCCGCCGGCCGTCTGGATGCTTTCTTTGAAAAAGGCTTGAAACCGTGGGATATCGCGGCCGGTTCGCTGCTGGTCAGCGAAGCGGGCGGCATTATCGGCAATTTCAATGGCGATGGCGATTATCTGCACAATGGCGCGGTGATCGCCGGCAGTCCGAAGATATTTGCCCAGACCGTCGCGCTGCTGGCGCCGTTTGCCGGCACGCCTAAAGGCAAATAACACACGATTCAATACTCGGACAAACACTCGATAACGCACCCGATAACGTCTTATTGCCATGCCATTTCTGATACGCGACGGTGTTCGCTTGCACTACCAGGTCACCGGAGAAGGACCGCCACTGTTATTGCATCACGGCTTTGCCGGCAGTTGGGCGGTCTGGCGGCATTTCGGTTTTGTCCAGCAACTTAAATCGCGTTACCGCCTGATCATGCCGGATGCGCGCGGACATGGCCTGAGCGGCAAGCCGCACGATTCCCGCGCGTATTCGATGAGCGAACGCATCGACGATGTGCTGGCCGTGCTGGATGAGCTGCAAATCGAACGCACGCATTTTCTCGGTTATTCAATGGGCGGCCTGGTCGCCTACGGACTTGCGCGCCGGGCGCAGCATCGCTTGCGCTCGTTGATCATCGGTGCGGCGCACCCCTATCTGGATCACAGCTGGGAAGTATTCGAGGGCGTGGACGGCAGTAATCCGGACGCGTTTATTACGGCGCTGGAAACTGCCGTCAATGAGCGCCTGTCCGATGAAGTCAGAGCATCGGTGCTGAACAACGACTTATGGGCGCTGAGCGCAGCAGCAAAAAGAAAACGTCCGGCGCTGGATCATATTCTGCCCGCCATCGAGGTCCCGTGCTTATTGTATTGCGGCGATGCGGATGCCCGCCACGCAGCCGTTCAGCGCTGCGCCGCCGCGCTGCCCGATGGCCGTTTCGTATCGCTGCCGGGGCTGGGCCATTTCGCTGGCATGATGCGTAGCGATATGGTGATGCCGCATATTTTTCCGTTTCTTAATGAACAACTTGGCAAGGACGCATAAAGCCAAACCAAGCACTGCTATACGCTGCTATACTTCGCAGGTGCGGCAATTTCACCAGTCAAATGCCGCTGTCCTTCGACCTTCCAACCATCGTTTGCCTGCGACTGGCGCTGCTTCTGGCGACAGGCCGATATTTCTCTATTGAGTTTTCATGTCATTTTCCGCTCTCGGCTTGTCCGATGAAATCGTTCGCGCCGTTACCGAACAAGGCTATACCTCCCCGACCCCGATTCAGGCACAGGCGATTCCCGCCGTACTGGCCGGCGGCGATCTGCTGGCAGGCGCCCAGACCGGCACCGGCAAAACTGCCGGCTTCACCTTGCCCCTGCTGCAACGCCTGTCCACCGTTGTTGCCGCCAAAATCAACGGCCATACACCCATCCGCGCATTGATCCTGACACCGACCCGGGAACTCGCTGCCCAAGTCGAGGAGAGTGTGCGCACTTACGGCAAATATCTGAAATTGACCTCAACCGTCATCTTCGGCGGCGTCGGTATCAACCCCCAAATCAAACTGCTTAAAAACGGTATCGACACCCTGGTCGCAACGCCGGGCCGTCTACTTGATCATATGCAACAAGGTACGGTCGATCTGCGCCATGTCGAGATCCTGATTCTGGATGAAGCCGACCGCATGCTCGATATGGGCTTTATCCGGGATATTCGCAAAGTACTGGCGGCGCTGCCGAAAAAACGTCAGAACTTACTCTTTTCAGCCACGTTTTCGGATGAAATCAAAGCACTTGCCGATGGTCTTCTGAACGCGCCGGCCATGATCGAAGTAGCGCGCCGCAATTCGACCGTCGAAGTCATCGCGCAAAAAATTCACCCGGTGGATCGTGATAAAAAACATCCGCTGCTGGCGCATCTGATCAAGACCAATAACTGGTCGCAAGTATTGGTTTTTACCCGTACCAAGCACGGCGCCAACAAACTCGTGGAGCAGCTTGAAAAAGACGGCATCAGCGGTATGGCGATCCACGGCAACAAAAGTCAGTCGGCACGCACCCGCGCCTTGTCGGAATTCAAGGAAGGCAGCCTGCAGGTACTGGTCGCCACCGACATCGCCGCGCGCGGCATCGATATCGATCAATTGCCGCATGTCGTCAACTATGATCTGCCGAACATTCCGGAAGATTACGTACACAGAATCGGCCGTACCGGCCGTGCCGGCGCTACCGGGGAAGCGATCTCGCTCGTCTGCGTTGACGAAAAAGACATGTTGAAAGACATCGAAAAGCTGATTAAACGCGAATTGCCGCGTGAAGTCATTGCCGGTTTCGAACCCGATCCGCATGCCCGCGCGCAGCCGATCCAGTTGCGTAGCGGTGGTGGCGGCGGTGGCGGTCGCCACCAGCAGGGACGCCCAGGCGGCGGGCAAGGTCAAAGCCAAGGCCGCGGCGCCCCGGCGGCACGGCCCAATACCGGCCCGGCAAAGACTTTCGGCGGCGGCACTGCGGCACGCCCTGCTGCGCCACGACGTTCCGGTGGGCGCGGTCGCTAAACGCCCCGGCAGCCCTTTGATTCCGTAAAAGCCCGGTTTGCACCGGGCTTTTTTTATTGCGAATCATTTCACTTAATCATCACGAACGCACAACAAATGCTCTATAATTAATAACAATCATTATCATTTGGAGTGTTTCGGTGATCAGCCTAAAAATTATTACTTTAGCAACAGTTCTCTCGCTCAGCGCCATCGCTACGGTGCAAGCAGCCGAATATCCAATCGGCAAGCCGCAAAAGCCTGCCGGTACCGGCCTGGAGGTCGCGGCCGTTTATTTGCAGCCGATCACGATGGAACCGGAAGGCATGATGCGTAAAGCATCGGAATCCGATATCCATCTGGAAGCCGACATCCACTCCATCGCCAACAATCCCAACGGCTTTGCCGAGGGCGACTGGATCCCTAATCTGGTCATTAAATTCGAACTGAAGAAAGCCGGCTCCGTCAAGGTAATCAGCGGCGATATGATGCCGATGGTTGCCAGCGACGGCCCGCACTATGGCGACAATGTCAAACTGGATGGCCCCGGCAAATACACATTGAAGATGATGATTTCACCGCCATCGGCCAATGAACAGGCGCACTTCGGCCGCCACGTCGATAAGGAAACCGGCGTTAAAGAATGGTGGAAACCGTTTGAAGCCAGCTACGACTTCACTTTCGCCGGCGTCGGCAAAAAAGGTGGTTATTAATCGCTATGTTTTCTTGCTCAAAACAATTATTGACCGGATCCGCTCTGATGGTGCTGAGCACAGCTTTGTACGCGGCCGATCTGGCCACATTTCAGCTCGAACTCAATGACGGCAAATTGAGTCCGGCTCGCATCGAAGTACCGTCCGGTCAAAAAATCAAAATCGAAGTTCACAACACTGGCAAATCGCCGGTCGAATTTGAAAGCGTGCAATTGCGCAAGGAAAAAGTGCTTGCGCCGGGTGCATCTTCATTTGTGGTAATCGCGCCGATGCAGCCCGGTGAATATAAATTCTTTGACGATTTTCATATGAATACCGCGCAAGGTGTCATCGTCGCCAAATAAGTTGTTCGAACAATGCGTATTTGAATTGAAATCGGGTTAGGAGTAATCAATGGGTCAGGTCTTATTTATCGTCTGGCGTGAAAGCGTTGAAGCATTGCTGGTCGTAGGCATTTTATATACATGGCTGAAAAATGGCGGCCAGGCCGCACGCGGCGGACTGCCGTATCTGTGGGGCGGTGTCGCATTCGGCATTCTGCTGGCGATCGGATTAGGCGCTGCCCTGGTCGGCTTCAGTGAATTTTTGTCAGGTAATGCGCAAACCTATTTTCAGATTGCGATGGTATTGATTGCCGCAGTGCTGATCGTGCAAATGGTGTTCTGGATGCGCAAGCATGGCCGTACGCTCAAGTCCGACCTGGAAACCTCTCTGAAGACCAATGTCGCCACCGGCCATTGGTGGGGCGTGTTTCTTCTGACGGCGCTGGCAATTGCGCGCGAAGGCAGTGAAACCGCTGTCTTCCTGTATGGCATCGGGCTCAGCCAGCAAAATGAAAGCGCCGGTGCGCTGATGCTGGCCGCGGTGCTTGGGCTGGCGTTGGCTTTTCTGACTTTTTACATATTGCAACTGGGCGGCAAGATATTTTCCTGGCGGCGTTTTTTCCAGGTTACCGAGATCCTGCTGTTGTTTCTGGCTGCCGGCCTATTACTTACCGGACTGGAAAAACTGATCGATGTGCTGGTCGAAAATATCGACTGGCTGACCAACGCCAATTTCACATCGACCTTGACCGCGCCAGTCTGGAACAGCTCGTGGTTGCTGGATGACACGTCAACCTTCGGCGGTCTGGTCGCCATGCTGACCGGTTATCGTGCACAACCGGCGCTCATGAGCCTCATCATTTACGTTGCGTACTGGATCGTGATTTCTACTGCTCTGCGACGCCCCCGCATAGCCCCGAAACGGGCCGTGCATAATCATTCGACAAAAACCAAATCGCCATGATCGATCAGGCTTCATCCGCCGTTCTGACTGCATCGACGCCATCGCCGTCGCCGGCGATGCTCGCGCGCGCCGGCGACTGGATGCGTCGCAACGCCGGCTGGATCCGTAATCTGCAATGGTGCATCGTTTTGGTCTACGGAATTTTACTCATCGTTCCGGTATTTTTGCCGCTGCCTGATGAAACGGCCCATCTCTGGAGCAATATGACGCTGGCCGCACAGTTCGCCTTCTGGGGTATCTGGTGGCCATTCGTGTTGTTGAGCATGGTTGCGCTGGGCCGGGTCTGGTGCGGCGTATTGTGTCCGGAAGGCGCTCTGACGGAGTTTGCCAGCAAGTACGGCATCAACCGGGCTATTCCGCATTGGTTGCGTTGGGGCGGCTGGCCATTTGTGGCGTTTGCCATTACAACGATTTACGGTCAGATGATCAGCGTTTATCAGTATCCGAAGGCAGTGATGCTGGTATTGGGCGGTTCGACGGTAGGAGCGATCATCATCGGTTTGTTGTACGGTCGCGAAAAACGTGTCTGGTGCAAATATCTGTGTCCGGTCAATGGTGTATTCGGTTTGCTGGCTAAACTGGCGCCGCTCCATTACAAAGTGAATGAGGATGCCTGGCGCGCTTCATATAAGACCAAGGTTATTCCGATCAATTGCGCGCCATTGGTGCCGTTGCGCAAGATGAAAGGCACTTCCGACTGCCATATGTGCGGTCGCTGCAGCAGCCATCGGGACGCGATATCGCTAAGCTGGAGGCCGCCAAAACAGGAAATCGTCCATCTCGGCAAAACCAGCAACAACCTCTGGGAAAGCGCGTTGGCGCTGTACGGCTTGCTCGGTATTGCAATCGGCGCATTTCACTGGAGCGCCAGCCCATGGTTTGTCACAATCAAACAGGTACTGGCGACCTGGTTGATCGACCGTAACATCATGTGGCCTTTCGAGACCAATGCGCCCTGGTTCATATTTACCAATTACCCTGCGCAAAGCGATGTTTTCAGCTGGCTCGACGGCACGCTGGTAATTACCTATATCGTGACTACCGGCCTTGTTCTGGGTACTGCGCTGACAGTATTGTTTGCACTGAGCAATCGTGCGCTTGGCGTATGGCAGACTTCGCGCTTCAATCATTTGGTGCAATCGATTATTCCAGTAGCCGGATGCGGCGTTTTTCTCGGTTTGTCGGCCACCACAATTTCATTGTTGCGCGGTGAGCGCTGGCCGATATTCTGGGCTAACGATGTGCGCGCCTTCATGCTGATCGGCGCGATGCTTTGGAGTATCTGGCTGGCTTGGAACGTCACCGGGCGCCATACAGAAATGATTGGTCGGCGCCTGCTGGCGATGGCTCCGATATTGGGGGCGCTAGCGCTGGTTGCTTATGCCTGGTTGTTGATGTTCTGGATCTGGTAATTTTACGTTCGGCAACCCTATCCTGACTGCCGCCCCTTCTCTTTCCCTTGCTCTCTTTACCCAACATCCGGCATAAATAATGCCGGATTTTTATTTGGTCGCGCCGAATACCTTGCTCAGGATTGCGCTGCCGGCGCCTATCGGATCGGCTCTGATTGCCTTTTCTTCTTCCCCGATCATTGTGTACAGGCCGTCCAGTGCGCGCTGCGTTACATAGCCTTCCACTGTCACCTGTGGCCCTGATGTCAAGCCTGGGGCCAGACCGGTTTTGGCTACCTGCCCCACTACAGCGTTATATCGCGCCGATAAGCCATTCCGATCTGTGATCTTTTTGACCACCGGCAGGAATTGCCTGGTCAGCGGTGCGCTGGTTTTTTGACGGAAAAAATCTGTGACCGACGTATCGCCGCCGGTCAGAATTTTTTTGGCATCGGTGACGGACATTGATTTCACTGCATTCAACAGCATCGGCTTGGCTAAGGCCACGGCAGATTCAGCTGCGTGATTCATCGAAACCACCAGATCATCGGCTTTCTGACCCTGACCAGTCACTTTCAATAAGGGCATCGCCTTTTCCAGCGGGCCGGGTAAAGTAATTTTGACTTTGTCATTATTCAGAAAACCGTTTTCCACACCCAATTTGGATACCGCCACGTCGGCGCCTTTTGCCAGCGCCGCCTTCACACCGCTGGTCGCATCCTTGTTACTCAGATCATTCAACGAAATAGCGGTAGCGGCAGAAACCACAAGCACCAGTGAAACGGCTACCGCAGATTGTTTAAAAAAGCGCATACAGACTCCTTAATGAATGGTTTTTATAATGATCCTGCTGGCAGCTTTATCCAATCCGTTTTACTTAATGCTCTTTAATCTGGCCTTCCATTGCTTTGACTGCATCGTTCTTGCCCTGCTTTTCATTTGCATAGCGCGTCACCAGCAATTGATTGATTTTATGCCCGTCGATATCGACAACTTCAAATTTATAAGCGCCGAATAAAGCAAAATCGGTCTTTTTCGGAATCTTGCGCAGCATGTACATGATAAATCCGGCCAGCGTCTCAAAACCCATCGGATTAGGGAAATCATCGATATTGAGCGCATTCATTACTTCAGCCAGCGGCGTCAGGCCATCCATCAGCCATGAGTCGGCATCGCGCTTGACGATCTGTTGCTCTTCCAAAGATATATTCAGCAAATTACCCATCAGCACCCCGGTGATATCGGTAATGCTGATCACGCCGACCACCAGCGCATATTCATTGACGACCACAGCGATGTCCTCATCCATCGATTTCATTCTTTCCAGCACTTCCCACAGATTCAGGCTGTCCGGAATCACCAACGAAGCATGAATCAAGCCTTTGTCCTGTAATGAAAACTTTTCGCCTTTCAATAAACGCTTCAGCACATCCTTGGTATCGATATAGCCGCGCACCGCATCGATATTGCCGTCGCACACCAGAAAACGCGAATGCGGATGGTCGATGATCTTCTGCCGTAATTGTTGTTCGTCGTCGGCGAGCAGAAAATAGACGATGCTTTCGCGCGGCGTCATCGCAGATGGCACATAACGCGACTCCAGTTCGAATACATTTTCGATCAAGTGATGTTCCTGATGTTTAAGCACACCGGCCTGCGCACCGGCATCCATCATCGCGTGAATTTCACTAGGGGTAATGACATCCAGGCGTACCTGCGGCAAACCGAACAGGGTAAAAAACAATTTCGCCAATCCGTTAAAAAACCACACCAGCGGTTTGAATAGCCCGATAAAAAACAGCATCGGCCGCACGATCGCGATCGCCACTTTTTCCGGTGCCACCATTGCCAGCCGTTTCGGCATCAGATCAGCAAAAAGAATAAATACAGATGTCACCAGCATGAATGAGATCGCAAAACTGAGGCTGTCCAGCCAGGGGCCTTGATACAGAGGCGATAGCATCAGCACAATATGCGGCGTCAACGCCGGCTCGCCGATCACGCCGCCCAGAATGGCTACGGCATTCAGCCCGATCTGCACGACGGTGAAAAAACTGCCGGGTTGCGCCTGCAAATTCAGCACGCGCTGTGCCTCGCCATTGCCCTCTTTGGACAATATTTCCAGACGGATTTTGCGGGACGCCGCCAGCGCAATTTCAGCGCAGGAAAAGAACGCACTGAGAACGACCAGCAGCAAGATCAGAAAAAGACTGGTAAGTATGCTCATTATTACTTTCTTTTGTTGCTGCGATTATTGTGTTGGAACATTGCCGATGAACCGCGATCATGATCGCGGGCCTTGTTGAAAATACCAAACACCACTTTACCAGTAGTCCAGCCGACAATGCGCCTGGTTTGGGCCTCCTGTTATTCTCAATCCAGCTATTTTTCCATAGTAGGTGCATTCCGACACCTCAAAACCCCTTGCGCCGACATTCAAATTAGATTGCATCGTTAATACTTTTCCAATCTTTCGAAATGGTCTTGCCGCACGCAAACCGTTCAATCCTTTTCCGAATATAGGCTAAGCGCATGCGCAACGCTTTCAGTCGCAATAGTCCGGTTACTACCGAAGGCAGCGGCCCGATAGAGGCTACCTTGACCGCCCGGCAAAATGGTTTGCGCTACGTGAGCGATGCCACTGCCGGTTATTGTCGCTTGGGCGACGCTCAAACAGGTTTCCGGTATTACGACCCTGACGGCAGGCCGCTAAAGGACAAAACAGTATTGGCGCGCATTGCATCGTTGGTCATTCCACCAGCCTGGAGCGATGTATGGATATGCCGCTGGCCCAATGGCCATATCCAGGTGACCGGTCGCGATGCGCGTCGACGCAAGCAATATCGCTATCATCCACAGTGGCGGAGGGTGCGTGACGAAGCCAAATATGAACGCATGGTCAGTTTTGGCGAGTGTCTGCCGGCAATTCGGCAGAGCGTCAATCGCGCATTATCGCTGCCCGGTCTGCCGCGTGAAAAAATACTCGCCACCATTGTGTATTTGCTGGAAGCCACGATGATGCGGATCGGCAACGATGAATATGCCCGCACCAATCATTCGTTCGGTTTAACTACCTTGCGCAATCGCCATGTACGCATAGACGGCAGCGAAGTGGAATTTCATTTCCGAGGGAAAAGCGGCGTCATGCATGCAATCAAACTGCAGGATCCGCGCATGGCGCGCATCATTCAGCGCATCCGAGATCTGCCGGGCCAGGAGTTATTTCAGTACGTAGACGATGACGGCGTGCAGCATACAATCGGGTCGGCGGATGTCAACGATTATCTGCACAGCCTGACCGGCGAAGACTATACCGCTAAAGATTTTCGCACCTGGGCTGGCACCATGCTGGCGGCAATGGCGCTGCAGGAATTCCAGAAATTCGATTCAGCGGCGCAAGCCAAGAAGAATATCGTGCAAGCGATCGAAAAAGTTGCAAAAAAACTGGGCAATACCCCGACCATCTGCCGCAAATGTTATATACATCCGGCCATCATCGAAAGTTATCTCGATGGCACTATGTTGGCGGCATTGCAAAAGAAGGTGAAGCAAAAACTGATTAACGATATCCATGCATTGACGCCGGAAGAGGCGGCGGTATTGGCTTTACTGCAACAACGCCTGCAAGGCGAACTTCCTATTGTTCGGCCTTAGCCAGCGCCCAGGTACGCTTTACGCACCCCGCTATCGGCCAATAGATCGGCGCCGCTGCCCGACAGCACGATGCGGCCGTTTTCCAGCACATAGCCACGATCGGCCACCGCGAGCGCCTTGTTGGCATTTTGTTCGACCAGAAATACTGTGACGCCCTCATCCCGTATCTTGCGAATGATCTTGAAGATTTGCGCAATGATGAGCGGCGCCAGGCCTAGCGTTGGTTCGTCCAGCAACAACAGCCGGGGCTTA
Source organism: Herbaspirillum sp. (assembly GCA_028291765.1). Taxonomy (GTDB): domain Bacteria; phylum Pseudomonadota; class Gammaproteobacteria; order Burkholderiales; family Burkholderiaceae_D; genus Herbaspirillum. The sequence continues at coordinate 29,021 of JAQGNR010000230.1, forward strand.
CTCATCAAGGCCCTCCCGATCGCCAGCATTTGCTGTTCGCCACCGGACATCGTCCCGGCGCGTTGCACAGCGCGTTCCTTGAGACGGGGAAATAGATTGAATACATGCGCAATACCCGATTCGACGTCGGCGCGGCCGGCAAAAAACGCACCCATCTTCAGGTTTTCGAGCACTGTCAGCTCGGGAAATACGCGCCTGCCCTCAGGCGAAATCGCCATGCCCAGGCGCATGATTTCGTGCGTTTCCAGTCCGCTGATGTCGCGCCCCTCGAACAGAATTCTGCCGCTGCTAACACGAGGCTGGCCGCATAAGGTCATTAATGTGCTTGTTTTACCTGCACCGTTGCAACCGATCAAGGTGACGATTTCGCCCTGCCGCACTTCCAGTGAGACGCCATGCAATGCCTCGACTGCACCGTAATGACAATGCACCTGTTCAAACTGCAACATTATTCTTCCCCCAGATAAGCCTTGATCACGCGTTCATCGTTACGCACAGCATGCGGCGTTCCGGTGACAATAGACTTACCGTGCTCCATCACCAGAATGCGGTCGGAAATCGTCATGATCAAACTCATATCGTGTTCGATCAGCAATACCGCCACCTGATCTTCACGGCGCAGGCGGTCGATCAATAGTTGCAAATCGACTTTTTCCTGCGGGTTCAGTCCTGCAGCCGGTTCATCCAGCAATAACAGGCGCGGCTGGGTAATCATGCAGCGCGCGATTTCCAGACGCCGTTGATGGCCGTAAGACAATGTGCCCGCACCACGATTGGCCAAGGCCATCAGGCCGACCCGATCCAACCAATAAATAGCGCGATCCAGCGCCTCCCGTTCCGCGCGGCGATAGCGCGGCAGTTTCAACAGTCCCGAGAATAAATTCGTATCGACTTGCGTATGTTGCGCCACCAGCAGGTTTTCGACCACCGTCAACGATTTGAACAAACGGATATTTTGAAAAGTACGCACCAGCCCCTTACGCGCCACCAGATGGCTAGGCAAACCCGCGGTCGCCACGCCGTTCAATTTGATACTGCCGCCGGCCGGCCGGTAAAAGCCGCTGATGCAATTGAAAACGGTGGTTTTACCCGCGCCGTTAGGGCCGATAATCGCAAAGACCTCCTGCTGCCCAACACTGAAATCAATGCCGTCAACAGCCAGCAGACCGCCGAAGCGCATCGACAAATCCGCCACTTCAAGCAAGGGAATTCGCATGGTCGCGCTCATTGCGGCAGCACCACATGAGGACGGCGCGCCGGGATCAATCCCTGCGGCCGCCACATCATCATCAAGACCATGACCAGCCCGAAGAACAACATGCGGTATTCCGCAAAACTACGCGCAATCTCAGGCAATACGGTCAAGACCAGCGCCGCCAGAATGACGCCGGCCTGCGATCCCATGCCGCCCAGCACGACGATGGCCAGAATCATTGCGGACTCGATAAAGGTGAACGATTCCGGCGTCACCAGACCCTGGCGTGCGGCAAAAAAACTGCCGGCCATGCCGGCAAACGCTGCGCCCAGCGTGAAAGCGGATAACTTGACTTTGGTTGGATTGATGCCTAAAGAGCGGCACGCAATTTCGTCGTCGCGCAACGCTTCCCAGGCCCGCCCCATCGGCATGCGGATCAAGCGGCTGGTGACAAAATACGTAAACAACACCAGCATCAGCGCCACCAGATATAGGAAGATCACCATATGCCCGCCTTGATAATCCAGTCCCAGCAACTGATGAAAAGTGACGCCACCCTCGACACTGGCATGGCGCGCCATTTCTATGCCGAATACACTAGGCTTGGGAATCGAGGAAACGCCATCGGGGCCGCCGGTCAAATCGGTGAGATTATTTAAAAGCAGGCGGATAATTTCGCCGAAACCGAGCGTAACAATCGCCAGATAATCGCCGCGCAAACGCAATACCGGAAAGCCGAGCAAAAAGCCGAGGCAAGCAGCACCGGCCGCCGCCAGCGGCAGGCAAACCCAGAATGAGAGTCCGAAATATTGATTCAGCAGCGCATAGGTATAAGCGCCGAAGGCATAAAAAGCGACGTAGCCGAGATCCAGTAAACCGGCAAAACCGACCACAATATTCAAGCCAAGACCCAGCACAACATAAATCAGGGCCAAGGTCATCACATCGACTGCGCCACGCGAGCCGAAAAATGGCCAGACCAGACCGATCAGCAATAACAGGCGCAAGGCATTGCGCTGCTGTATAGCAGTCAAATTAGCACCCAACTTCGGCAGCGGCGGCAGCTTGGCGGCTGCGGCGGTGCGTATTTCTTGCGAAGCTCGCGCCAGCATCGGTTTGCATAGCTGAAACAGAAACACCGCCGCCACCGCAATAATTACCGGCCGCCAGTGTGTGTGCAACACGACGAGATAGCCATTGAGCTGCAATTGCAAGCCCAATAGTGGAATGGTCAGGATGGCGGTTAATATCGCCGCCAGCACCGCATTTTTAAATGGCGCCGCCATCGTAGTCATCGCTGTTTTCAATTCAAACCTTTTCGATATCGGGCTTGCCGAGCAACCCCGTCGGCCGGCATAGCAAAATCGCAATCAGCAATCCGAACGATACGAGATCTTTGTATTGCGACGGCAAATAGCCGGCGGCAAAGGTTTCCACCAGACCGAGCAGCATGCCGCCCAGCATCGCACCCGGCACGCTGCCGATGCCACCCAGTACGGCCGCCGTAAATGCCTTGATGCCGGCAATGAAGCCGATATACGGATTGAGCTTGCCGATACTCAGCGCGATCAGCACGCCGCCGACGGCTGCCAGCATTGCGCCCAGTACAAATGTGAAAGAAATTACGCGATTGGTATCGATGCCCAGTAAATTAGCCATGCGCATATCTTGCGAACAGGCCCGACAGGCACGCCCCATGCGTGAATGCGCAATGAACAAGGTCAGCACCACCATCAACGCCAACGAGACGCCGACGATCATCAGCCGCGCATAGGGAATGGTCACCACGAACGCGCTGCCCATCTGGAATTCAATCGCGCCCGACACCAGCAACGGCACCGACATATCGCGTGCACCCTGCCCGATCTGTACATAATTTTGTAGAAAAATCGACATGCCGATTGCCGAGATCAGCGGCACCAGACGCGGGCCGCCGCGCAACGGGCGATAAGCAACCCGTTCGACTGTCCAGCCATATAAACCGGTGACCGTCACCGAAACAATCAACGCAATGCCGAGCACCACGCCCAATGGATAACCGTGCTGTACGCCGACCGCCGTCAACGTCACCAGACCGACATAGGCGCCGATCATATAAATCTCGCCATGCGCAAAATTGATCATGCCGATGATGCCGTAGACCATCGTATAACCGATGGCGATCAAGGCATAAATCGCCCCCAGGCTTAAGCCGTTGACAAGTTGCTGCGTAAGTTGAGGAAGCAGTTCATTCATGGCGGCGCGGATGATTTAAATCTGATGGCGGCATTTTTATGGGTCGTCGTTTCTTGATACTTTGACGGATATTTTGACGAATACGCTTTAACGGATGCAGCAGCGCAAACGCATTGCCGCGCCGGAACAGGCTGCGCAGTCGTGCCATGATCCGGCCGGCCTTTATTTCAGCCTTTATTTATTTACCGGCAAGCGTGCTGGTGCCGTCTTTATGCCACGTATAGACATTGAATTTAAAGAATTTCAGATCGCCCTTGGGCGTAAATTCAATCGTGCCGATTGCCGTTTTGAATGCATGGGAATGCATATAGGCAGCCACTTTGGTGGGATCGCTGCTGTGGGCGCCGGTGATTGCCGCTGCAATCACCTGCAATGCGGCGTAAGTCGGCAATTGGAAGCCGCCTACCGGATCGCGATGTTTATCCAGAAACGCCTGTTTGATCGCCGCATTGGCGGGATCGGCGGAGAAATCCGCTGGCTGGGTGAGCAGCATACCTTCGGCAGCCGGCCCGGCAATTGCGTTCAGATTTTTATTGCCTGCCCCTTCAGGACCAACGAATACCGCTTTCAGCCCTTGTTCACGCGCCTGGCGCATCAACAAGCCCATCTCCGGGAAATAGCCGCCGTAATAGATCACGTCGACGCTCTGTGTTTTTAATTTGGTGATGAGCGCCGAATAATCGCTTTCGCCGGCGTTGATGCCTTCAAACAAGACGACCGGCACTTTGTCCGCCTCCAGCGTGGCCTTAACCGAACGGGCCAAACCCTGACCGTAAGATTGCTTATCGTGCAAAACCGCAACTTTTTGGGCTTTTAGTTTTTGTGCAATGTAATGGGCGGCGGTGGGCGCTTGCTGATCGTCGCGTCCGATCGTGCGAAAAATATAATTGCGCGGCTTGGCTTCGGTCAGCTGCGGCGCCGTTGCCGAAGGCGAAATCATGATGATGCCTTCGTTTTCGTAAATATCGGACGCCGCGATGGTGGCGCCCGAGCAGAGATGGCCGACAACGAATTTAATGCCTAGACTGACAATTTTATTAGCGACGGAAACCGCCTGTTTCGGCTCGCAAGCCTCGTCCATCGGCACCAGCTCGAATTTATTACCGCCGGCGCCGGCTGCTGCATTGAGCTGCTCAACGGCCGTCATGGCGCCGGCCCTGACCATATCGCCGTACTGCGTTACCGGACCGGTCATTGGACCGGGCAGCGCGATCTTGATTGTTTCAGCAGAGGCCGCTGGCAAAAGGGCAGACATCCATAAAACAGCGACACAAACGGAGCATGCTGTTTTACACAGCGGCGGAAATAACGTCATGAATAGGTCTCCCAGGGTCTCCATCGATTAGTGAAGCGGCAATCAGCGCTAAGGCCACGGCGCTCGGCTGTACTTATCGTTAAGGCCGTTTGCCGCTATTGCAACACGCGCCGAGTATAGCAATATGAAAACCCGCGCACTACACTAAATCTCCCGGAAACCTTGCCGGGTCGCCCCCTGCGGCCGATTAACGGTGGCCGTGGCCGCCGCCATGGCCGCCACCATGACCACCGCCATGACCACCATGACCATCATGACCGCCGCCAAATCCATGCCCAAACCCACCGCCGAAAAAGACCGATGAGCCGAAATATGCCGGGCCCGGATAGACCCCATACGATGGGTACCCGTCATAGGCATATCCATCAGAATAAGCATACGGATAAGCAGCGGGATAACCATACGCTGCATCGTATCCGTCATACGGTACAACAGCGCATCCGCCCAACAAAACGACCAGCAATAATAAATAACGTTTCATCACACTCTCCAAAGATCATCCAGCTTCCGCAACAACACTATTCAAGATAAAAAGATAAAAAATTCTGACTATTTTCGCTGGCGCGATCTGGCGCGCTCAATCGATTTTCAATCAACTATTCAATCGGCCATCCATATTGCGGCATACTTGTCTGACGCTTGTTTAATGCTGCATTAGCGGCGGGCAATCATCCAATGCCATTACCGATTGTTACCTCGCTACGGCACCCTATGCATATGAACCGGCGAATGGGAGGGTGAATTGATCAAAATTACTCACCTATCTTGACCGGCGTTATTTAGTACACTGCTTGAACATGGTTCAATTCCCGTAATTTCACTACTGAATTTTCGACAATGCCTACAGACCGCCGCCCCACTTCAGCCCCCGTTATCGTCATCGCTCCAGACTCCTTCAAAGGCTCGCTGACTGCGCGCCAGGTTGCCGATGCGATTGGCCGCGGCATCCTGCAAGCGATACCGGACGCCCGCCTGCATTTTTGCCCGATCGCCGATGGCGGCGAAGGTACGCTCGACGCCATGCTGCATGCCGGCGGCAAGACACAGATGATCAAGCTGCGCGACGCCAGCGGCCGCTTGCGCGAGGCGCCGGTGGCCATTTTGCCGAACGGCACTGCGGTGATCGAATCTGCCGAGATCGTCGGCATCACCGATACCCATGCCATGGCGCTGCCTGTAGGCAGTCGCTCTACCGAAGGCATTGGCGACGCCATCCGTATTTTGCTGGATCAGGGAATACGCAGTTTCCTGATTGCGCTCGGCGGCAGCAGCACCAACGATGGCGGCGCCGGCATGCTATGCGCATTGGGATTAAAACTCTACGATGCAGCCGGTGCTTTACTGCCGAGCAGCCCTGTTGCACTGCAAAAACTGGCGCGCATCGATACTTCCGGGCTAGATAGCCGTCTGGCCGAAGCCTCTATCACGGGTATGTCGGATGTCGACAATCCGCTCTGCGGCGATAAGGGCGCCAGCGCAGTATTCGGACCGCAAAAAGGCGTGCAGCCTGAGCAGGTCGCCCTCTTCGACCAGGCGCTGGCGCATTTTGCCGCATTGCTGGAACCGGCCACCGGCCGTCAGGCGGCCACAATGGCCGGCGCGGGCGCCGCCGGCGGTCTTGGTTACGCCTTGCTGATGCTCGGCGCGCAATTGGAATCAGGAGCGGAAACGGTCTGCCGCCACATCGGGCTGGATGCCTATCTGCAAAACGCCGACTGGCTGATTACAGGCGAAGGCCGCAGCGACATCCAGACCCTGCATGGCAAAGCGCCCTTCGTTGCCGCCCGGCATGCACGCAGCTTCGGCGTGGACAGTACCTTATTGTCTGGCGCCATCGATCAGCAGGCATTGACTGCGTTGCGGCAACACTTCACCGGTTGCTTTTCGATTGTGCTGGGGCCGGTTTCACTGGCGCAAGCCATTGCCGAAGCCGACCAACTGCTGCAAGCCAGCGCCGGGCAGATCGCTGCGGTATGGCATGCCGGACGCGCCCACGGCGCGCACTAAATTGCCACTTTAGCAATCCATAATGAACCTGCCTGGGACGAGGCGGTCAGACTTTCCATATTGCGCTTAAGATCGACTCCGGTCTTAATTGATGCGCAATATCCCGGACGCACTCGAATACCGCGTATTAACGTCCGGAAACGCTGAAAATAAGCGGACCGTGCTGAGCGGTCATGTTGGAACGTAAAGAAAGTGACATGAGCGCCCCACTATCCCGCATCCTAGTGGTCGAAGACAATATCGACTCCAACGAAATGTTATGTGAATTATTGCGTACGTTGGATCACGCAGCCGAAGGCGTCACTTCGGCCGAAGAGGCTTTGCGGCTCTTGAGCCAACGCGATTTCGACATTCTGATTACCGACATTAGCCTGCCCGGCATGTCAGGCGTTGAACTGGCGAAACAACTGGCACGGGAAAAACCCGTGCTGAAGCTGATCTTCGCATCCGGTTACGGCATCGAAATCGCCAAAAATCTGGCATTCCCGGTAACGGTGTTGCCGAAACCGTTCGATTTCGTGCAATTGGAAAATATCCTGAATCATTTGATGCAGGATAATACTTAACAATTCTGCCGCCCGCCCCCCTCCCAAAACCTGCAAGCCGCTGTAAGCGCCGGATCAAGCCACGTAAGACCAATCAATCATTTACGCAAACGTCAAGTCATTTAATGCAAACGAATGCATTAAAAACATAGCGTGAATCCTGTTAAACATAATGCGCTGTTTGCTAAACGATAACAGGCAACAATACCTGCGCGACATAAATGCATTGACTTTCTTTTTGACGATATCTATGATCTTTTCTGCAAACGTTTGCATAGGGGACACGTTTTAGCAAAATATCAGGCGACCTGCCACGTGCCGAAGCGCACCGGCAATCCACGCCTGAATCCAATAACCTCCTTTTTGGGAGTCTGACACATGCACTTTTCACACTTGATACGCACGCTGATCCACGGTGGACGACGCAGCAAAAATTTCTTCCGGTACAGCATTCTGTTGTCCTGCGCGCTTTGCGCCACCGCCACTGACGTCTGGGCGCAGCAGACTGCCGAATCGAACAATATGGAACTGGTCGGCGCCAACGACCTGCAAGGACGTGGTGCATACCAGCCCGTCATTGAAGAACAGAACGGACGCTGGATTGCCTATGTCGGCCATCATGGCGGCACGCCATCGAACCCGAAGCCGATCAATCCGTTAAATGGGCAGCATGAGTTCAACGGCACCTCGATCATCGACGTGACCGATCCCGCAAAACCGAAATATTTGTTTCACATTCCCGGCGAGGAAGGCATGGGGGAAAGCGGCGGCGGCCAGATGGCGCGCGTCTGTTCCGGCAAGCAGCTCCCCAAAGGCGATCCGAGCAAGTTCTACCTGCTACGGGTATTCGGCAATCACGCACATGAAATATGGGACGTCAGCGATCCTGCCAAGCCGAATCGCATTGCCGAAATCACCGGCGTAGAAGGTACGCACAAGAATTTTTGGGAATGCGATACGGGTATTGCCTATCTGGTTTCCGGCGCACCGGGATGGCGCGTCAAACGTATGACGCAGGTCTATGATTTAAGCGATCCCGCCAAGCCGGTGTTCATCCGCAATTTCGGTCTGCCCGGACAACAGCCGGGTGCAACAGGACCGGCGCCGGAAGGTATACATGGCGCCATTTCCATTGGCGCCGCCGGCAATCGGGTGTACTTCGGTTACGGCACCAACCAAAATGGCATGCTGCAAATCGTCGATCGCAATAAGCTGCTCACCGGGCCGAAAGAACCGACCGATGCAAACCTTGCGTATCCAGAAGTGGGCAGGCTCGTATTGTCACCGAAGAACGGTTCTCATACGACATTTCCGATCCTTGGGGTGGACGTGCCGGAATTCGCGAAAAATAAAGACAGCAAACGCGATTTTGTCTTGATGGTTCCCGAAGAGCTGGAGAGCGACTGTAAAGGACCGCGCGAGATGGCATGGCTGGCCGATATAACGGTAGAGAACAAACCGCAAGTAGTGTCGAATTTCACGGTCCCGGAATCAAGCGGCAATTTTTGCAGCCGCGGCGGTCGCTTTGGCACGCATGCGTCCAACGAAAGCTTCACGCCCATCTACTACCGACGCATTGTATTTCTTTCCCACTTCAATGCCGGTGTGCGGGCCGTGGATATCCGTAATCCTTACGCACCTAAAGAAGTTGGCTATTACATTCCCGCTGTCACCGATAAGACATTCCTGGCGTGTCCAGCCGGCAGCAAGGACAATTGCAAAGCCGTCATCCAGACCAACAATGTGGAAGTCGATGATCGCGGCTATATTTATATGGTCGACCGTGCGGGCACCGGCATGCATATCCTGCAACTCACCGGCGATGCAAGAAAGATTGCGAACTTTCCTCACTAAGGCACGGTGATTAACTAAGCACCGGCGTGCGCGGGTGGCCGATTCGATCGGCTTCCCGCGCATTTGCATCTTAAAAGCGCGGCAAATCCATCAGCGTGCGGCCTGGCACATTGTGATCGATGGTATCGATACCCTCGATGCCATGCTCATACAGGATCAGCCGGATGCGCGGCCCCAACAGCGTGTCATTACCCACCTGAAAAGCAGTGGCAACCTCGTCACCGAAATGCAGCGCATCGATCACCAGATTAACATCCTGTTCCACCGTTTCCGCGTGCCAGCTGGGAGAACCCTCGCTCTTGCGCACTGCCCGGCCCCACCGCACCTGCTCAACCCGGTCTCCCGTTGCATTGAAACGCACCGCCACGATCATATGAACAGCCATTCTTTTACTCCATTGAATTTTCAATAATATTACGCGTGCCGCAAGCTCTCAGCAATACGAATCAAACTGCTCTATGCTGTCCATTTGTTCGACACAGACCACGATGATCGAACCGACTTTCGAGACTTGCCAATGACACCTTCAGGTGATTCGATCGCGCCGCAAACATCGGCGCAGCCTTTGCTATTTACGATAACCCTAGAACCGTTCGGCTGGCAATTCACAAGCGACGGCCAATCCTCTTTGTTGGAAGCTGCACGCCACGCCGGCTTTATCCTGCCCAGCTCTTGCCGCAACGGCACTTGCCGTACTTGCCTGTGCCAATTGCGCAGCGGGCAGATTCGCTATCAAATCGAATGGCCCGGCGTCAGCATCGATGAGAAAAAAGAAGGATTGATTTTACCTTGCGTTGCACTGGCCGAATCCTCGTTGACGCTTTTTGCGCCAGCCGCCACGACCATAGCAACGATCTCCCGACCCTTTTAAAAAAACATTAATTTAATACATTAAGTATAAATAATAAGTTATTGATTATAAATAATTTATAAGTCAACTCCGTTCACATCTCGCCTCCTTTTTCAATGGACAAAAAAAACGCGCATTTTTAATAAATGCGCGTTAAAACTTATGCCAGGGGAAAGCATAAGGAAGGGAATACAACTCCGATTGTCTGCTGCGCGAGAAGTTCATAAAAATTCTAGTTGACGCCGATTGCCGGCCCGAGACCATTTCTTGTCTATTGATAACAATAATTGTTACGTACGTGTTGCCCTGCACCAACACCATTCAAGCGTAATTTCTGATTACATTCGCGGTCTCGAAATCCTAAAAAATGATGTGTAATTATGGAAACTTTAGCAAAACGCCTTCGCTGGGCTCGCAAACAAAAACGCATTTCACAGGAAGAATTAGGCAAACTCGCCGGCGTTTCACAATCGACAATCGGCAATCTGGAAGCCGGTACACGAGCCTCGGCCCGCAAGATAGCCTCGATTGCCGCCGCATTAGGGGTCGACGCCCTCTGGCTGGCAGAGGGCAAACAGCGCCCCGCCGTGCGGCCCGACCCTGGCATCGAACCCGGTCCCGACATTCACGGTGAAGTCCCGCTAATCAATTGGGTGCAGGCCGGCAGCTTCTGCATCATGCGTGAATCGTATTTGCCATCCGAAGCCGACCTATGGCTAGCCTGCCCGGTGAACCATGGCCCTCGCACCTATTGCCTGCGCGTGGTGGGACGCAGCATGGCCGGTGAAGACGGTTATCACGATGGCGAAATTATTTTTGTCGATCCCGATGCCGAAGCCATGCCCGGCAAAGACGTCATTGTCACGACTATCGATGGCGAGTCCACATTTAAACGCCTGAAACTGGATATCGACGGTTATTATCTATTGGCGCTCAACCCCAAATGGGAACCGAATTATTTTAAAATGCCCGAAAACGCCCATATCGGCGGTGTCGTCATTTTTGCCGGCCGCGAACGCTAGAACCTAGCTAGGACAATCGCCACAGGCCTGTCAACCGACCGGTCTGAATACCATCGGATCGCGCCCGCTGCCATGCCAAAATCCCAGGAAGAAATCGACGCTGAACACAATAGCAACGTGGCCGCTTTCAACCGCGATCCTGAGACCTGGCTGTTTCGGGAATATTGGCAGGCGCACGATCTGCGTTTTATCAAGCTGACGGCATTCATCGAGCACGTCGTCACCGGCAAAACCATCGTCAGCAATGAGATCATTGTCCAATGCAAGGAAGCCGTTTTGCAGATCAATCAGATTACGCATGTACTGAGCGAACTCAGCAAAGGCGTCGGACAAACCAACCTGGTCAGCGCAATGAATATCGCCTACACCTACGATGCAAGGGCAAGCACTGCGCGCGGCCAACTGCAGACGATCGAGTCATGGCAATCGCATCAAGCGGATGCGCCATCGCATACCTATTTAATCAGATAGAAAATCAGTAACTATTCCCAAAACGCAGCCGGCATGATCTGAGATGTTTTGATAATCGATCGAAAAAACGCCGTTTGTGTTGGGCTCCGGAAGACGTTAAGGTTTTTTCATACGCGCTTCAACCAAGCCGTGCGCAATTTTTTTCGCTTCCTGCTCCGCTTCGCTTTCCGTCGCAAACCGTGACTCCAGCGCGACCCTATGTCCGGGGAAAACCGGATTACGATGCATGGGATTATTGCAGGGGCCGTACACCGTTACCCATGCGCCCCAGCCCTCATGATTCGATAATGGCACTCCCGAATATTCAATTTCGTAAGCACCTACTGTTTCAGATTGCATAACCGTCTCCTGTAAAACACAAGTAGCAAGCAGTTTGCTGTCAGGGGTCAAGCTTGTCATTAATGCGTTGCTGCCTACAATACAGCAAAGGCGCATTGGCAGCCAAAACCCGCCATATAACGCATTAAAAAAAACGACTGCTTTTCGCGTCTGTCCTTATTTAGCCTCATTCAGTTCCGCGTCGTCGGCTAAAAATAAATTTCACACAACATCTATTGCAAATATGATGGTCATACTCTATTATTCACCGAAACCGAAACCTCCCGAATGGAAATAATATGCCACGCGTCTCAAAAGTCCAGACCGACAAAAATCGTGCTTCCATTGAGCTTATTGCTGCCCGCCTGTTTCTTGAACACGGTATCGATGGCGTCAGCGTTGCAGAATTAATGGGCGCTGCCGGTCTCACGCATGGCGGCTTTTATGGCCATTTCGATTCGAAAGAATCGCTCGCGGCAATTGCCTGCGGCAAAGCGTTCGAACAATCGGCGCAGCGCAGGCAAGAAAAAATCGACCATACCGACAGCCCAGAGGCGGCTTTAAGCGAGATTAGCAACGCCTATCTGCGCAGCGAACACCGCGATAATCCGGGTAATGGCTGTCCGGTTTTGGCGCTGGCGACCGATATCGCGCGCACGGCAGCGGATAAACCGGTGCGTGCGATTTATCTGGAAGGCGTCAAACAAATGCTGGCGACATTGAGCAGCCTATCGCCGGCAGCGAATAAAAAAACCACCCAAAAAACCGCGCAAACTGGAAACCATCCTCTTGAACCTCAGGATAATGCTGCGCAACAAGCCGCGATGATACGCATGGCCATATTGGTCGGCACCCTGACGCTGGCGCGCGCTACCGCCGGCGATCCGCTATCCGAAGCGTTCCTGGCCGCCGGACGCGCGGGCATTGACCAGTCTGTCGCCCACAGCACCGAATAATTTAATCCCGACGCAATCCGACCGCCCCAATCAAAACTTATAAGGAACGCCATGTCTGCAGCAAACTGGCTGGCAAAGCGCCATATCCATTACGGCTGGGTGATCGTCGCCCTGACCTTTCTGACCATGCTGACATCATCGGCGGCGCTCAGTCTGCCCGGTGCGCTGATTCAACCGCTCAATAAAGAATTCGCCTGGAATACCGAACAAATATCTTCGGTGCTGGCCTTGCGTTTCGCCTTGTACGGTTTGCTGGGACCATTTTCCGCCATCCTGATCGAACGCTACGGCATGCGCCGGGTGATGTGCATCGCTCTGGCGCTGGTTGCAAGCAGCATGGCCTTGGTCACCATGCTGAGCCAGTTATGGCAACTATTCCTTTTGTGGGGCCTGCTATTGGGGCTCGGTTCGGGCATGACGGCATTGGTGCTGGGCGCGATGGTCGCCAATCGATGGTTCGAAACACACCGCGGCCTGGTCATCGGCATGCTGACCGCCAGCTCCGCCACCGGGCAGTTGATTTTCCTGCCGGTGGCCGCGTGGCTGATCGAGCACTTCGGCTGGCGCGCCGCCGTGCTGCCGGTCTTCATCAGTTGCCTGACGACGGCGATCCTGGCGTTTTTCTTCATGCGCGATCGGCCGGAAGATGTCGGCCTGCGCGCTTACGGCGCAGACCCTGCTGCGCCTTTACCGGCATCGGCATCGGCGCCGGTAAAGGCGCGCCCGATAAGCCTCTGGGAACCGCTGCTGATATTGCGCAGCGTTATCCGCAATCGCACATTCCTGATTCTGGCGGCGACTTTTTTCATTTGCGGTCTCAGTACCAACGGCCTGATCCAGACCCACTTCATTTCGCTGTGCGGCGACTATGGATTAACAGCGATCCCCGCGGCCGGCGTACTGGCGATGATGGGCGGATTCGATTTCTTCGGCACCATCCTGTCCGGCTGGCTATCGGATCGTTACGACAACCGCAAACTATTGTTCTGGTATTACAGCCTGCGCGGGCTGTCCCTGTTCTGGCTGCCGCACTCCACCTTTTCCTTATACGGCTTATCGATTTTCGCGATGTTTTACGGCCTTGACTGGATCGCTACCGTGCCGCCTACGGTCAAGCTGACTGCAGCGCGCTTCGGCAAGGAACGCGCCGGCACGGTGTTCGGCTGGATTTTCGCAGCCCATCAATTGGGCGCGGCAACAGCTGCCTATGGCGCCGGTTTTGTGCGTACCCTATTGCTCACTTACACCCCGGCCTTATACGTGGCCGGCGGCATGTGCCTGATCGCAGGTGCGATTACAATGGCCATCCGCCGCCAGGCGCCGGCATTAATACCGGCTAAACCGGCGGTATCATAACGAATATCGAATATATATTTATTGAGGATCACCATGAAAGCCATCGCATACCAACAAGCACTCCCGATCGACGACGATCAGGCCTTGCTCGATATCACCTTGCCGGACCCAGTGGCCACGGGCCGCGATCTCCTGATCGAAGTCAAAGCCATTTCAGTCAATCCGGTCGATACCAAAGTGCGCCGGAGCATGACGCCGCCGGCCGGCGAATATAAAGTCATCGGATGGGATGCGACCGGTATTGTGCGCGCAACCGGCGAGCACGCCAGTCTGTTCAAGGTCGGTGACCGGGTCTGGTATGCCGGCTCATTGACACGTCCCGGCGCCAATAGCGAATTACATTTGGTGGATGAACGCATAGTCGGCCGTATGCCGCATAGTCTCGATTTTGCGCAAGCCGCAGCGTTACCGTTGACCACCATTACCGCTTGGGAATTATTATTCGAACGGCTGCAATTGAGCAAGAAATCGGATGCAAACGCGAAGAGCCACGCCGACGATGCATTGCTCATTGTCGGCGCGGCAGGCGGCGTCGGCTCGATCATGATCCAGTTGGCCCGCCAACTGACTGACATTACCGTGATTGCCACTGCATCGCGCCCTGAAACGCGCAGTTGGGTACACGAATTGGGCGCGCATCAGATCATCGATCACAGCAAGCCGCTGAGCCAGGAACTGAAAGCGATCGGCATCCCGAACGTGCGCTATATCGCCGGCCTGAATCAAACCGACAAGCATTACACCGAAATGGTGGAAGCCATTGCGCCGCAGGGCCGGCTGGCATTGATCGACGATCCCGCCGAATTAGACGTGCGTCTGTTAAAACGCAAAAGCGCTTCACTGCATTGGGAGTTCATGTTTACACGCGCCATGTTCGAAACACCCGACATGCAAAAACAGCACGATCTTCTCAATGAAACGGCACGGCTGATCGATACCAATACCATCAGAAGCACCGTCGGCCAACATTTCGGCACGATCAACGCGGCCAACTTGCGGCGCGCGCATGCGCTGCTGGAAAGCAATACGGCCAAGGGCAAGATTGTGCTTGAAGGGTTTTAAACGATGTAAGCGGGGATTTTATGGATTTACGGGCGGCCGGCTTTGGCCCGAAACGCGGCTAGTCCGGCGGCGGCCTGCTTGCGAATTGCCTGTTGCACCGGCGGCGCCCAGCCCAGCAACAGTCCTTTCGCGCCAAGCGCCTGACGCGCCCAACGCCATAAATCGAAACGATCGGCATGACGCACGATCTTGCCGCCGGCAAAATCGAAACGCGCATGAATATCGTTGACCACCGAGCGGCCGGTCTGGGAAAACGTATAACGCGCAACCCAATGTGCGCTGCCGCTGCGCTCATCGGCAGCCACACCATCGAAGCGCACCTCAAAATCCTTCGCCCGCGATAGCAACATGCACCACATATCCGCGGCCTGATCGCCATGCAAAGAAGTAAAAACGGGATCCGAAAAATGAACATTTCCGGCATAGCAGGCAGCCATTGCCTCAGCATCGCCGGCCTGCATCGCCGCGTAAAACGTTTCGATAAGCTTGGCGTTAGGATGCATGGATGCGGACCCTAATAAAACAAACGAATAAATAAAAGAAGGAAGTACTAGCGTATCTTGCCTAAATCGCGTTGACATTCCTGCAGGATTTTGCCGAAACGCGCTCGACGCGCCAGCTCGGCCGGACTGCTCGACGACTTATCGGCAACGGCCTGATCTGCGTATTTGATTAATAAATCCAGCGCGAAGTAACAATCGGCATATTCGTAATATTCCTCTTTGAGCGGCTGCGGCCATTTGGCGGCAATGGTCTTGGCCGGGCTCGAAAACTGCGCGAAATAATCGGCCTTGTTGGCATTTTTAATCCAGGCTCCCAGTTTGCCTTGCGCCGCATCCATGAATCGATAGCTTTCCATTGCGAGATCGCGCGGCTTCTGGTCGGCCGCCAGCGCATCAACGGGTAGCGCGAAGAGTAGCGCTAAAAGCGGCGAGAAAAGCAGCGCAGAAACAGTCGCCAACAGAAATTGATTACGCATCGTCTGCCTCCGAAATAAACAAGAACTCTGATCTTACCAGAGCCAATGCCGGCATTTTGAACTGTTTGTCCTACGACAGATCAATCCCGTATGAGTGAGCCCAGAATCGCCATCTACGGCGCAATCGTTGCAAACATCACCATTGCGATCAGCAAATTTATCGTCGCGGGCATTACCGGCAGCTCGGTCATGATCTCGGAAGGCGTCCACTCAACGATCGATACCTTTAACGACATACTGCTGCTGACCGGCATCAAATTCAGCCAGCGCCCGCCGACGCCGGAGCATCCGTTCGGCCATGGCAAGGAATTGTACTTCTGGAGTCTGATCGTCGCGGTCCTGATTTTCGGCGTCGGCGGCGGCATTTCGGCCTACGAAGGCATTCTGCATATACGCGCACCGCTGCCGATCAAGGACGTTACCTGGAACTATATTGTGCTGGGCATCGCCGCGCTGTTCGAAGTCGTCAGTTTTGTGATCGCCTTACGGCAATTCCGCGCGGAAAACGAGGGCGACTCTTTTACGCAAGCCTGGCGCAATACCCGCGATCCGAGCACTTCGTCAGTCGTCGCTGAAGACGGCGCGGCGCTGGCAGGTCTGGCGGTTGCAGCAGTCGGGACTTATTTAAGCCAAGCGCTCGATATGCCGATCATCGACGGTGTGGCTTCGACCCTGATCGGACTGCTGCTATGCGGCGTGGCGGTATTGCTGATGCAGCAATTGCGCGGCCTGCTGGTCGGCGAAGGGATACGTCCGGATACCACCGCGGCGATTCGCCAAATTACGCTGAACCATCCCAGCGTATGCAAAGTGGGCGCGATACTTGGCATGTATATGGGGGCCAACGAAATCCTGCTCACGCTCGATGTCGAATTTCATGCCAATACTGCCGCTGCGGACATCGCTCACGCCGTAGACGCCATTGAAACAGACATTCACACGGCCTACCCGAAAATCAAACGTATCTATATTGAGGGCCGCTCATTGACGGCATCCTTCAGAACCGATCCGCCCCCCGCGCCTCCCAATGTTTAGCCACTGAAGCGGTTAGCTTGTCTTACATGGGGTTGAGATGCGCACCGACACATTATGCCGAGGCAAAGCGCTAATCTGATAAATGCAATGTGCCGAGTACAACATGTCAATGATGGAGGACTTATGCCAGACAAAGCCACAACAAAACACATGAAAAAAACGGCCCGCCCAGCAAACGAACCAAAAACGCCGCAGGTGCGCGACACCCCGGATGAAATGGCGCTGGACGTCGCCAACGAATTATCTTTCCCAGCGAGCGATCCGATCTCGGTATCGCATATTACTCGCATCGAAAAAGCGCCTGAAACCGCTTCTGCGGCCTCCGATCATCAAAATGTCCATGCCGTCAAAAAAACCAAAGCTAAAACATCCCATAAACAACATGGATAAATAATTTTCCACTCGGCACTCAGGCGATGCGGGCAAATTATTGTTTGCCCGCTTTTTTCATATTTTTACCGGAATCCCGTAAAAAACGCTGCGGCAAGCTTCTTTGCGTGTACATTGCTCCCATTCAAAACCAACGAATGCCCGCAATGCAAAAAGAAAGCTTTATCCCTGGCAAAGACGCGTCCCTGGAATCGACCATCGGCACCATGCAAGCAAAGCTGGCCGCACGTGGTTTTCGTATGACAGAGTCGTCCCTGCTCAACCCTGTCGATTCGATTTGGTCGGTGCATATGCGCGATCAGGACTGCCCGATGCTGTTTTCCAACGGCAAGGGCGCCACCGAACTGGCCGCACGCGCCAGTGCGCTTGGTGAGTTTTTCGAACGGCTCGGCACGCATTATTTCTGGACCCATTTTTATCTCGGCGAAACCCGCGCCGAGCGGCCGTTCGTCCATTATCCGCAGGAACGCTGGTTCATGCCCACCGACGACGGCAGCTGGCCTGAAGCGCTGCTGAATCCGGAACTGCACGATTTTTACAATCCCGATGGCGAAATCGACGGCGAAGTACTGGTCGATCTGAATTCGGGCAATGTGGAGCGCGGCATTGTGGCCCTGCCCTACACCCGCCTGCGTGACGGCGCGCAAACCTGGTTTCCGGTCAACATCATCGGCAATCTCTATGTCAGCAACGGCATGGCTGCCGGCAACACAATGAAAGAAGCGCGCAGTCAGGCCTTATCCGAAATCTTCGAACGCCATATCAAATATCGCATCATCAGCGAAGGCCTGTGCCTGCCGGAAGTGCCGGAAGATGTAATCGCCCGCTACCCCGGCATTGCTGCCGGCATCAAAGGTCTGCGCGATGCCGGCTTCGGCATTATGGTGCGCGACGCATCGCTGGGCGGCCGCTATCCGGTGATGAACGTCACGCTATTGCATCCGCACGATCAGGGCTGCTTCGCCAGCTTCGGCGCGCATCCGCGCTTTGAAATTGCGCTGGAACGCGCGCTGACCGAACTGCTGCAAGGACGCGCCCTATCGTCGCTGGAAGGCTTCCCCGAACCCGGCTTCGATATGGACGAAATCAATGCCGTGGCCAATCTCGAAATTCATTTTGTCGACTCCAGCGGCGTCATCAGTTGGGATTTCCTGGGCGATACGCCGGACTATCCGTTTGCCGACTGGAATTTCAGCAATACCACCGAAGAAGATTACGCGTGGCTATGCGATTGCATCGCCGACGAAGGCAAGGATATTTATGTCGCCGATTTCGAGGAGCAAGGCGCGTACAGTTGCCGCATCCTGGTGCCTGGCATGTCCGAGATTTATCCGGTTGAAGATCTGGAGTGGGAAAACAATAGCGTCGGCAACGACATTCGTCCCGCCATGGTGCGTCTGCATGAACTCAGCGATGAGGAATGCAGCGAGCTGTTAGCCGATCTGCAAACGCTGAATCTGAATGATGAACGCCCGCTGTGGGAAATACTTGGGCTGGCGATCCCGTTGGAAACGCCATGGAAAGAATTGCGCATTGGTGAATTGAAGACGCTGCTGGCGCTGGCCATCGGCGACACTGAAGCGATCCGGCAAGGCTGCGACTGGATTCATCAGTATCGGCAACTCAGCAAGCCGCGCCGCAAAGTATATCGCTGCATCGAAAGCATGCTGTCGGTCGATGGCGCCGCGGATTATCGCCGCGCGATGGTGTTGATGTACGACGCCGAAACAGTGCGTCAAGCCGAAGCGCTGCTCAACCGCAGCGAACGCTTCTTCGGTTTGCACAATCTGGGACCGGATATGGAAGGCAGCGCGATGCATCAAACATTGCTTGCCGCTTACGATAAGTTGTTTGCTTAAAATTACGGTTCATCGGGTGCGAACAGGGTCTCCTCTAAATTTTTACAAATCCCCGTTCGCCCTGAGCAGGCGGCAGGCCGTGGGTTTCCGATAGCCCCGCCCGGCCGAGGGGCTTTGTGTAGTGCTTAAAAAAACCGTTCGTACTAGGGACGCAGTCCCGTATCGAAAGGATCACCTCTGTCCCCAAATCTACTTAAATGAATGGCATTACCGCCCAGAGGCGGTTTTTTTTCGGCTGCCACTCAAAGAATTTGTCCAATACCGCAATTTCGGTCAGGACACGGCCTGTGCGAAAAAGTATAGTTTGCCTCAGTTAAGAATGCAGAGCGGGGGAATATGTCGAAGGCAAAGGCTTATGCGGCGAAATTCGACAGGGTGTTCGATCACATCGACAAGCGCCTTGATGAGGCGCTGACTCTGGAACAGTTAAGTGACGTGGCGCATTTTTCGAAATACCACTTTCACCGCCAGTTCTCCGAGTACGTCGGTATTAGCGCCATCAGATATGTCCAACTGATGCGGCTCAAACGGGCTTCCTACCGATTGGTCTTCAACCGGCTCGACAAGATCACCGATATTGCACTGGATGCCGGTTTTGAAAATCCGGAATCGTTTTCCCGTGCGTTCAAGAACACCTTCGGACAATCGCCTACCGGGTTTCGAAGGAATCCGGCATGGAAACCATGGAACGAGCGCTATCAATTTTTAAACAGAGAAAGGAAGCAGAACATGGAAGTCAGAATAGTCGATTACGAACAGACCAAGGTGGCGGCATTGGAACATCGCGGCGCGCCTGAATTGGTCAATGATTCGGCCAGCGTATTTATCGAATGGCGTAAGGCAAGCGGATTATCGCCCGTTCAATCCAGCAAGACATTTGGCATTGTCTACGACAACCCCGAAACAACGGCGCCGGAAAAATTCCGCTTCGATATTTGCGGCTCGGTAACCGAGGATGTGCCGCCCAACCGGCAAGGCGTGATCGGCAAGGAGATTCCGGCAGGCCGCTGCGCGGTGGTGCGCCATCTCGGTTCTCACGCCAGGATTGGCGACAGTGTCCGCTCCCTGTATCGGGACTGGTTGCCGGAAAGCGGCGAAGAGCTGCGCGATTTCCCGCTGTATTTTCATTATCTGAACTTGATAACGGAAACGCCTGAGCATGATCTGGTTACCGACATCTATTTGCCATTGAAATAAATACGGTCTCCCCTTTTTGCTTTATTACGACACAGTTGCATTTTTTTTCACTAAAAACGCCCCACTAGTGCAATATCCTGAAAGCCTTTATCAACTGCACGAACAGGCAAGCTGCTGCAAGAAAAAATAAAAAGCAAAAAATCAAAAATAAAATTCCAAGGAGAACTATTCATGCGCTCATTGCCACGGATACTTGCAATCACCGCCGTCGCCTTCACCAGCGGCATCATCGCCTCGCCGTTACTGCAACACGCGCTATCCGAGGCCCATGCGGCGTCGGTATCCACGCCGGCCATTTACGACCTGTTCAGCATGCAAAGCACCGACTTGCCGACGACGTCGAACCCCGAGATGCGCAGTAAACCGCTGGTCGTCACCGACAACGCCACCATCGCCCTGCAGGCCGGCAACGCGCCCAAGCACTATCATGCCCACGCCGACGAGATCCAATACATTGTCGAAGGCACCGGCCAGATGTGGGTCGGCAATGAGCGCCGCGAAATCAAGCCGGGTACATTGATTGTGATACCGAAGGGGACGCCGCATTCCGGCACCATCGTCACCAGCGGACCGATCAAGGCCATCTCGATTAAGATTCCGCCGCAGGCGAGTGATGATGTTGTGCTGGTGAACTGAATCTGGGATTTGTCTTTGAGGGACTGTATTCAAAATCGGCCGGGACATCGAGAATTTCCCAAAAAGCAGATCGGCACGGAAAGCTTCCATGACGATCTAACGGCGCTCAATTGAAAAATGTGAGGGTTTTGAAATAGGCGGTAACCGTAAATTGAAGCTTGTCTTATGAGCGATTTTTAACGTCAGTAAATTTAGAAAAGCGAAGCTATGCAGCCAACGTTGCGCATCGCATCGAAAACCGATGCAAACAGAATTGCGGACATGGTCAATCGAGCGTACAGGCCCTCATCACTTGAACGAGGTTGGACGCATGAGGCCGATTTGGTGGCTGGTGAGAGAACAACATCCGAGCAGGTACTGTCGCTCTTTTCTCCACGGTCATTGGTCTTGGTTTTATGCCAAGGCGCTGCCATCGTCGCATGCGTACATCTTCAGAACGATGATTCAGAGGTCTATATCGGGATGCTTGCCACGGAACCTTCTTTTCAAACACAAGGACTTGGCAAGACAATGCTTTCTCATGCCGAGCAGTACGCGGTGACGCATTTCAACGCAACGGATTTCAGAATGTCCGTTCTGTCTTCTCGAACGGAGCTGATTGCGTACTATGAGAGAAGAGGCTATGCGCGAACAGGGGAAGTCAAAGCCTATCCGATTTCAGCCGGAGTGGGACTGCCGTTGGTGGAAGGTTTACAGGTCGAGGCGCTTGTTAAAAGGTCGACCGACTCTCAGTTTTTCTTAAGTGCCAGAGATATGTAAGTTCGAAGACCGAGGCTTTGCTTGCGGGGAAAGGCGTTTTTGCCGGCCCGACAGCTTATTACCAAGCCGGCTTGTACCACGCCTACCGATTTTCAACCCCACTTTTTGCCAAGTGCATCGAGTCCCGCTTTCTGCAAATCTTCCAGATTCATTGCAATACGGAATTTGCAACTGGCGTTGAAATTGAGGAAAAAAGGCTCTGCAAGAGCCGGCACATCCGAAGGAGAATTCACGTTAACCGCGAAGATTCCGCCGCGGTTTCCCTCTTGCTCAGTGAAGTATGCTGACTCTGGCTTGATTGCTTCAAGAATATTTCCAATGACCATGCCAATCGTACCTTTTCTTACGAGAGAGTTGAACGGCTCAAGTGGGAATTCAACAGTAAGAAGCATTCTCATAATAGGACTCCTTCTTTGGCGGCAATTGAAGGCGTTCGCCGCATACGCCTTACGACCTCGTTATGATAGTCCTGGCCGCACAACCCGCTGAATAATTCTTCCGCTGCTGAAGCGGCCTGTTTGCAGCGATCACAAATTCGCGGCAAGAGCACACTGCACAGCTCCCTGCACTTACAAGTTTGCGCATTTTGAAAGGCTCAAGCATAATGCGAAGCAAGTTGTATGTCTTATACAAGACTTCATCATGCCGCAAAGAAATCTGCCCATCACACTCCACGATGGAAACAGGGTGAGCAAGGCGGCGTTGATCGTGAGCCTGGATAAGCAACGATTTCTAGTAGACGAATTCCGAAAACCCTAGCGAGAACCGAGGAAACAGCGCATGAGCAGCAATCAGACCATCATCTACACGCTAACCGACGAGGCGCCTCTGCTGGCGACCCACGCGTTCCTACCAGTCATCAGCACCTTCGCCAAGCCGGCTGGCATCCGCATTGAACAGAGCGACATCTCAGTCGCAGCGCGGATCCTGAGCAACTTCTCCGATTATCTGACGCCGCAACAGCGCATGCCCGACACGCTCAGCGAACTGGGCAAGAAGACACTCGAGGCGGACGCCAACATCATCAAACTACCCAACATCAGCGCCTCGGTGACTCAGTTGCTGACAGCGATCAAGGAACTGCAGGATAAGGGTTACAACATCCCCGACTACCCGGCGGACCCGAAGACCGAACAAGAAAAGGCCATCAAGGCCAGTTACAGCAAATGCACCGGCTCCGCCGTCAATCCGGTGCTGCGCGAAGGCAATTCCGATCGCCGCGCACCGCGCGCCGTGAAGGAATACGCGCGCAAGAACCCGCACTCGATGGGCGAATGGTCGCCAGCCTCGCGCACCCATGTTTCCCACATGACCGGCGGCGACTTCTACCATGGCGAAAAATCAATGACGTTGGACCGCCCGCGCGACGTCAAGATGGAGCTCATTACCAAGAGCGGACAGACGATCGTTATGAAGCCGAAGGTCTCGCTGCTGGAAGGCGAAATCATCGACTCGATGTTCATGAGCCGCAAGGCCCTGCTTGACTTTTACGAGAAACAAATCGAAGACGCGCGCAAGACCGGGGTGATGTTCTCGTTGCACGTCAAGGCCACAATGATGAAGGTGACGCACCCGATCGTCTTCGGCCACTGCGTGCGCATGTTCTACAAGGAAGCATTCGAAAAACACGGCGCGCTGTTTGACAGCCTCGGCGTGAACGTCAACAACGGCATGGCCGATCTCTATAGCAAGATCGCCAGTTTGCCCGAGTCGCAGCGCGAAGAGATCATTCGTGACCTCCACGCCTGTCAGGAGGACCGTCCGGAACTGGCAATGGTCGATTCGGCCAAGGGCATCACGAACTTCCATTCGCCGAACGATGTCATCGTCGACGCCTCCATGCCGGCAATGATCCGTGCCGGCGGCAAGATGTACGGCGCCGACGGCCGGCTCAAGGAAGTCAAGGCTGTGATGCCGGAGAGCACGGTCGCGCGCATCTATCAGGAGATCATCAACTTCTGCAAGTGGCACGGCGCGTTCGACCCGCGCACGATGGGCACCGTGCCCAACGTGGGGCTGATGGCGCAGC
>JAQGNR010000262.1 GCA_028291765.1 Herbaspirillum sp.
TTTCTTTAAAATTTTAAAGAAAACCGTAACGGGGTTTTGGGAAAATTTAGAAAACCTCCGTTCGCCCTGAGCAGGCCGCAGGCCGTGTCGAAGGGTCACCGCTACAGGTAAAACTTAAAGGAGGAAATAATGCAGAAATTAATCAATTCCTAGCTCTCTATTCCCGCCGTACCTGTTGAGGGCATATTCTTTGCAACTTTGCGCTTATCCTTCTCTAGAAGATTCTCCACCTGCTCTCTTCGCAGTCGTGTATTACCAACATTTATTTCTGTCGGTGAGCCCGGTGGCGATTTCGGGATCAGTGTGGTTTTCGATTCACTACCGTTGAACGTTGTAGTTGTCGTTACGACATTTCCGTTTTGAGGGATCACGACCGAGAAACCGAATTTAGAGTCACTTAGCCCGAATGCTGGGTCTTCGATATCCGACACTGAACTTGGCGACGAAACCGCTGATCCGGCAGTTGCCTTGGTCGTGGATGGCGAAGAGGCTTCGCGTTGCGCTACAAGTCTTTCGACACTCTTAACTATCTCCTCAGTCGGCATTAGCCCCTCAATCTGCTCAACCATTTCCATTGGAGTAAGTCGTGCGGCTCTTTTGAAGGAATCAATCCTTAATAAGGTGGCGCCACCCTCTATTTTCTCTCCTGATCTGGTAATGTCATTCGGCTTCATTTGAGGCTGCGTCACATTGTCTTTATTCTCTAGCAGAAATTGCTGGAACCGCTCTTGCACCCTGCTTCTTTCCTCCAAATTTTGTTGAACAAATTGTATGTCGGGAGCGTTCGCCGAATCCGGATCGGACTGCTGAAGTTTTTCTAGCGCCAATTTAATCTTATTGATTTCTTTCAAATCGGCTGCCTGATTCGACTGGAACGATGAAAGGCATTGGAGGATGTCCTCTCGGCCGTCAAACTCAACCGTATTAAAACCCGAGGAAGTTGCTTCTTGCAGCGCGGGTTCTTCTATCGTCTCTGGCTGAGGAGACTTTTTCGTTTCGATATTCAATGACAAATCCTCAGGCCCTGCAACATGTAAGTGATTTTCATTTGCCGCCAGCATCCGCTGTTTAACAGTCGATTGCTCAGAGAATCCATGGCGAGAAATGTTGCTTGTAGATGTACTCGATTCCGGGGAATTCGAGCGCTCATCAGTCCGTGCAGCCTGGTTATGCGTATTACCGGTTTCGTTCGTCGGGCGTGTATAAAGATCACTACCCTCAGAACTCACGGAATTACTACTTGACTCTGCGAGATTGCGCTCCTCTGTCAGCCCCGCATTTTCACGGAAAACATTTTCATCGAAACCCTCAGCACTCGAACTTCTCAGCAACAAATTTGCTTCGGCGTTAGGATTCGAGCGCTCATCAGTCCCTGCAACCTCGTTATGCGTATTACCGGTTTCGCTCGGCCGGCGTGTATTAATATCACGGCCCTCAGGACTCACGGAATTGCTACTTGACTCTGCGCGATTGCGCGCCTCTCTCCGCTCCGAATTTCCACGGAAAATACTTTCATCATGACTCTCAGCAATCGAATTTCTCCGGGGCAAATTTGCGTCGGAGTTGTGATTACTTTCCAAGCGAGGGGATAATGTGATTCCAACGCCTCTATTAGCACAATGAATTTCGACATTCCGGCCTTTAAACGGCACACCCGGCCCATCCACATCTTCCCCCATTTCCGCAAATGCCGAATCTACGTCATCGGTGCTACCACCTGAGACGAATTTATCGACAATGTCGTCACCATATAAGGCCCGCGTTATCCTGTCGGTAAGTGCATCATCAATGCCAGAGTACTGCTCTTTGTCAAAAAATTCACTATTGACTTCATGGGCATACATTTGGACGCGTCCAAATGCGTTAGTCATTATTTGTATCTGACAACGATCACTGAAAAGGAGTAATTTTGGACATCCATTACTCTTGGCACTCCGCATGAGCGAATTCAGTATCTTTTGTATACCCTGCTTGGTTAGACCATCCGGGTTCCCCCCCACCAGTGCACGATCCAACGCATCTACATACTTTGATTTCTTGACAAATTTCACACTTGGCAGGTTATCCAACGCATCCCATTTACCTTCCGTCGTCAAAGTGTTAACCGCAGTAAAAACCGCTAAACTATATCCTCTCATCTGATCTGCTGTTAAGGTCTTCCTATCCGAATTTTTTGTTGCCCTTGCTGGTGATTTTGCAGTGTTAGTTGGCAATGTGGAAGGATTGGAAACGCCGTTGTTTGCTGCTCCGATTGGTTGAACCATATATGAACTCCTTGGATAAAAAAGATTAGTTCTTAACTACTACTGGGTAATGGGCTTCTTTAAAAGTTAAGTCTGACGCAACGAAGCCGTCAACAACTTTCGTTGATCAAGTTATTACCTTTCTCTTCGGCTTGGGCAAAGCCATACGAGATCTCCGCAAGCCTTTCCGGGGAAATAGTAGCCCCGGAAATATTAAACGCCATGTAAGCTCCTGAAGGAAAATTATCGATAGTGGCGGGTGAATCCGTGTCAAACTCACTGTACGAATTCCGGATTGTCGAAGTCAATGCGTTTTCCTGAAAGAAAATAATTGAGAATGCGCGCGCCATATATACCCCGAAAAATCGACAAGGTAAGTTCATCGGTAATTTCAACGTTCATTTCCTGTTTATATTCGGGGCAATTATCGGAAACAGGGACATCGGAAATAGGGACATACGTGTTGACACGGCTACCGGGTTGAACTTCCAGGATGGCGCCTCCCCTCTCGGTGAGAAGTGGTAGTGTCTTGAGTCCCTCTCTCTTTGCACACAAAAGGCTCTCTCGCAGTATTCTTGTTAAACTCCCAAGGTCTTTAGCCTCCCGATTAGCTTTCTGCATTACACGCTCCCACTGCAATCCTAACTCGTCTACCGCCGAAACTTTCGCTTCATAGAACTGTTCTCTCGAGATAGATTTCACTGTACCGACCGGTTGCAAGTCAACACCATCCAATAAATTATGATCGTCCATATAGCTTTTTGTTACTATCTGAACGTTCGGATTTTTCTTTTCCGTTGCAGACGATCGGGCTGTATTGGTTGGCGGCGTAGTTGCCGTTGCAGACGATTTGACTTCATTGATTCGCGGCGCAGAAGAAACTGCTCCGACTGGGTATCTTCCCGAAAGAAAATCATTGACAGCGCTCTCATCATATAAGGCCCGCAATGCCGATAAGGTCAATTCATCATTAATTAGGGCGGACTTTTCCTTCTTCTCTTTGGGCCCATTATTAGGATCAGGGACATACGTGTTGGCACGCCCATCGGATTTAACTTTCAGGGTTATCCGACCATGGTCGCTGGCAAGTGATAATTCATTACATTTATTTCTAGATGCATCCACCATGAGCTGCGTCAGTATTAATGTTAAATCCTGAAGTGTTTTACCCTCCGGATTACCGTCCTCCATTACACGATTCCACGCATTTATTAACTCTGATTCATCGCGAATTTTCACGCGTTGCCGTTTTTCCAACGCCGCCGGTGTACCGCCAGGTCTCGACCAATCGTTAACTGAGTCAAGACACGGAAGCGATGAATTATGGTCATACCTATAGCGTCTTGTCACTATTTGAACACTCGAATTTTGCGTTGTCGTTGCAGACGATCTGGCTGCATTGATTGGCGGTTCAATGAAAATGGGAATGCTACTGTTTGCTGCTCCGGCTGAGAGACTCATACATTGCCCCATACATTAACTCCCTGGATAAAAAATGGATTCTTAACTGCTACTGGATATTGGGCTTCTATTTGAAAGTTAGGTCTGGCGGCAATAAAGCCATCAATAAACTTTCATTGATCAATGTATTGATCCTCTCCGACTTGCATAAAGTCATGCATTCGCGCCAGTTTTATCTGACCAAGAGCATTGGCAAGTAATCATTTCTTACACCTAGAAAATGATGCCATCCCCATTTCCCAATCCAACAAGCGTACCGCCCGGTTTCCCGCATTCGTCAGGATCGACAATGGTCGATAAATTACCCTCACCATCGTCACTTATCACCACTTATTACGCCCTCGGATTTCGCATAGTGCAGATGATTGCGCTGTATCGATTGGCGATTCACAAGGAATGGGCATAATGGGCATTAGAGTTGCTCCGACTGGGAGAACCATGCATTAACCCCTTGGACAAAAATTTTGATTCTTACTGCTACTGGATATTGGGCTTCTATTCAAGCTTTCTTGCCATTTATGACGGCTCATCTTCCTGAAAGGAAATTTTGGACGACGCTCTCCGAATATAAGGCCCGCATTACCGTCAAGGTCATCTCATTATTAAATCGAGAGTGCTTTTCTTTATAATATTCCCTGAAATTATTGCAAGCACGGGTATAAACGCTTAAGCGTCCCCAGAAATTCGTCCGTATTCTTACATTACCCAAATTGCTAGCAAGAAATATGTGTGCCCCCTTCTGCCGACGACTACTCCGATAGAAAAAACACAGTATCGTTGTTAAGTCATATAGGGTTTTACCGTTCGGGTTACCTCCCGTTACTGCATCCCTCCACTCATCTAGTAGGCTTTCTAAGTTGTTCGATCTCGTTACCCAATCTAATGCGTTACCGCATTTGTCAGCCGCGGAAAACAGTTCTAAATTAGTTCTGCTTATCTTGTTGAATGAGTGCGTCTTGGCCCTCGAACTTTGGATGGCCTTTGGTACTGCGGCTGCACTGTATACAGTATAGAAAGTACCTAGGGTTGGGTTACTAGGGCTAGCATAACCTAACGGCATGATTAACTCCTTGAATAAAAAAGATTGATTTTTACTGCTACGAGAACCGGATATTGCGTCTCTAGCCGAGCGTATTTTTTCTTTTACGAGAAAGCGCTGGACTCTTCTTAAGAGGATCCGAATTTAAAGAATCAGAGTGGAAAATTACCGTCCCGTATATAGATTCAAATTTTGAAGGCGTTGGTTTGGCTATAGGCTCAGAAATGGCGTCTGACGGCGATGAAGCCTTCGATAGACGTTCGTTGAGCCATGTATCGATCCTCTCTCTGGCTTGTGTGAAATCATGCAAGGTATCCGGAAGCGACCCAGGCAACAACTGTGCAGCGATCAATTTATCTTTTGGCACAGGTTGATCCCAACGCTCGATAAATTCGGTCAGCACATCATTGACATCCCTTATTTCACTACGAGTGGCGGCATCTACGCCAGTTTGGGGAGCAGCTTCATTTTTAATTTTGTTCAGTCTCGCTTCGACCGCGCGAATATTTCTATAAATTTTTTCCATATCAAAAACCAAAAAGCGGCTCCGCAACTCTCCAGGCTTTGCATCAGGTGGCGACAAGCGCCTCATATTCCCAAGCTTCAGTTTTTTACCACCAAAGCCAAGATGCCTATCCGTTTTATCGATACCCATATTGGCAGCGGACCATTCCACCATTTCATCCAAACGTTGCTGATACCCCTCTTTCTGTGACGCTGGATCTGCTTTCAGCATGGCTGCCTTTATTCCTGGCGTCTTCAGATCCTCTTCGATATCTCTCACGAGATTGGCCAGTAACGTAAGGTAGGTGGATTTCTCTATAGCCGGCCATGGATGCTCTGAGGTCAATGACGCCATGAATTCTCTAATCATTTCGAGCAGCCCGCCTTTCATCATGCTTTGATTGAAACCGACATCGGCACTATTGCCATCGATCAAATACCAGGAACAGATCATTGCCTTCATACGATCCATGCTTTGGTGCGTGTCCCTCAATAATTGATGGCGCTCGGCTTCAATATCGTTGACGAACCTGCCGACGCTTTTTCCAGCGTTCGTCAGCTCTTCGATTACCTTATCTGATTTTCTTTTAGTGCTTGTCTCCTTCTTATTCATATCGGGGTTCGTTCCTATATTCATTAATTGACGGGGGAGCTGGGCAGGAATCTCCTCTTCCTCGGCGCTGAGTATCGGCTCACTCGGCCCTGACAGGGTGTTCATCAACGACTGTTTGCGTTCGTCTACGATATCGTCTATGAGCGTGCTGGCGCTCTTGCCAGCGTTCATCCTCTCTTCGATTACCTTATCGAATTTTCTTTGATTAATATCCGTCTCCTTCATATCCATATCCTGGTTCGGCCCTATATACAGCACTTGACGAATGATCTCGTCCGATTCCTCCTTTTCCTCGGCGCTGAGTATCATTCTCGGCCCCGAAAAATAGAGGTTCGGTGTGGCGTCGGGCGCATCCTCTTCTTGTGCGCTGCGATGCATTAGATAACGCAGCGTCATATTTCCTTCCTCATCGGCGCTTGACGAAAAATACTCAATCCGCTCGAGATGAACTTCATTCGAAGTCGCTTCGTTCTCTATCATGTCTTCGGAGGCTTTCTCCGAAAAGGTAATTTTTACCCGCAGACCGTAAAAGCCGATGTAAAAACCGTCTCGATTTTCCGTTAGTTTTGGATTAAGGTAGGTATCGTCTTTAGAGACGGGATAGTCGTCTCTAACGATACTGACGTTATGCGTGATGGCTTGATTAAAAATAATTTTCCTCACTCAGTGGAATAATTTTTGCGCAAGCCTTGGCTTGCGCATCGAAAATTAACGAAGAAGAACCTTAGACACGTCCGGTCAACTTCACGATCGTATCGCTCTGCCGCGCCTGCAGGTCGTTGATGGTGGAAGCTACCTGTTCCATGGAACGCGTCATCATGTCCACTTCAACACTCCATTTATCGCGCTGGAAAATCTGCTTCTGCATTTCCGCATTCTGTGAGAAATGTTCCACGCCGTCGTTTGCCGCATCGAAACCGCAAAAAGCAGAACCGATATTGAAAATGCCTTGCACCATCTCACCTAATGCTCTGCAAAGCATTGAGTCGTTTTGGACCCTCAACAATTCGTTGTGTTGCTTCTGCACTTCATGACGCTCCCTCAACGTATCCTCCTCGCTAGGGCCAGTATCCGATTGAAGCTTCTTGCTACCTTTATTGACACGATGCAATTCCTCACGCGCCACCTCGCTAAGCCTTGATGAAGATGACTTGTTGCCTTTAACGCTATCTTCGTTGACACAGTGCACTTGAACTTTCTCCGTCTTGCTAAGCTTCGATGAAGACTTCTCGCTATTTACGTGCGTCAACTTTTCAGTGCCGTCCTCGTTGTGCGTCCCATTCCCGTTCTTCCTGAACGGAGCTAAAGCAAACGGTATGACTTGCAATACGCCGGATACGATGAGGCCCACTGCGCTCAATATTTCTTTTTTCCAGTTATCCATGCCCTGCTTCTTCAATGCCGTCACAGCGGCTTCCGCATGCACCGAATAAAAGGCCAACGCAAGCTGACGGCTTTCCCGCATGCTTTCCCGCATGCGGATTAATGCGTTCATGTACAGGCGCATTATTTCGGTGCCGATATCGCTGTTTCTGCTCCACGCTTCCAGTTGCTGCGCTGCAGCCGACGAAACATACGACTCCGGATCGGCGGCCATGCCGATTTCGTCCTCACCATCTTGCGGAAGTGCGGCAAGCCGATCGGTTGCTTGCAAAAATCGGACGAGCTGCGCTTCAAGCCCATTTTTGGTTGCCGCATCGATTTCGATCATGCCGCTTTGCGCCGCCTGCAAGGTTGTCGTTGCTGCCGATGCAATGGCGGCTTCTATTGCCATGGCTTCCCGCAGGTGATCGATAGTCAACGCAACTTTCGCTTCACCGCCATGTTTCATTCCCTCTTGCGCGGCGACATTTACAAGCGCCCAGGCGTTCGTTCTCTGCGCTTCCATGCATGCTTGACTCAGGGATAGATTGACAGCCTCATTGCTGCTCATCAAAGCCGCACTCAGTCGAGCGCAAGTAGCATTGATTGACAATAGCTGTTCTTGATCGAGGGGTAGATTCGCTCTCTGCGCGGCAGATGGCAAGCTGGTAGATTTACGTGATTCCAGCTCGAGAAAAACATCGCCAGGTGTTTGTAAATTTTCGTTTGTTCCATTGCCGATGCGATTTGCATTATGTGTCTGGGCGCCGTCGTAAGATGGTACGGTGCTCTGCGGTAGAGCCGCTATATTTGTCATGATTAAATCCTTGTGATTGGTGGTCGAATTGATGAATTAACGCTAGGCGGCCAGATGCGGCCGATGGAACAGGGCGTTGATGGTTTTTCCTCGATTTTCGATGTTGCCAGACAATATTTCCGCAAGTAATTCAATATCGCGCTGCCATTCTTTGGCGACCAGTTTCAGGTCGTCGCTGCATTGCTCAAATAATTTATCCAGTCGTATCTGGCGTTTTTCTATTTCAGCTTGCTGGACATCTGCCGAGTTCAATTCCAGCCCCGCTTCCGCGGTTTCGTATGCGCACACACCGCCGTAGACAGCAGTGCCGCCGCCAGTAACCATCGCGCCAAACTGAGCCCCACGCGCCATCTTCATGAGGGTTAATTTGCGCTGGAGGTTTCTTTCGAATTTAGAGACTACTTTTTTTCCCGTAGCGTCTGCTCCCTTCAGTCCGCTCTCGGTAGCTTTCCCAATAGATTTTTCTGCCTCTAGTACTTCCTTGCTATTTACTACAAACGTAGCCACTTTTTCACTTTTAAGTATTTTTGGAGTGGCCTTTTTCAATATATCTGTCACGGCCTTCACCAGCTTGGGCGCTCCCGCTCCCGCACTCAAAACCGTCACCGCTATCATGGCAATGACATTCACCACAATGCCAAGTATGCCGGCCAAGAATTGACGGTCTTCGGCAGCCATGCTCGGCGAACAAAGTTCTACGATTTTTTCGCAGGCGATTTGCAGTCCGGATTGAATCGACATTTTTACGCCGGAAAAATGTTCGCCAAGTTCCAAACCGAAATCGAGCGCCATATAAGCGGTTCCCAATAACGACAAACCGCCAGTGAACGGCGCCAAGGCGAGGCCCAGCAGCATTGCAGCCATGCCGAGGCCTTTCGACAGTTTGTTCCAGAAACTCATTTTCGTTGCAGCAGCCTCGTGCTCGGCCTTCGCTTTGTTGCGCGCTAAAATCGCTTCCAGTTTTTGGGTGATTTGCTGATCCCGCATATCGCGATTGGCTTTGATGGCGCTCTGTTCCGATTTGATACGCAACTGTGATGTATCGTGCTGAAGTTTTCCTAGTTCACTGAGCAGGAAATCTATATCGAAGTCCTGGTCGTTCATGTCACCAAAAATCGATGAACGCGTCGTTGGCTGCGTAGTCACGGCGTCGTTGCCGCGCAGCGCATTCGGTGCACTATCGCTGTTGACGATCGCAGTGTGAGCAGTTGTCAGCAACTGATCGATTTGCGCATGCAAGTCCGGCATTGAAACATCGCCGCCATTTTTGATATTTTGTTGTTGCGCCAGAAGAAAAGCTTCTTCCGCCTGTTCCGGCTGGCCAAGCGCCAACAGCGATGTGCCGGCCTGTACGACATAGCGCACATCGGTTTGATCTGCTTGATTCATGTCCGCCGCCATGTACAACATGATGGCCTGCTTATGTTGACCGGCTGCCGCCAAGCGATCGCCGATGGCGGCGAGACTGCCCGCATCGGCGCGTTGCAGGGCCTGTATCGGTTCTGCCGGCGTTGTCTCGATTGCTGCGGCAGATGCCCGTTCCGCTTCGACGCCGGTTAATTTTTGTTCTGCCAGACCGACCAGCATTTTCAGATCATCACGAGCAGACGCGGCCTGCTCGCTATCGAGCGCGAACGAAGAAGCTTGCAGCGATGCTTTTGCACGGCGCAAGGTATCGAGCAAGGCGATGTCTGCCATGCTTGCTGGCGTTTTAGAGGGAAGGATTGCCGCAGCGGTGTCCTTTTTTATGGCATCGACAAAGGCGCGCAATGGTTCTTGCGGCAAAGGAATTTGAGGAGAAAAAGCAATACTAATATTTGTTGAATTCATGGTTACTACATCCTTAAGACTATGAGTGCAGGCCGAGCTGACGAATGCGGACGCCGCGGTTCCCTGCGATGAGGAACGCGATGTCCGGTTTCCGATCAGGTTCTAAACCATCAATAGAAAACGGCGCAAAGATCTCGGGTTCGGCAACGCATCTTGCGATAAACATTGCGTTGATTGCAGGTCAGTATTGACAGGGCTAGATTGCACGCTATCGGCCGAATCTGATTCTTTGGAAAGCGATGCTTTCAGCGACGCCAATAGCGCCTGAATTTCAGCGGCTACAAGTTCCTGATCCATATTTACTCCTTATCGGAGTGGTGCGCGCTCATCGTTCGCCGATCATTTTGATCAACGCATTCAGGCTATCGAATTTTGTATTGTTGACCTTGACGGCCAGGTCATACGCTTCGTTGCGGCCATTGGTGAATTTATGGATGTCCAGCATTTTCATCGACTGGGTCGAGTTAATACTGTTGACCATGGAGGAGATTTTTTCTGTGGCGGCTTCGAGATCTTCTTTTGTTACCGGTAATTTTTCGCCGACCTTGTAGACGCCGTAGCCGACTAGTAAATCGTTCAAGCTGACTTTGTCGTCAAGGAGTTGGGCGTGATAATCCTTATCGATCTGGACCAACGAATTTTTCGTATCCGCATAAGCTTTTTTGATTTTGTCGCTGCCCCAATGTTCCCAGCCCACAACATCGTAAGATTGAATCGTATAACTCAGGGACTTTCCATCATGCTTTCCGTTGTAGGTAATACTGCCATCAGCATTCGCGCTCATGTATTCCAAGTCTTGCCCGTTATGAAAATCACGGCGCATATCAGCATAATCATCTCTCCAATGCTTATCCCCCCGCCGTGTTTTCCCCATCTTTTGCTCCCACTCCTGAACTTCTAAGCACGCTGCATTGTCTATGGCATACGCCGCGGCGATTGCGTTTTCTCTGAATCTTTCTGCGCTTATGCGGTGCAACGGGGAATCCGGTGGCAGAGATTTGCACGCATTTTCAAGCGTCTCCTTTTTAAATGGATCTTCTGATTTTTCCAGTTTCCGCAACTCGCTCAACAAATCGTTGAGCGCTTCAATCTGAACATTGCGGTCTTTCTGCGATTCCATCCGACCTTTCAATAACTTATCGATGAGTGCCGATAGTTCTAAGCTCAGCTTGATGAGCTTCATTTCCATCGCGCCTTCTGAAAAATCCAGATGCGCCGTACTACCTTTGAGCGTTAGTTCCGTGTCTGCTTTTAAATTTTTCAAGCGCGCCAAATCCGACGCTTCTTTTTCATCGATCTCCGGCTGGCGTTTTTGGTCGCTGCCGATCAATGTGATGGTAGTCTCGGCTAATAAAACAAAATCGCCGGCCAATTCTAAGATTGCCCCCGTCATCTCGGGATGCATAGGCTTATCGTCGACGGATATGACTGTATCCAGATCGTTCTTTGGAACCGGATCGGTAGAAGCAGAAAGCCATGCGGGGGAAATCGCGTTCGAATTTGACGTATTTACTAATTCCATTTTTTTCCTTTGATTAAATTTCAGCGCTGGAAGGGAGTCATTGCGCGCCGCAGACCGAAGCTGGCTCTTTGGAATGCGATGCCAATAGCGCATGAATTTCGGCGACGTCAATTTCCTTCTCCATATTTACTTCGTATCGGAACGGCGCTCATTCATCGTTCGCCGATCATTTTGATCAACGCATTCAAGCTATCGAGTTTTGTGTTGTTGACTTTGACGGCCAGGTCATACGCCTCGTTGCGGCCATTGGTGAATTTGTGGATGTCCAGCATTTTCAGACCTTGCGTCGAGTTAATGCTGTTGACCATGGAGGAAATCTTCTCGGTCGCAGCTTCGAGGTCTTCTTTTGTTACTGGTAATTTTTCGCCGGCTTTGTAGACGTCATAGCCGAGCAGAAGGGCGTTCAGACTGACTTTTCCGCTGGCAACGTAATCATTAAATTTTTTCTCGATGTTTTTATCAGCCTCTTTTTCTGTGAAGAATGCATGCTTCACTTTGTCTGGTCCCCAACTCGGATAAAAAACTGAAGTGGCCGGCCTTAGTGTTCGACTGTCACTCTTATCTTTATTCCAGTATATAAAATTGCCATCTGCGTCTCCGTCGATAGATATGCCAAAGCCAGCATTCTCAGCAGCTATGTGCTTGCGATAATAGCCCGTAGCGCCTCGGAACGAGACCGACCATTTCAATACTTCTATGTATTCCGCGCGCGCCGTAGCAGCTGCAGCAGCTTTTCCCGACGCCATTTTTTCGCGCATCCTATTAATCCCTCTAGATAAAGACTCCGGAGTCGCGGTGTAAATTGCTTTATCAAGTGAGGCGGGATCGAATGCTTCCGTTGATTTCTCATGTTTTCGCAGCTCGCTCAGCAAATTGTTAAGCACTTCAATCTGCTGATTCCGGCCTCTCTGCGATTCCATCCGCCCTTTCAATAACTTATCGATGAGTGCCGATAGTTCTAAGCTCAGCTTGATGAGCTTCATTTCCATCGCGCCTTCTGAAAAATCCAGATGCACCACACTACCTTTGAGCGTTTGTTCCGTGTCTGCTTTTAAATTTTTCAAGCGCGCCAAGTCCGACGCTTCTTTTTCATCGGTCTCCGGCTGACGTTTTTGGTCGCTGCCGATCAATGCGAGGGTCGTCTCGGCTAATAAAACATAATCCCCGGCCAATTCTGAGATTGCCCCCGTCATCTCGGGATGCATAGGCTTATCGGCGACGGATATGACTATATCCAGATCGTTCTTTGAAACCGGACCGGTCGAAGCAGAAAGCCATGCGGGGGAAGTCGCGCTCAAATTTGATGTATTCACAAATTGCATTTTTATCCTCCTACCCAAATTGTTTAATGATGGATTTCAGCAATTCCATCAATTGACTAAGCAGGTTCGAATTCAAGGAAAATGCCTGATCCCGACTGGTGATAAAGCGATTCAGTTCGAGCGCTCTGTCCTGTGAAAACGTGCTGATCGAGTTATTTTTATTTTCAAGTTTGTCGATCAAATTTTTTAATTGCGCAGAATTTGTCGGTTTAGCCTCTCCTGGTTCGCAAAGTTTATAAGCGAGCAGCACGTCCCATATACCCTTTTTTGAAATCGGCGGTTTGCCAGCCCCGGCATCGCTCAGAGGCGAATGCGGATCAAGTCCGATCTCCTTATTAAATGCGGATGGATTGATCGTTTCCGCACCTTCCTGATCGATTGTTTTCAGAGCGGATACCACAGAAAAAATGTCGTTCATGTTTGCTCTACGGCTCTCCTGCTCCGTCATCAGTTCGACCACCTGTTTCGCAATCTGTCCGGCAAGTGCGCCGTTCAAGTCCATGAGATCACGCTCAATACTCTTATCGGGAGGATTGGTTTGTGCATTGTTCGCTGCAACGGCGTGGGACGATATATTCTGCGTTGCGGGTGTTATGAAAAGAGTCATTCGATGCTGCTCCTAAATTAAACTACTAAATTACGTGCGGATTACATGACGGGCTAGACACCGCTTATGGATTGAGTTTTCTGAATCCGTCGAAAATGATGCGATACATCGTGCTCTGCATATTCCACATCGCGGTTCTTTCCTGCATGCATCTCTGCAAGTCGGTAAAAGCCTGCTGCGAGTCAGGCTCCAGCGTGATACGGAGTGCGTCGGTCACTTGGTCTTGAGTGAACTTAAGCTCACCCATTGTTTTCGGCATATCCGGCAAGTTCAGCTCCGAATGCTCTTTCTGGTAATACGCCGTCAGTTCGGAGAGCTTCATCGTTCTCTTCCCCTCCGCATACAATGGCGAGCTTTTCGGCAGCGTCACCACGACATTGGAAAGATCGATTGCCCCTGTCTCATCGGAGTGCGCATTTTTATACTCTGTCACTATCTTTCTGATTAACGATAAATCATCTATCGCGCCCTTCTGCTGGAGCTTCTTTGCCTTTATTTCCTCTAATTGTTTATCGTAACCAGCCATGACTTTCGCGAACGTCCTGTCGATAACATCGAGGATTGATTCTTTATTTTTTTCGTCGGCCATCAGTGCGGGGGTCAAACCAAGAACTCCCAATAATTCTTTGGCGCCGGCCTGCGCTGCGGATTCCGGCGCCGATCCGGCGGCAGCCTGCGGCAATTTGCTTTCCTGAACTGGGGACGGGATATAAGGAGCGGCAATCGCTCCCTGTGATACGGGGGTTGTCATAACGAATACCTTTTGAAAGTTCATGAATATCTAGCCTGCATGTCTAAAGTGCCAAAACCATGGCTCCGGTTCCATGACAAGAATTC
Source organism: Herbaspirillum sp. (assembly GCA_028291765.1). Lineage (GTDB taxonomy): Bacteria > Pseudomonadota > Gammaproteobacteria > Burkholderiales > Burkholderiaceae_D > Herbaspirillum. Next base: position 14,158 of record JAQGNR010000262.1, read on the forward strand.
GGGTGCATTCGTCGAAATCACGTCAACCGAATAAACACGGCCGCGTTTACTGCCCAGCGAAATGCGAAAAACAGCGCTTTTGCCTTTGATATAAAAGGCTTTTTAGTTTTTATGGCAGCGCTGGGAGGCGCCTTCCGAAAGCGCTTAATCACGCAAAAAAACAACGAAATTTTCTGTATGCATCGAAAATGAACTATTCACTCCGCACGGGTCGCGCAGCACATGTCTAAATGACAACTGCCGTGCTACCATCGGCGATTTACCTCGGCTCCGCTTCATGTTTTTAGAATCATTTGACGACATCCCCACCGCGGCGCCACATGCCGATATTTTGTTCGGGGAAAGATTACCGGCGCTGCTGCGAGACGAGGTGTTGGCAGATGTATTGGAAGCGACGGCGGCCCGCGTGCCGCAGCAAATTGCACTGACTTTCGAAGACCGCAGCCTCGACTACCAAACGCTCAATCGGCAAGCCGATCTGGTGGCGTCGCATTTGATCGCTGCCGGTGTGCAGCCGGGCCAGATCGTCGGGCTGTGGATGCCGCGCGGGATTACATTGCTGGTGATGCAGGCGGGTATCGCCAAGTCGGGGGCGGCATGGTTGCCCTTCGACGCAGATGCGCCGCCGGAGCGGGTTGCCGCTTGTCTTCTGGATGCGCAGGCGGTCGGACTAATCTGTACGCAGGCGTTCGGCGCAACGCTCTCCTTTACTCAGGCTCAGACTCAGCCCCAAACGCAGACCATCCCGACGCTATGGACCGATCAGTCATTATTGCTCCCGACTGACGCCCCCCTGTTACGCCGCAGCGGGCTACTGCCGACCCATCCCGCTTACGTCATTTATACCTCCGGCTCCACCGGCAAGCCCAAGGGCATCGAAATCAGCCAGGGCGCGATTTGCCATTTTCTGCGCAGCGAAAATAGCCAGCTCGGCATCCGCCAATCCGATAAGGTGTATCAGGGATTTTCGCTGGCCTTCGATATGTCGTTCGAAGAAATCTGGATCAGTTATCTGGTAGGCGCAAGCCTATGGATCGCGCCGAAAGAACTCGCCACCGATCCTGAGGCCTTGCCGCGAGCCTTGATCGATCGGCAAATAACGGTTTTACATGCGGTGCCGACATTGCTGGCGCTGTTCAGTCAGGACTTGCCCGGCGTCAGACTGATCAATCTGGGCGGCGAAATGTGTCCCGATTCGCTAGTGGCGCGCTGGGCGCGTCCCGGCCGCCAGTTATTCAATACCTACGGGCCGACCGAAACGACGGTATCGGCCAGCCTGGCGCAATTGCAAGCGCAGCAGCCGGTGACGATCGGGCAGCCGCTGCCCAATTACGGCATGCTGATCATCGATGCCAATGCCGATGCTGCTGGCGGCGACACGTTGCGTCTGCTGCCGCGCGGCGAGACCGGGGAGCTTTGTATTTTCGGACCCGGCGTGGCGGCCGGTTATTTGGGCCGCGCCACATTGACGGCCGAAAAATTCCGCGCCAATCCCTGGGCTGTCGGGCCGATGGATCGACAGCTTTATCGTACCGGCGATCTGGCCAGAATCGATGCCGATGGCCGGGTGCAGTGCCTGGGCCGGACCGATGATCAGGTCAAGATTCGTGGTTTTCGGGTCGAATTGGGCGAGATCGAAGCGGCGCTGGCAGCGCAAGCGGGCGTCGGCACCGTCGCGGTGATTTTGCGGAAAGAGGAAGATATCGATCAATTGATCGCCTTCATCGTCCCGGAAACCGGCGCCGCACTTTCCGGCGCATCTTTGCGCGCCGCGCTGACGCAACGTCTGCCGGCGTATATGCTGCCCGGTTTTTATGAAGCGCTGATGGAAATGCCGCGCCTGACTTCGGGCAAAATCGATCGCAATGCGCTGAAGAGGTGTGCCTTGTCGGCAGCATTGGGCGCAGCCGATGGGCCTGATTCGGATCTGCCGCAAAATCCGGCCGAAGCAGCGCTGTTTGCTGCGCTATGCAAGCTGTTTCCCGGGCAGCCGATTCTGCGCGATGCCGATTTCTTCACCGATTTGGGCGGTCATTCGCTATTGGCCGCACGTCTGGCGTCGGCCCTGCGCACCGATCCGCGCTACGCCCATGTGACGGTGCGCGATATCTATATCAATCGGCAAGTCGGCCGCATTGCCGCCCTGCTATCGGAGCCGCCCGCTGCCCGCAGCGCAGTCGATACCGATTGGCAAGCGCCATCGGCATGGAAACGCTGGACCTGCGGCGCAGCCCAAGCGGCAGCGGTGCCATGGCTGGTGGCAATGCGCATGATGCAATGGCTGGCGCCTTTCTTCGCCTATCATTTTTATACCGGCGATCCGGGCGATTCGATCCCGCGTGCGATCGGGATATCGATCGCTGTGTTTCTGGCTGCTACGGCGTTTGAATTTGCTATTGCGATTTCCGCCAAGTGGCTCATTGCCGGCCGGCTGAAGCCGGGGCGTTATCCGCTGTGGGGTCTGACTTACTATCGTTGGTGGCTGGTCGATCGGCTGATTGAATCGGCGCCGGTTTATCTGTTGAGCGGTTCATCCTTATATACATGGTGGTTGCGCGCATTGGGCGCACGTATCGGGCCGGAAGTGGTGATCGGCTCAATCACTTTGCGCGCGCACGATCTGTTCGACGTGAGCGCCGGCGTCAGCATCGGCAACGCGGTTAATTTTGAAAATGCACGCGTCGAGCACGGTCAGCTCTGGCTCGGTCAGATCAGCCTGGGGGAAGAAAGCTGCATCGGTTCTTATGCTGTGCTCGAAGGCGATACCCAGGTAGGCGCATTCGGTCATCTGGAGGGTCAATCCGCATTGAGCAGCGGTCAATCGGTGCCGGCCGGCCGAATCTGGAGCGGCTCGCCGGCGCGCGACGTCGGCGCGTTCGATCGCAGCGGCCAGCCGGGCCGGCCACCGGTCAGCCGGCGGCGCCAGTCCTTGGAGTCCCTATTTTTCGTTTGTGGCGCGGTGTTGATCACGACCCTGTTTTTCACACCGGTCTTCCCCAGTTTTGTCCTGATCGATTGGATTGACAATGTCGACCGCTTTCCTTTCCTGCAGAGCAATCGCGTATCGTTCCAGCTGATTAAATATTTTGTATTGGCATTTCCTGCAACAGCCGTTTTGATCGTTTGCACTGCGTTGCTGTCTGCTTTTATCCGCTGGAGCATGTTGCCGCGCATGAAGCCCGGCAGTTGGCCGGTGCATAGCAATATCTACTGCGCCAAGTGGCTGGTCAATCAAATCCAGGAATCGAGCCTGAGTATCTTGCACGGCGTCTACGCGACTGTCTATGCGCCGCTCTGGTACCGGCTGTTGGGCGCCAAAGTTGGCCGCGATGCCGAAATTTCGACTGCGCTGGGCGTGGTGCCCGATATGCTTACGCTAGGCGACGAAACATTTATCGCCGACGCGGTGCTGCTCGGCGACGAACAGATCGATGGCGGATGGATGAGCATGAAGGCAACGGTTATTTCTCGCCGCAGCTTTGTCGGCAATGGCGCCTATATTCCGGACGGCACTATCCTGCCTGAGAATGTATTGATCGGCGTTCATTCACGGGCGCCGGATAATCGGCAAATGAAGACCGGCGATACCTGGCTGGGATCGCCGCCGATCAATTTACCGGCGCGCGAAACAACCAGCGGGTTTCCGGAGCAATTGACATTCCGGCCTTCGCGGCGGCGGCGTCTTGGGCGCAGTCTGGTAGAGGCGTTGCGCATCATTACGCCGCATGCTTTAGTCATTGCCGTCGGCTATACCGTGGTGCTCAATTTAATGCCGGAAGCCGACGCCGAACACTGGCTGGAAGTGATCGGCTGGCTAACGCTGGCGGGCTTATTGTATGGCGTCGGCAGTTTTGTTTTCGTCGCCGTCTTGAAGTGGTCGCTGTTGCGGCGTTACCGCAGTTGCAGCGTACCGATGTGGACACCATTCGTCTGGCTGACGGAAGGCGTGACGAATTTGTATGAAGGGATCGCCGTACCGAATTTCATGAGTTATCTGCGCGGTACCCCGTGGCTGCCGTTGGCGTTCAATTTGCTGGGCGCCAGGATCGGACGCGGGGTTTATATGAATACCACCGATATTACGGAATTCGATTGCGTGCGCATCGGTGAATACAGCGAGCTCAATGCATTCGCGTGTCCGCAGACGCATTTGTTTGAAGATCGGATCATGAAGATCGATCATGTCGATATCGGGAAACGGGTGTATATGGGGCCGCGCAGCGCGGTCTTGTATGGCGCGAAAGTCGGCGACGATGCCAAACTGGGATCGTTGACGCTGGTCATGAAGGGCGAACATATTCCGGCAGCCTCCAGTTGGCGCGGGTGTCCTGCCGCGCCGGCGCGAGAGTGATATAAAAAAGCACAACCTTTCAAGAATGAAAGGCTGTGCTTTTGCGGCATCAACTCCAATTTCAAAACGGCGATTTTATCCCAGCGAAATGATCCCGTTTTTCAGTTGCACCGTACCGGGGCCAAGATCGTTGGTGATGGGCCACAACTGCTTGCTGATCCGTATTTCCACGCCCTCGTATATGCCTTTGGTGCACTTGATACGGGCCTTATCGACCGAGGTCAGTTTTTCTTTCATCTCTATTTGCTCCTCAAACAGCGCCTTGCTTTCGCCCAATAAGCGGCGCCTTGTGGCTTCTGCTTTTTCGCCCATGCCGTTAATGGCCGCTTTTTGTGGATTTTGTTTTAAAAACGCCAGTAGTTTGATGACTTGATCGATTTCTTCCAGTTTGCGTTTGTACGCCGCTTCAGAGATGGCGAGTTGTGTGGACAAAAATGGATCGGAACCGACCTGCAATTCTGTTTTGGCGCCGTTGGAAGTACCGGCCCAGGCGGCGTGAATCAAATTGGTCGCATGCGTGCGTCCGCCAACGATTTGACCGATTTTGTTGCCGCTGCCTTTACCCACCGCGATTTGTTGGCCGGCGATCATTTCGCTTTGACGCGCATTGCCTTTGATCAAAATCGATTCGCCAGCCTGCACATAAGCCGATTCCACAAACAACGCTTGCAAAGACCCTTTGCATATCACCCTAGCGTTGGCAAACGGCACCGCAGCAGCCGTACTCAGCGTACTGGCTTGGGTGGCGGCATGGCCGATAATGCCGCCGGTCACGGAAACATTGCCGCCGGCGTGGATTTCAGCCGCCTCGACCAGGCCTTTGACGATCACGTCGCCGGTTACTTTCAGAACCATGCCGGCCTTGATATCGCCTTTAACGGTGATGGTGCCGTCGAAATTGATATTACCGGTGATCAAATCGACGTTTTCAACTTCCACTACCGGATTGATCGTGACACCGTTGGGGATGACTACCGGCTGGCCGCTAAGTGTCGCGATCAACAGATTCGGATCTTCCGGAGATGGTTCTGCGCCCAATATTTTTTCGTTGAATTCCACGTCGTGCATCGGCGCCGCCGGCACCGGTTCGCCCTTAATGTCGATGCCGCCGGTACCGGAGACCGCCGGGGTGCGGCGCATCAAATGATCGCCCGGATTGACCAGCAGTAAAAATCCGAGGTCGCGATATTTGATAATCTTGAAACGATCGTCTTCCTCTTCCTCTTCCTCTTCACTATCGTCCCCGTCCGCCTCTTGCGCTTCGTCATCCGCGCCGTCTTCGCTTTTCAACAGACTCGTAAAATAGCCGGGGCTGCCCTCTACCGGCCATTCACCCCGCGCAATCACCAGCTTTTCGCACACGCCGGCGGCAAGCGCCGCGTTCAGCACCGACTGCAGAATGCCATGCACAATGCCTTGTTCCTGCATTGCCTCGATGACCGCCGGCCCTTGTGCAATGCCGCCCTGGGGCGGTATCAGGGTCAGCGTGGCGCTCATCAAATCATCGGAAACGATTAGCGAGAATTCGCCGTCGCGCCGATGCGCTATGGTCATCGTAGTGGGCTCTTTGGCTTGTTGCGTTGCGCGAATAAAGCCGGATAGCGCTGCTTCATCGACCCAGAATGCGCCATAACCCTGTTCGGCCATCGCTTCTTTGCATGAGATCATGCTCGGCGGCGTGGCGCGGCCCCCTTCTTGCGTTAGGACTTCGTTGTCAATGACGATCGTTTCATCCGCTCCACCCGGTGCGCGGAACTCCGGCACTTCTGGCTGAGGCATTGGCGTAAATGTGACTTGTAGCGCGCCGCTACTGTCATCAAGAACAAAGACTAGAGCTTGGGTTACGGTACTCACATTAAATCCCCATTGTTATAAATTTTGATCGGGCATTTTGGCACAATTTTTATTCCTTATAGGAAAAATCTCATTCTCAAAATAGTCATCATGCATTTAATTATTGTCTTACGGTGAATAACGGCATTTATATTGCAAAATTAACAATTAAATGTAGGCCTTCCCAAAGGCAATGCGACCCTGAACGGAATAGACATCGAAAATTGAAGTTCATGCATACTTACTCCTTTCAACACTGGCGAGGGAAAATCATGACAATAAAAATTTATTTCAACGCGAAATGCAGTATGGCGCGCGGTACGCTGACGCTGTTGCAAGAAAAAGGCATTACGCCTGAAATCATTGAATATCTGATCGATACGCCGACGCAGGCGACGCTGTCCAAATTGATATCGGATGCCGGTCTGACCGTACGCGAGGCAATTCGCGCCAAGGAACCGGTTTACGCCGAACTCGGCCTGGACGATCCTGCCAAGACCGATGCGCAATTGCTGGCAGCAATGGTGGCGCACCCGATCTTGATCAATCGGCCATTTGTCGTCACGCCCATCGGTACGCGCTTATGCCGTCCTCCGGAAACACTGTTCGAAATCCTGCCGGCGTAAAAGTTCGCAGTAAATCCAGGGTAACTATATATAAGGACCGGGATCGCTGCTGCGGCAGCTGTAATCGCATGATTAAAGTGCCCGCAACGACTTCCGCCCGGTTTCGACGATGCGTTTGCACAAACTGGCCATGCGCGGCGACTGTACATCCCAACTATGCCAATACAAAGCCACGTCGGTCGGATGTTGCGGCGCCAGATCAATCAATTCAGTTTGCGTAAAAAATTTTCCAAGTTGTAGCTCAGGCACCATGCCGTAGCCCAATCCCTGTTCAATGGCCAGTAGGCGCGGGCCGGGTATCGGTACGTAATGACGTGGAAAACCGTCCGGCAGCAGCCCGAATTGCAACTTCAGAAAGCGCGATTGCAAGTCGTCTTTTCGCGTATGCGCAATGACCGGCGCCTGCGCTGCCGCCTGCCGCGTCATCCCCTGCGGAAACCAGCGCGCCTTGAACGCCAGGGACGCCATTAATCGATAGCGCATGACGCCCATCAATGCAGCACTGCAACCGCGCATCGCGCGCGGCTCGCTTGAAATGCAACCGATGGTGCGGCCGGTTTCCAGGGATCGGTGAGTATGCGCCTGATCATCTACCGTCAGATCCAATAAAACATTTTCCTTTAACAAGACCTCCACCAGCTCCGGAAAAAACCAAGTGGATAAGGTATCCGCATTCACCGCCACGACCGCCGTCCAGAGCGCATCTTCCGGACCAGCCAAATCAGCCACGAAGTCCGCTTCGAGTTGCGAAGCGCGGCGCAGGTATTGCAATAGACGCATGCCTGTTGTTGTCGGCAGACATGGTCTGTTGCGTATCACCAATGGACCGCCGAACTGGCTCTCCAAGGTCCGGATCCGCTGCGATACGGCCGAAGCAGTCAAATGCAAACGTGCCGCCGCTTTTTCGAAGCTTCCCGTATCGAGTACTGCTAACAGAGCCGTCGCCTGCTTGGCGTTAATATCCATAAAAAAATATTTCCTTAGAAAAACTAATCATAGCAAACAAGCTTTTCATGTCCTTTAGCAGGTAATACTAGGTCGCCATAATGCTGCTCTTCTAACGCGATTTATTCCCCCCTACCTATGCGCCAACGTTTGCGTTTTGCCGTCGGGCTTGCGGTGGGCTTGAGTGCTGCCGGCATCTTGAGCACGGCAGCCGCAGCCTGGTATGTCTGGGGCCAATTACCCGCTATCGATGCGCTAGCCAGTTACCAGGCAGCAGAACCCTTGCGCATTTATTCCGCAGATGGCGAGCTGCTTGCGCAATACGGCCCTGAACGCCGTGAAGTATGGCCGCTGACGCAAATCCCGCCGACCATGCGCGCGGCCTTGCTGGCGATCGAGGATGCACGCTTCTATACGCATGGCGCCGTCGATTACGCCGGTATCGGGCGCGCTGCATTGGCCAATATTTTTACCGGACGACAAGGTCAGGGCGGCAGCACCATCACGATGCAGGTGGCGCGCAATTTTTATTTGACGCGCGAAAAAACCTGGAGCCGCAAATTTGCCGAGATCCTGCTGGCCTACAAACTGGAATCCCGTTTCGGGAAAGACCGTTTGCTGGAGCTTTATATGAATGAGATTTATCTCGGCGAACGCGCCTACGGCTTCGCGGCGGCGGCACATATTTATTTCGGCAAATCACTCTCACAATTGACACTGGCGGAATCGGCATTACTGGCAGGTTTGCCAAAAGCGCCTTCTGCCTATAACCCGATGATCAATCCGGACCGGGCCCGGCAACGACAACGTTATATCCTGCAACGCATGCTGGCGCTCGGCAATATCGATGCCGAGGCCTATCGGCAGGCACTGGCGCAACCGCTGGCATTGGCCGCACGCGGCAGCAATGCCGTGCGCGAGGCGGCCTATGCGGTGGAGCAGGCGCGGCTTTGGGCGATGGAACGTTACGGCGACGATACGTATAGCCGTGGTCTCAATCTGTATCTGACGCTGGATATGCCGAAACAACGCGCGGCCGACGCCGCCCTGCGCGAGGAATTGATCGGCATGCAAAACGATCGCGGTTATCTGGGGCCGGAAGGCCAGGTTGCGCTGCCTCATGGCGCGCCGCGCTCTCTGGTCATTCGCAGGGCATTGGCAATGCATCCGGATAGCGGCGCCCTTAAAAGCGCAATCGCAACCGCCGTCGGCCCGCAATTCATTGACGTTGTTTTGTCCGATGGCAAGCTGGCGCGTCTTAAACGGCATGATTTACAGATCGGCAAGAATACCCTGAGCGCATCTCAAATACGAAAAATCCGCGAAGGGTCTGTATTGCGCGTATCGCAATCCGCGACAGGTAGTTGGGCCTTGATGCAACTGCCTGCAATGGAAGGCGCCCTTGCCTCCCTCGACACAGACAGCGGCGCGATTGTTGCACTGGTTGGCGGTTTCGACTATCAGCGCAATAAGTATGATCACGCAATACAGGCATATCGTCAGCCGGGCTCGGCTTTTAAGCCGTTTGTTTATTCTGCGGCGCTGGAAAAAGGCTATTTCCCCGATACCGAAATCGATGATAGCCAACGCTTGCTCAATCGTGAAGAAACCGGCGCCAGCCCATGGAAACCACGCAATTTCAATCATCGTTACGATGGATTTGTGAGTATTCGCAGCGCATTGACGCATTCAAAGAATATGGCGACAGTCAGTCTGATGCAGGCTGCCGGTGCGCAATATGTACAGGAATTTACAACGCATTTCGGCTTCGAATCCAAACGCAATCCCCCTTCCCTGCCATTAGCTTTGGGCGCGGGCGGTGTTACGCCACTGCAGTTGGCGGCGGCCTTCAATGTCTTCGCCAGTGGCGGCTGGCATCGTCAGCCTTATCTGGTTGCGCAAGTCAGCGATCGCGCCGGCGTCGTTTTATATGATGGCAAGGCAGCGGCGGCCGGCGCATCGCGTCGCGTCATATCGGCCCGTAATGCATGGTTGAGCGATAGCTTGTTGCGCAGTGTGGTCAATGAAGGCTCCGGACGCTCGGCGCAATCACTGCAGCGTGGCGATCTGGCCGGTAAAACCGGCACCTCGAACAATGCGCGCGATGCATGGTTCGGCGGCTATGGCGGCGGTATCGTAACGACGGTATGGGTCGGCTACGATCAGCCGAAAAGTCTGGGTAATCGTAGCGGCGCCATTTACGCATTGCCTATCTGGAAACGTTACATGACACAGGCATTGCAAGATCGGCCGGAACAAATACCGGCCATGCCAGAAGGTCTGGCTCACGATGGTGACGATTATGTGTATTCGGAATATTTGCAGGGAAAATGCATGGCGGAGTCATCGCCGTTCGTTCGTAGTCGTTATCAATGTACGGCGGCGCAATACAGGGAGCTAGCAGAAACGGCGGCGGGAATTCTTGCCACACAAAGCGATGCAAATGAACGTGCACGGATCATCGAAATGTTTTCTTCAAGCTCATAAATTACCGGCCATTTCCTCGATTTCCGTTCTGACTTACCAGGATACTTCATGTTTTCTTCAATCCATCCTCCCTACTCCACACCCACCAGTTCGGCGCCATCGTCCGTCACTTTGCAACGGCGCAATCGCACCATCTCAGAACCACCTCCGAGGCCGGAATTCAATAACAGTGAAACGCACACCTCTCCTCGTTTTCAATATCGTCAGGCGCGTGGCGCCACCAGCTCATTGTGTTCGACGGCCGGAAAGAAACGCCGATCGGTAGCGTTCCAGGAACCGGCTATTTGGACGCCGCCCGATTTTAGTCCGATCAATTCAAAACTGTCGGCACCTTCTGTAGGGACTATGCTCGGTATTGACCGCGAGTTTGATGATTTTGAGGAAGAACCCAATAACGTCATGATCGATGATCGCAAAATTACCTTTACGACCACCGAAAAAGAATTTGTACAGGATGCGTCCGGTCTCGACGATGTCAGCACTTCGTCGAACGAGGATATCGAGCTTGAGTCCATGCACATCATGCTGACGCAGATATTCGAGCCGTTTATGACGCCTGAGAACAAAGCGGACTTAGAAGAACTGATAAGCGATCGGTCCGGCGCTTTGGTGGAGCACAAGATTGGCACCGAAGAATTGAGCCGGCGGCTATCCAATGCAGATGCGGTCGACAATACGACCGGGAAATTTTTTGGTGTTCTTTCTTCTCTGGGATTTATTGTCGGTACTCAGGCGGGAACCGGTTTGGCGCCTCTGTTCAAGGCGTATCTTCCTGCTGCTGCTTTGCCATACATGCCTGGCGCTGTTATCGGCATTGTCGATCGGTTTATCAATAGCGTACTCAGGGATACGCATCCGAACCACTACAATAAAGGCAATCCAGACACACTTGAGAAGATCATGCAAGATAACCTGGAACGCCATCAACGGCCACTGCGCGCAGAGATGAAGCATCAGGCCGGCGCACTGGCCGCAGCCTATACGATACGCAATGTCGCACGTTCCGTTGTCGCGCCGGCTGCGGCCCATTTCGGTCAGGCGGCGCTCGTCGACACATTGATCGATGGTTTGGGGGGGCTTCCGGCCGGCGCTTATGCCGAATGTCTGCGCAATGGCGGCGATCGCAGAGAACTGCTCATGCATCCGGCCTATCTCCTAGGACAAGAAAACTGGATGGACCAATTAGAAGGTTTGCAGCACGATCCGCTTTCGCGGCAACGGATCGACGATCTGATCTATAGGATCGTCGGAAAAATCCCAGATTCTCCACAAATAGTATTCAATGCCTTCAAACGGCTTTTTACACTGAACAGTACTGTGGAAATTTCAATGCTGATGGCCAGTCTTGCACTCAATGAATGGGTGAAGGAAACCGTTACCGGCGCGTTCGAGGAGAGTTCGCCGGAGACCTCCGCATTTTTGAAAAATACGGTCGGGACATGTTTTCTTGGCGCCTTGTACTACACACTCGGCGCCAGCATGACCGTTGCTGCGACACTCTCTAAAATGATGGAGTGCCGCGGGGATAGCACCACTTCCGCAGATGTCATCCCGGCCGAAACGACATCTCGCTCATCAGTCAGGGGCTTGCGGCGAGCGAGGACACCCGAAATAAAGCGGTATTAAGACAAAGCGTATTAAGCCAATAAACAAATAGTGCGTGGGATTTTGAATATCTGGCAAACATCGGATGCCAGATCGGCCAGACAGATCGACGCGCCGTGACTGCCATTGCATTTCAGACCAAGCAGGGCGCCGGCGAAAGCTTTCACATCTAAAGGGAGTTCCGGGCGCAATGACAATCTGTCCTGTACGGATTTCATTGCCGGCTCAATCGCCGCCATCAATACTGTCGTCAATGTGCACGAAAATTGCTCGCGCAACGACGCTATCGCATCGTCGATTGCAATCCTCAAACGCCTCTCCGTCAAGTTTGCCAGAACGCTGTCCCCGTAATCCCAGCGTATGGCGCCTGGCGCCAACGATTGCTCCATCTGATCGAACATCGCTCGCATCATGACAGCGATCAATTCGATATGCTGCTGCAATCCTGCGGTGGCGCTTGCCAGGTTCTCGTTGGCGGGATGCGCTGAACAGTTTGCTTTCTGAAACCGCAGACCAACAATGTGTAACGCCGTAAACAGCGTCAAATGTCTATGAGCATGCTGGTTTTCCATGCAGCATGCGAGTAGGCGAATATTGCAATCGCGTGCGCCGTTGAGCTGCTCGATCATGTCCCGATAACGCCGGATGTCATCCTCGCAGTCCGTAATGACGTCGATTAAACGCATCTCCCAAGCGCTAAGACGATCGCTGGAATCACGGCTAGCAGGCTTATCCGAAGCCTTATTCACACTCCGCCTGCAACTGCAAACTACCCGCTTGATGAACCAACGGTATGCGCACACTGGTTGGCACGTTCAATATCAGAACGATATGCTTGGCGATAACGTGCAACGCCATTTGAGAGACAGTCTTTTTCCATTCCGTCCTGAAAATACTGCCAATGAATACATTTTTTCCTAGAGGGCCTGCATGTTGCGGCAGCAAATCATCCTGCACCTTTTGCATCTCTGGTTCTACCGCCTGCATGACAGCCCAGGTCAACGAACAATTCGCAAATATCTGTAAGAGCCGTTCCGCCCGATAGGTGGCTTCAGCCATTACACGGTGCAATTCCGCACCGCCCAATTGACCATAGGCAGCGCCGGCATGTTCATCGTCGATATCGCCTCCGATGACAAACTGGGTATCGAAACAGCGTCGGTCCAGAAATACCGGACGCAAAAACCCGCGTAATCGCGCGAGATCGGATTCGACTTGGTCCGATGCCTGTTTGATCGCCTGCCGTTGAGCGCTATTGTGTGGACCCGATTGCTCCCTGCGTAATATCTGATAAGCGATATCGACCGCAGTATATAAAGCCAGGCAGGCCCGACTGCGTTTATTAAACAGGCATCGATGCGCCAGTTTTTCGCCGCGTGAGGCATCGGCAAGAAAAGCACCGATGTGTGTAGCGTACCTTTTCTTCTCGTTGAAGCCACTGCCGGACAGTGGCTTGCTGCTCTGTTGCAGCGCCTCTTGCTCAAGCATGTAGTACTTGGTTTTGAGAAAAAAACAGGGGTTTTGAAGATGTAAAAAGAGACATAAGCAGCCAATGTTGATTTATCTGGCGCTTATTCTCTTTTTATATAGAAGGTAAGTAAATGAGACCACTCCTAATAAAAGATAGGATCGATCTTAATTATTTAAGATAAGGTCAAATCGGTCGAACGCCGCTATGAGCCAACATGATCAAACCGTTTGTGCCGCCGCTTGCGCTTTATTTCTGACCGCATGCATTCTGGATGCCAATCCTACCAATATCACCACCGGCACTCCCAATAAAGCTGTCGCGATGAAGAAGTTGCCATAACCGAATTTATCGACATACGTTCCGGAAAAACCAGCCAGGAATTTCGGCAGCAGTAACATTATTGAGCTGAATATTGCATACTGCGTTGCCGAGTATTTGATGTTGGTCAGGCTGGAAAGATAAGCAATGAACGCCGCGCTGGCGATACCGCTGGAGAGATTATCGGCCGAAATGACAAAAATCAATGCATTGACATCGTGGCCATGTCCGGCCAGCCAGGAAAACAATACATTACTGGCGGCGCTCATTACAGCGCCCAACATCAGCACTCGCATCACGCCGATCCGCATCGATAATGCGCCGCCCACAAAGGCGCCCGCCAGCGTCATTATCACGCCATAAATTTTGCTGACGGTTGCCACCTCTATTTTGGTGTAACCCATATCGACATAAAACGGATTGGCCATGATGCCCATCACCACATCGCTGATGCGATAGATCGAAATCAAGGCCAGAATCAGCGCGGCCTGCCATCGATAGCGTATAAAAAATTCAGAAAATGGCCCGACCAATGTACTGTGCAGCCATTCGCTCAGATTTTTGGCCGGCGGCAAGGCGATGCGCACCGGTTCTTTTGAAAACAGTACCGTCACTGTTCCTATCAACATGGATACGGCCATGATCAGATAGGCGGTCTTCCATGCATCGTGTTGATATGACGATATGCTGCTGATTTCAGCGTCCGCTGCGATCCAGAGAACCCCTGCACCGGCCCAGATCATTGCCAGCCGATAGCCGGTCTGGTAAGCCGCTGCCAATGCAGCCTGTCGATCTATATCTGCCGACTCGATGCGTAAAGCATCGAGTGCGATATCCTGTGTGGCCGAACCAAACGCTACCATCAGTGCGCACCAGACCACCGGCCGCAATGCCAGCTTTGGATCGTGCAGCGCCATGCCGACCAGTCCCCCGATAATCAGCAACTGCGCGCAGAAAAGCCAACTACGCCGCCGTCCCATCCATTTGGTGAGCAGCGGTATCGGTAAACGGTCCACCAGTGGCGCCCACAGCCATTTAAAACCGTAGACCAGACCTACCCAACTCAATTCACCGATGGTTGTGCGCTCAATACCGGCCTCGCGTAGCCAGAAACTCAAAGTGCCCAATACCAGCATGAGAGGCAGACCAGCAGAAAAACCGAGGGCAAACATTCTCAAGGTCGGCACTTCCAGGTAGACCTTCATGGCATAAGCCCAGGAACGCCTGCCGTTTTCTTCCCGCATATCAGCCTCTACAATAATAATGATCGAACATGCCGCATCTTACGCGCAGTCCTATATCCAATCTAGTAGGCTGATAATCGATAATTGTAACGATAGTGGTAGTTAAGGCTGGCTGAATGAAATGCCATTGGCGGTCAATTTCCCCTGCGCGGTGCGTGGCGTTCCAAGCCGCGCAGGGGAAATTGACCTCCCATGCCCTTAATTAGGGTTGCCTTGCGGCTCCTCCTGGAACGCCGGATGATATTTTTCCAATAGGGCTTCTATGATCGCCTGGGTCTCGGCGTCGGCGATGCCGCTGTAATCGGATGCACGAAAATGCATTTGAAAGGCGACCAGAACCTGAATAGTCGGTGGGTCGAGTTGACCTGTAAGCGGTACGTCGTAGCCATATTGCCGCAACTGCGCCTGAAGCAAGCCAATATTCTGGACGGTCTGATGTGGATCTAGCCCTGCCAGATAATGGCTTACCGTAGCGGCATCCGGCCAGGCGCCGATGCCTGCATCGGCCAATTCTTTCCAGGGGAACAAAGGACCAGGATCCGATTTGCGCGACGGCGCGATATCGCTATGGGCCAGCACGCAATATGGCGCGATGCCATAACGGGCGATAACATCCGCGGCCAGGCGTTTGACGATCTCTATTTGAAATGGTGTGTAAGCTTCCCAGGTACGGCCTTGCGCCGTGTCTGTAGGGCCTTGATTGACAATTTCAATGCCAATTGAAGTGTCGTTAATATTGGTGCGCCCCTGCCAATAGCTGACGCCGGCGTGCCAGGCACGCGCTTGTTCCGGCACCAATTGCAATATGACCGGTCCCGCATCGGTTTTCTGTTGCGGCACCAGATAATGCGCACTGACCCCTCCCTTGCTCAGTTCAGCCAAGGCATGTTCGAATGAACCGGCGGTATAGTGCAAGACCAGATGTTTGATTCTGCTGTCGGCGCCGACAGCCTGATGACTGGTATCGACCAGGTAATCGCCCCTATTCTGTAATTGCGTGCTTGAACAGGCCGCCAAAAAAAGAAGCAGGCATCCTAGACAACATTGCGTTATTGCTCGCTTCATTACCGGCACCCCATAAATTCCGTAGCCTGCTCAGCTTAACATTCGCGCCCGCAATTTTTCTCGCAAAATTCTATCAGGATCCAAAATATGCAGATACGCATCGATGCCGCCATACCGGTTATCCAGAAAATCGAGCATCCCGCGCATCGTTGCCGGTTCCGATGAAAATAAGGGTAAAAGCGATTTGATATCTGCACCGTCGGCGCTGAATTTAGCCAGCATGCGCTTTCGGATCCTGTCGATCCTTGCCGCCGACAAGGCATAGTCGGCGACAATGTCCTCGGGCGATGCACCTACGGCAGCCAGCACCAGCGCCGCAAGTACACCCGTTCTGTCTTTCCCCACCGTACAGTGGAACAGCACCGCTCCCGGACCTGCGTTCGCAATGGCAGCCAGCGCTTCGGCCAATGCTGGCTGGCGCTGCGTCAATACCTCGCAATAAAGGCCAAGCAACATATCGTCGACGCCGGCGGCATCGGCGAGATGCTCCTTCAAATCGAGATGGGCAAATAAAGGAATATGCGAGTACTTGACGGCGCGATGCGCATGAAACGGATTGGGCTGGCGCGCAATTTCGCTCGCGTCGCGCAAATCTATTACGCTGGCAAGACCGGCATCGAGCAGCGCTTCGATCCCGCTATCGTTCAGATCGTGCAGCGAATCGCTGCGCAATACCCGGCGCCACCGGATATTGCCGCCGCCACCGACCGGATAACCACCAAGATCGCGTAGATTGCAGATGCCACCTAAGACGATATGTCTTTCAACTAATAATGGATTCATGGACTGCGTTTGACCTTAGATAAGATACGCTGCATGATCAGTTTCTCAACTGCTCAGCAATAGATAACTGACCGGATCCGGTGGCAGCATCCAATGCCATCCGGCTTGCAGCATTACACCAATCAGGTTAATTAATACCACGATACCGAATGCAAAAAATATGCCTTTGGCGATTGGCCAACGATGCTGCGTGAACGAATCGGTCCCTGAAGAAGCGATCAGCATTACGCCGGCCGCTAATGCATGGCCGATAAAAACAAGTAAGCAGATCGTATATAAATGCATGCCGAGGACAGTGCCACCGAATCCTGGATCACCCGGCAATATATGCAGCAGAACTTGTCGGGTCGAAATGGCGGCGCCGAGCAATGCGGCCAGTACAGAGATACCGCCGGCAATTGCCAGATCGCGATGCGTGAGTGCGGAACGCCGATTTTGCGCCAGCAAAAAACACGGTCCAAGCGCGCATAGCATGATGGCAATGCGTTGCAAGAAACAAAGAGGGCAAGGCAATTCGCCAAGCACAAACTGAACAATCAGGGCGGCGACCAGAATAAGGGTCAGCACCAGTGTATTGAGCGTGGCGGCAATCAGGTAGAGGCGGGACATTAAGCAGCCCCCCTCAAAATGCTAGATGAAGCGGTGTATCGATATCGTGTATCAGTACGATAGCGCTGCCGATCAATGCCAACACGAACAGGGCGGCAAAAATCGTGCGTCCGTACCAAATACTTACCAATGTTGCCAGAATCACCAATATCACGAGTACAAAAAACATTTCATTGTCCTTTTGTTGTTATGAGTAAAGTGAATCTAGCCCATGCGCCGTAGCACGGCCAGATCCACTTTATTTAAGAACCGAAAATTTTTGCATCTTCTATCTTAAGCCACAAGATGATTAAACCTCAAACAGTTGACAATCAATTCTCATAAATAAGCTATAGAACATTACACAAGCCATTTCACCTCCTTTT
>JAQGNR010000005.1 GCA_028291765.1 Herbaspirillum sp.
GGGCCAGATCATCGATTTTCAGGCCTTCGATTTGTACCGCGTGGCCGATGGCCGCATCACCGACAACTGGCATTTGGAAGACAATCTAACGCTATTGCAGCAGATGGGCATTGTGCAGCAGTAAGGCATGGAGGGGAGTAGGGGATTCGGCTCGGAGGCGGCAAGTCTATCTGAACAGCTAAGGTAGGACCAACTCTAGTCCAGTCCTACTAAAAAAGTATCGTGAAAAATATTTCTCAGCCACTGATTTGCGCCGTCGCGGTGGTAACGCACGTGCCAATATTGCTTTAAGTCGAACGTAGGTGATTCAAAAGGCAAGGCCACCACACGGCAATTGTTTGACTGCGCAAACACCCTCGCGCAGGATAATGGAATAGTCGCTACCATTTCTGACTCCGCTAGCAAATAGGGAATGCTCATAAAGTGAGGAATGACTAAGCCGATTTTTCGTTCAATGTGTTTTTCTATCAGATACCTTTCCAGTATCTCCTGGCTTCGCCCCTCTGCCCTGACCAAAATGTGTTTTGCGTCTAGAAATTGGCGTAACGTAAGTTTCTTTTTAATGACAGGATGGTCCGCGCGTATCAAGCATGCAAAGCTATGCGTGAATAGATGTTGTTGATAAAAATTAGTTTTCACAATATCTGGAAAATATCCTACCGCTAAGTCCACCTCGCCGGTCTCCATTGCTATTTCAAGTTTTTCGGGGGGCATCGATACCGACCTTAAAGTTACATTCGGCGCAAGTAAATTTAACTGTTTCATTAGCTTGGGCAAAAAAACCATCTCGCCGATATCTGACAAGCTGAGCGTAAAAATTTTCTTACTCTCGGCTGGGTCGAATGCTTCTTGAAGAAACACTTCTCTGTGCACAACCTCAAGTACATGCCGAATGGGTGCTGACATGGCGACCGCACGCGGGGTTGGCTCCATGCCATTTGTGGTACGAACGAATAATTGGTCTGAAGTTAACTTGCGCAATTTGTTTAACGCAAAGCTTACCGCTGGCTGGCTTAACCCCACTAGTTCACCGGCCATCGTAATGTTTCGTGTACGAATAATTGCGTCAAATATACGCAGCAAATTCAAGTCAATTTTCTCAATATCCATATGGCAGATTCGTATTATTTGTCCATTTGATTGACAGATAATACACATAATTTCAGAATGCGACCATACAAAAAACATTTGATTATTACCGAAGCTGAAGTGATCAAATCAAAAAAATAGAGTGGAGGCAGAAGTGTCGATCGCAAAATATATTCTTGAATTTGCACCGTCTTAACGCTCTCTTTGTTTTGCTTTTTTAAGGCCAAGTTGGGGGAGGCGCCATATAGCTGTGGCTAAGTTGAAGTCACAGTCATTGTCGCGCAACACTAATTGCGTCCGCGTTGTAGAAGTTTAGGCTGCCAAGAATTTACATGAAGAGATTCTTGGTGTCGGTCAATCTCTTTTGGAGCACATATATGCCGTTCGCTATAGTCAACAAACAGAAATTAAATTATCGACTCGATGGCCCGCTCGACAAGCCAGTTATCGTGCTCGTTAACTCTATCGCTACCGATTTAAGTGTATGGGATGCCGTCGCCGGCGACCTATCTACAAGTTTTCGAGTTTTGCGCTTTGATGCTCGTGGGCAAGGACAGTCCGCCGTCCCGGAGGGCGCTTATTCGCTTGCGTTGTTGGGACAAGATTTGATCGGACTACTTGACGAACTTAAGCTTGAAAGTGTGAATTTGTGTGGTTTGTCGCTGGGCGCAATGGTGAGCATGTGGATTGCTCTTCACTACCCAAATCGGTTAGAAAAATTAATTCTTTGTAATACGGCCGCGTATGTCGGGCCGCCAGAATCATGGGATATGCGAGCAACGGCTGTACGAGAAAAGGGGATGGTTGCGATTCGTCCCGCAATCCTAGAGCGTTGGCTATCTGCATCGTTCGTCGCAAACAACGCCATAGCTACCGATCGAATTTTGCGTATGTCGCTTGGGTCTCCTCCAGATGGTTATATTGGATCCTGCGCGGCTATTCGCGACATGGACTTGCGCAATGAGATCCATTCAATAAAAGCACCGACGCTGGTGATCAGTGGCGCGGAAGACACCGCCACTACACCAGCGGACGCTCAATATATTGCCGAAAACATACCGTCAGCTTTGCACAAGAAGCTGCCCGGAGGCCATTTGTCGAATGTAGAACAGTCGTCACAGATCGTGACTGAAATAAGAACCTTCCTTGCTGTTTGACTGATTTCTACAACTAATAATAGGAGATGAAAATGTTTATCCGAAACGCATGGTACATAGCAGCATGGGCACACGAGGTAACAGATAAGCCGTTGGCACGGCGCATCTTAAACGAGCCCGTGGTTTTATTCAGGAACAAAGAAGGCGAAATTGGTGCCCTCGTAGATCGATGCTGTCATCGGTCGGCACCACTGTCCCTCGGTACTGTGGTTGATGGTGGACTACAGTGCGGCTACCACGGCCTCACATTTAACTGTGCGGGACAGTGTGTGGCAATCCCAGGACAAGAAAAAATTCCTCAAAAGGCGCGCGTAAAAAACTATCCCTTGGTTGAGAAAGACGAATTTGTTTGGATATGGATGGGGGAAGCAGAAGAAGCAGATGCATCGAAAATTATCGATTATCCATACCACAACGACTATAAAAATTGGCCCCATAAACACGGGCTCTATCATGTAAAAGCCAACTATATGTTGCTGGTTGATAACCTGATGGATCTTACGCATGTTGGTTATGTCCATGGCAATACGATCGGCGGTAACCCCATGACGCATGTGGAAGCCAAGATGGAAACTCTGCCAAATAACCAAGGCCTGAAATTTATTCGGTGGATGCCAGATTCGATTGCCCCACCAACTTACCAGAAAGCATACAAATTTGAGAAGAACGTGGACCGTTGGCAAGAATTTGAATATATCGCACCAGGTAGCATCATCCAATGGAGCGGGGCGGTCGAAGTGGGAAACAACGCAATTGAAAATCGAGAGCAGCCTGGCTTCTCGTTGCGACTTTTCCATGGATTGACACCCGAAACGGAAGATTCATGCTTTTACTTTTGGTCAACTGCGAATGGCTATCGCCAAGATGAGCCTGCAGCATGCACACAGCTATTTGAGGAAATCGGAAAAGCTTTTCTTGAAGATAAAGCTGTGGTGGAAGGTCAGCAGGATCGCCTGAACGAGCTGGGGAGCGATGCGCTCGTTGACATCGTCTCGGATCGCGCCCGTATGCACATGCGCCGGACGGTCGACCGTATGTTAGCTGACGAACAAGTCGCCTAATTTTCGTATAACAGATGCGCATTTCCTCTATCTAAAAGGTCTGCACATCGGATTACGCATCTGCTTCCAGCGCGCTTATAAATTTTTAGAGAAGTTTAGGTGTTCTATCAGATGTTGAAGGAAAAACCGCTCGATAAAGTGCTCAGACACATATGGTTACGGGCTAAATAAAATTTAAAAGGATGGAGACGTATGAAAGTTAAAGTAAATCGCAAAGAGATGATTGCTGAAGGCATTATGTCTATTGAGTTTGCCGGTGTTGATGGCGGTGCCATGCCGCGATTTACTGCCGGGTCGCATATTGATGTCATGCTCAACGACAATCTTGTGCGTCAATACTCGTTGTACAACGACGCGGATCAAGATGACGTATATCGGATAGCCGTTTTGCGAGAGCCAAATTCACGAGGAGGCTCGATCGCGATGCATGATGTATCGGTGGGAAATATTCTTGAGATAAGCGTTCCCAGGAACCATTTTCCACTGGTAGATGAGGCGGAACACACGATCCTGCTCGCTGGCGGTATCGGTATTACTCCAATTTTGTGCATGGCGGAGCGACTAATACATGTCCGAGCTTCTTTTGAACTTCATTACAGCGCACGTGAACTTGCGCGAGCAGCGTTCCGAGATCGGCTAATTATGTCCGATATGCGTGGCCGCGCGCATACGTATATAGGGGATTCGCCAGAAGATACCAGGGCACGTTTTAAAAAAATTCTCGCAAATCGAACTAGTAAAACACATCTCTATGTATGCGGCCCCGCTGGATTTATTGACGGAGTATTGTCGGCGGCTATGGAGAACAACTGGCCTGAAGATTGTGTACACCGAGAATATTTTGCTACGACTAGCGCTAAAAATACGGATGACAAACCCTTTCAAATAAAAATTGCTAGCAATGGCCGCATGGTCGACGTGCCGGCAAACCAGTCTGCATTGAAAGCATTGTCAGACGCTGGGATAAATGTACTTGCTTCTTGCGAGCAGGGTGTCTGTGGGACATGCCTAACTTCGGTGCTGTGCGGAAAACCTGATCACCGTGACGTGTATCTGACGGAGCAGGAGAGGGCGTCGAACCGGTTTTTCTTGCCTTGTTGCTCACGTTCTAAGGACGACATTCTCGTTCTCGATCTGTAGACGTAAAAGCTCGCTCTAGACGAGTACGCGATTTTTAAAAAAGATAGAGCTGTATTTAGTTCGATCGCTGGTATGTGTCATACCTAGACTGCATATTCTTTTTGTTGCCTGCCGCAACAATTTTACTAAGTTCATCCTGGTCAACGCTTTCTGTGACTTGGGCAATCAAGCCTGGAATAAACTTGAGCCGCGCGGCTTCCTCATCAAGCACTCTCTCGAATGCGCGTTTTTTCAGGGCGTCGATATCGAAATTGCCGCGAATGGTCATCGGAACCGTGCTGATCAGAATATCGAAGAGCCGGTCCACCGCATGAAGCCGGCCCCACAAATAATCATTTTCACGGATCGAACGGCTGAAAAAACCGCCGAAGCCGGCAAATGAGCCGCCCAGCAGCACATTTTTGCGGTCATCCAATGTGATGCCGGTTGCATCTTCAGGACTGATGCGATCGATCAGAATCTCCTCGATCGGACCGGCGTCCAATGACAAAGCGCTTGCCGTTGGGCGCAGGATGATGTCCCAGAAGAAGTATCCGAGATATGCCGTGAGAATGGCGGTACGATACTGCTCTGCCAAATTCATGAGCAAGGGAGACGCCAGTACGGCATCCGCATTATCCACGTCCCGCCTCAGATCGCATTCCCGACCCAGCGTCTCAACCAGTTTAGATATCTCATTAATATCTTCTTTGCCAAGAAAAATACTATCGTCAGATATCATATTTGTTTTTTCGTCGGCAAACCTGCCAACAAACAGCCTTCGACAAATAACAATAGCCTGACGACTTAAGAAACTCATGTCTTCATACGCCGTCAACTCGTCGATGCATTTTTGTATTTTTATCTTCAAAAGATCGAGAGACTCCGAATAGGCGACATAGGAATCATCCTCCTTCGAAATCGTTTGGTAGAGATCGTTGATTTCATACAAGACAAAATTCAATCGCCTTTTTTTGTATGTAACGCCAAAATCCGAAATTATTTTCGCAAAATTCGGCATATCGGAATACTCATAAAGACTTTTCGGCATGTTGTAGGAAGCAACGAGGATTTCCTGATTTTTGGCCCATTCCTCTATGGTTTCCTGGACCCGGCGCGCTTCCCGCGAATCTGCAACGTATTGACATGCGCTGACAATGATTCGTACGAGAAAATCCACACCTTCGAGAATCAGAGAACGGAGCCAGGCGTCGTAGACGATCGCTGTGCCGGACAGCGCCCCAAAAGTCGAGAGCCGCCAATGCCGCAAGGTATCGACCGTGAAGTTTTCCTTGAGACCGCCCTCAGTCACTTGCTCAATCATTTTCACGACATGGGATCTGGCGTCCGAGATGGCCGCCTTTAAGCGCCGGGCCTGCCGGTTGTACCTACTGATCACGGCCAGTTCGTTATAGACAGGATCGTGGCGCGGCAGATCCGAGAGCGCCCCGCGCAAGGTGGCGAAAAAGCTCGGCACGCCCGTGCTGGGCGGTGTTTTTTCATTTCTTGTATGCGGATCTATATAGACGAGGCGGCGATCCACTTCACGGAAGGCGCCGTGCGTGCGGATCGCCTCTACGCAGGCCATGATTGGCTTGTTATCGAGAACGCTGCCATCGACCAGCACCGCATCTTCGGGATTTTCGCCCTGCTCAAGGTATCGACGGAAATTGCGCTCCAGGAAATGCGTACGCGCCGGCCACGGCCTGTGGCGGTCGGCCAGAATCTCGTCGATCTCGCGAATCTGCGCCGGCGGAAATGCCCCGGGGTACGACGACGACGCCCGGCATGCAAAGGCAAGAGACGGGAAATTATCAACGTCGAAATCGCTTTTGAGATAGCCGGTTTTGCCATGGTCGAGGCTGAAACGAAGCAGGTGACGATGCTCCCTTTCATGCGTCACCGGTGGATCGTGGATGAAGATAGGCCGGTCGAGCCCTCTGAAATCGGTCACGGTAACGACTAGATCAAGTCTTGCTCCCATTGGCAGCAGTGATTCGAAAGTCACACCGGATTTCCCCATCGCGTCAAGCCCATCCAGCATGAGCTCCGTCATGTGACGACCGTCAAGAGGCGGCTTGAACCAGCGTGAGCGCAGAAAAACCGAGATCCGTTCTTTCATCTCCGCGTCGGCATTCGCCGGCAGCAAGCCCTCGCGATCCAGGCGGGCCAGCAGAGGACGCACGAACGGCCAGAAATACCATTTGCTCCAGAGCCGCGCCCTGGTCTCGGGCGCGAGCAGATTGAGTATGTCGGCTTTGCTCAGCCACATGTCTGTGATCGGCGTCAGACTCAAGTCATGCGCCAGCGCTGTGGCTAAGGCAACACCGTTGATTCCCCCCGCAGAGGATCCCGCGATGACGTCGACGATAACCCGGAGATCGATATCTCGCCCAAGGGTTTCCAGAAACGCAAGGTAGACATCCCCGGTCGATCTTTCTGGTTCATCGGGATACAAATCATGAAAACTGAT
Source organism: Herbaspirillum sp. (assembly GCA_028291765.1). Classification (GTDB taxonomy): domain Bacteria; phylum Pseudomonadota; class Gammaproteobacteria; order Burkholderiales; family Burkholderiaceae_D; genus Herbaspirillum. The sequence goes on from JAQGNR010000005.1 coordinate 6,900, forward strand.
CGCAGATTTCCGATCGCTTTCAAATAATTTATCCCTGTGAAAGATTTTTGAGGCTCTGACCAGATTGAGGATTTCGCAATTGATACCGTGCTGGTAAATCGCGAGCGACACCCCGCCGAAGAGAACGACTGCCAACCGAAGTTCTTTCTCTTTCATGGCGCGCTCCTTTCGTTCTCTTGTAGATCAAGAGCCGGCGACGTCGTTACGCTATGCGTCGGTTCGGAGCAAGCCGGTCAGATATCGATACTTATCGTCCTACGCTGTCCATCCTTACTCTTCTCTCAGATGATAGAGGTAAGAGTAGGAAAGTCAATCTGAGCTCCATCAGCATGGCCACGCGGTCGTCGAAAGAGCTTGTCGCATCACCTATCAACGTCACCGATCAGATTCACCCCAAGGCAACCACCCAGCTCGCTCCAGGCCAAGAGCAAATTGATATGGGGCCGAGAAAAAATAGTATTGGCCCGCTACATCACGCTTTGCAATACTCCGGCATTGCTCGCGCACACTCCTCCGGAGGACGATACGGCCGAGGTCGGTAGTTTCTTTTCAGCATCGGCCGGCACGACAAGCTCTAAAGCACCCTGGGCTAGAGGTTCAGGCCAAGAAGGCGCTTCGCGCGCCGCCGATCGACCTGGAATTGCAGCGGTTCTCGTCTGCATCAAGGGAGACCCTGCACCTGCAGCGCTTTAAAAATATATAAGCCGGAACCCAGCGTATCCGGCGGCCTAAAAAAACAATATCAACAAAGGTGACGAAGGATGACAACTCGACGAGGTTTCATGAAAGGCGTGGCAAGCAGCGGCATCGTGTTTTGCACCTGCGGCCTGCTGGATGCGGTGCAGGCGCAGTCAAGTCCGGACTCACAGCACTTGCCCGTCATGATAAATGGCAAGCGCGTAAGAACCATCGACACGCATGCGCACTGTTACTTTCACGAATCGATTGCGCTGATGGGCAAAGACGCGAAAGACGTGCTCCCGCCGGTCAAAGGCATACCGGAAATGTTCATTCCAGCCGACGACCAGGCCGCAGTCGCGCAGCGATTGGCGGTCATGGATGGCATGGGCATCGATATGGAGGTGTTATCGATCAACCCGTTCTGGTATCAACAGGATCGCGACACGGCCGCCGCGATCGTCAAGCTCCACAACCAGAAGTTCGCCGAGCTGTGCGCGGCGTATCCGCAACGTTTTGCCGCGTTTGCCTCCCTGAGCCTGCAGTATCCCGATCTTGCGGTCCAGGAGCTGCAGGATGCAGTGCGCAAGCAAGGTCTGCGCGGCGCGGCCATCGGATCGAGCGTCAACGGTGAGGATTTTTCCAATCCCAAGTTCCATCCGGTGTGGGCGAAGGCCGAAGAATTGGGTGCGGTATTGTTCATCCATCCGCAAAGCCAGCCGGAAATGCGTAAGCGCTACCAGGGTAATGGCTGGCTGTCGAACACGATAGGCAACCCGCTGGACACCACCATCGCGCTGGAGCATCTGATTTTCGAAGGCACGCTGGATAAATTTCCCGGCCTCAAAATACTGGCGGCTCACGGCGGCGGCTACCTAGGTTCCTATGCGGCACGCTCGGATCGTCCCTGTTTCGTGTCGCCCCAGGGCTGTAATCCCGACATCGTACTGAAAAAAAAGCCCAGCGAGTACATCCGCGACATCTACGTCGACGCGATGGTGTTTACGCCGGAAGCGCTGAAATTCCTGATATCCCAGGTCGGCGCCAACCGCGTCGTGCTGGGTACCGATTATCCGATTCCATGGGAGCTACATCCGGTCGATCATATCTTCGCGACGGAACTCACCGATGCTGAGCGCACCGCGATCCTGAGTAGCAACGCGTTGAAATTGTTGGGCGTCAAACTATGACGCCGAAAGTCGCCGTGCCGATTTTCAACTGACGGCGTTGCCGGTGAAGCCATGGCGGATCGATGATACTGAGGCGGTGAGTGTGTCTTTCAGAATAAGGAAGCGCACTTTGGATAACGAACTTCGAACTGAGGAAATCGGAATATGAAAAACTTGATGCGTTGCTGTGCCCTGGTCGTGTGCGTCATTGCCGCATATAGCGATAACGCCCTGGCTGCCTATCCGGACAAGACGATCATTATGGTGATACCGCTGGCAGCGGGCAGCGCCGTCGACAATGCCGCCCGGATCCTGGCGCCGGAAATGTCCAAGGCATTGGGCCAATCCATCGTGATGGAAAACAGGCCGGGCGCCTCCGGGATCATCGGCGCGGGTCGCGTTGCCACAGCCGCGCCGGATGGTTATACGATCGGTGCATTTAACGACAGCATCCTGACGATGGTGCCGAATTTACAGTCGCCTATGCCATGGGACCCGATTCGCGATTTTGCGCCAGTATCTCTGGTGGCCACTTTGGAATGGGCCTTGGTCGCGTCCCCGACTCTGCCTTACAAAACGGCAGCCGATCTGATCGCGGCGGCAAAAGCGGCGCCCGGCGGAATCGATTACGCGTCCGGTGGCAACGGCAGCCCGCAGCATATCGCGATGGCCCTGTTTGCCGCTAGCAACCATCTGAACATGTTGCACGTGCCGTATAGAGGCGCCACACCGGCCGCGGTGGGCATTGCCGGCGGCCAATCCCAGGTGGGATTCTCCGCTCTGGCCACGGTTAAGAGCCTGGTCGACGGCAAAAATCTGAAACTGCTGGGAGTGTCTTCGCAACACGAGCTTGAGCAGACGCCCGGGGTCCCGACCATTTCAGCATCGGGCTCACCGGGGTTCATTTTTTCGTCCTGGTTTGTGATCGTTGCCCCGCATGGAACACCGCCTGACGTTGTGGACCGCCTCAACCAGGCAATCAAAGTGGCGCTTGCCAATCCCGACGTGCGCGCCAAGCTGATTGCGCAAGGTGCGATGCCGACGGGCTCGACACCCGCGCAACTTGGCAAGATGACCGAGGACAATCTCGCGGTGTATAAGAAGTTGATTCAGGATAACCATATACAAGCCAATTGATCTTGCGCAAACGTGGGCGGCCCGACCCAGGAAAAAAGTCTGCATCCGCATGGCGCTGACCGCCCGAGGCTGATCAGCTCAGGGTAAAGGCGGAACTTGGCGGCATCAAATGCTGAATTGGTTCGACGCCATATCATTGGGTCATGGAGAGGGCGCGGCGGCACGCGCGGTCGCGGCGCGATGGCGGAGCGGTGCGAAATTGAACATGCCGGCCTGGGTTAGCTGAGAGAGCTCCGAGATGACCAGGTCCTTGAGCACAGACAGGCAGGAGTTTTCCTCACGCTCGATGCGGGTGGCCATAACCAGCAGGCGGTTCAACTGCACGCCCGAAACTTCCGACATCGTCACCCGGTTTCGCACGCGCGGGTCCTTGAACACCGATACCGGCATCAGCGTGGCTCCCTGGCCTTGGAATACCAGCTCGCGAATGGAGTCGACCGAATCGATCTCCGACTGCACGTTCAGGCGGCCGCCCATGGGTGCAAGTTGGCGTTCGACGATACCGCGATGGAATGCTGTCATCAGAACCGGAATGTGCGCCAACTGGCTGATCGAAATCGCGGAGCCAAGTCCGCTGCCCGCCGGCGTGATCAGCGCGAACGGCTCGCCAAGCAACGCATGCATCGTAAACGCCCGGCCCGGCTCGGGGTTGGTGACCACCGCCATGTCGATCATGCCGCGCTCCAGCCAGTCGAGCAAGACGGGTGTGAAGGCTTCGCGTACCGTCAGGTTCACGTCATTGAGCGAGCGTCGGCACCGCGCGAACACACCCGGCACCAGCAAACGCGCCAGCGTGGGCGAAGTGCCCAGCACCACGGTGGCCTGCCCGGCATGCCGCTGGCCTTTCAGTTGCTCGCGCACGCGCTGCGCTTCCGTGAGGATACGGGTTGCCGACTCGTACAGGACGACACCGGCCTGGGTCAGGCGCACGCCGCGCGGCGTGCGATGCAGCAATTGCAGGCCCAGGTCGCTCTCCAGTTCGCGCAGTTGCCGGCTGAGCGCCGGCTGGGCAATGGCGATCGCCTCGGCCGCCGCGGTCACACTACCGGCATCCGCAATGGCGACGAAATACTTCAGGGCGCGCAGGTTCACGAAAATGCTCCTTGCTGTCTGTACATAGCAGAATGATATATCAGCTGAAAAATTGAGTATTGGACGCAGTCTCCAGCCGTCATTAGACTCGTTCCATTGCATCACGAAAGCATTGTAGCGCATGGGCATTCGAGACTTAACGGGCATGGCGAAAAGCCAGCCGACACACGGCAAACAATGAAACGAAATAACGATTCGGTATGGGTCAATGTAGGGTCCCTCGAGGATTTCATCGGCTCGGTACTACGTCATGCGGGTTTGCCCGCAACGGACGCGGACACCGTAGCAGGCCTGATGGCCCAGGCCGATCTGCAGGGCTCGGATGGGCACGGCGTGATTCGCCTGCCGCAGTATCTGAAGCGGCTGCAGGCGGGCGGGATCAATCTGCGCCCCAACATCCGGTTAGCGACCGAGCGCGCCGCGATGGCGGTCGTCGATGGCGACAATGGAATGGGGCATCTCGTCATGTCCTATGCGGCCGCATTGGCGATCGAGAAAGCACGCACGACCGGGGTCGCCTGGGTCGGTACGCGTGCCAGCAATCATGCTGGACCAGCCTCGCTCTATGCGCGCATGCCGATCGAGCATGACATGATCGGCCTGTATTTCGCCGTGGGCAACGCCAATCACTTACCGCCGTGGGGCGGCATGGAAATGCTGCTGTCGACGAATCCGATTGCGATTGGCATCCCCGCCGGCAGCGAGCCGGCCGTGGTGCTGGACATGGCTACTACGGTGGCCGCATACGGTAAGGTCAAGGCAAAGGCCAAGCGCGGTGAGCTCATGCCCGAAGGCTGGATGATAGACCGGCAGGGACAGCCGTTGCTGGACCCGACCCGCGCGCATGAGGGCTTCCTGCTGCCGATCGGCGGCCATAAGGGATATGGCTTGGCGCTGATGGTGGGCCTGCTGGCGGGCACCTTGAACGGCGCCGCGATGGGGCGCGACGTGATCGATTTCAATCAGGACCACACGACGCCTACCAATACCGGTCAGGCCATTCTGGTGATCGACCTCAAGGCCTTCGGCGAACCGGCCGACTTCAAACAGGCCGTCGACCGGCTGGTACGCGACATCCGCGACAGCGAGCGGCTACCGGGCGTCGAACGCATCTGGCTGCCGGGCGAGCAGAGTCATGGCCGGCGTGGCGAATACGCCGCCGCGGGCATCCCGATCGCCTCGGCGGTCTCGGCCGAGCTTGATCAAATGGCCGAACAACTGGGCCTAGAAAAGCTGGTCCGGCATTGAAAGCTTCATCCGCCCGACCGGTCGGACCGGGCCCATGCTCGTTCCGGCCTCTACGACGCACCTCCAACTGGAATCGATCGCCATGACCTCATCAAGCCCGCAACGCCCCGCTATTCTTCGGCCGCACGAACTCAAGAGCTACGACAGGGGAGGCGGCGCCCGCACGACGCCGCTCGTGTCGCCAGCGCTGGGAGCGGCCGGCTTTATCAACGGCATCACGGAATTCAGCGCCGGCGTTGCCATCCCGTTTCACAGCCACAATTGCGAAGAGAGCGTGATGTTGCTGGAAGGGGATGCAATTCTCGACATTCAGGGCGAGGAACATCGGCTGAGTCCGTTCGACACGACGTGGATTCCGCCGAATGTGCCGCATCGTTTCCGTAACATGTCCAGCGAGAAGCCGATGAAGATTTTCTGGACTTATGCGTCGGCGAGCGCAACGCGTACGCTGGTCGAAACCGGCGAGACACGACCGGTTTCCGCCGAACATCAATCCTGATCGCCGGGCAGGGGAGTCACAGTGCCGGACCGCGCACCGTAGCGCCTCTGCCGCCTCTGCTCATACGCAGAAACATCGACCCCATGGACGGGGCCCCTACTGTTTTTTGAGGAACCACTATGTTCTCGTTGAAAGATCCCGAATTGTTGCGCCAGCAGGCGTTTATTGCCGGCCAGTGGTGCGGTGCTGACGATGGCAGCGCCTTTGAAGTCCATAATCCCGCCACCGGCGAGGTGCTCGGGCGGGTGCCGAACATGGGCGCCGCCGAAACACGTCGCGCCATCGAGGCAGCCGATGCCGCGCGAGGCGCGTGGCGCAGCAAAACAGCCAAGGAGCGCAGTACGATTCTGCGTCGCTGGAGCGACCTGATGCTGGCCAACGTCGACGATCTGGCGACCCTCATGACGGCCGAACAAGGCAAGCCGCTGGCGGAATCCCGGGGGGAAATCGCCTATGCTGCGTCGTTCATCGAATGGTTCGCCGAGGAAGGCAAGCGCGTAAGCGGCGATACCCTGCAAAGCCCATCCAACGACAAACGTCTGGTGGTAGTGAAGGAACCGATCGGTGTATGCGCTGCGATCACGCCATGGAATTTCCCGGCCGCGATGATTACTCGTAAGGCCGGACCGGCGTTGGCGGCAGGCTGCCCGATGGTGGTCAAGCCAGCCGAGAGCACGCCTTTTTCGGCCCTGGCGCTCGCCGTGCTGGCCGAACGTGCCGGCATCCCCGCTGGGGTGTTTAGCGTCATTACCGGCGATGCTCAGGCGATCGGCGGCGAGATGACCGGCAATCCGACCGTGCGCAAATTGTCGTTCACCGGTTCGACCGAAGTGGGCCGTTTGCTGATGCGGCAATGCGCGCCGACCATCAAGAAGCTGTCCCTGGAACTGGGCGGCAACGCACCATTCATTGTGTTCGACGACGCCGATCTGGACGCCGCGGTTGAAGGGGCAATGGCTTCCAAATACCGCAACGCCGGCCAGACTTGCGTGTGCGCCAACCGGCTATATGTGCACGACAGCGTGTATGACGCGTTCGCCGAGAAATTGGTCACAGCGGTACGCAAACTGAAGGTGGGCAATGGTCTGGAAGCGGACGTCCAGCAGGGGCCGCTGATCGACGCTGCAGCCGTCGAGAAAATCGAGGAGCATATCGCCGATGCACGCGCCAAGGGCGGCCAAGTATTGACCGGCGGGCAGCGGCATGCACTCGGCCGTACTTTTTTCGAACCGACCGTGCTGGCGGGCGCCACGGCCGACATGAAGGTCGCACGCGAAGAAACGTTTGGCCCGCTGGCGCCGTTATTTCGCTTCAAGACCGACGCCGAAGTGGTTGAACTGGCCAATGCGACAGAATTCGGCTTGGCCAGCTACTTCTACAGCCGCGACATCGGCCGCATCTGGCGAGTTGCCGAAGCGCTGGAATACGGCATGGTGGGCATCAATACCGGCTTGATTTCAAATGAGGTCGCGCCGTTCGGCGGCGTCAAGCAGTCGGGCCTAGGACGCGAGGGGTCGCGCTACGGGATGGACGACTATCTGGTCATCAAGTATCTATGTATGGGTGGCCTCGACCGTAGCCCTCAATGACACAAGCATCCTGTTCACCGGTTAAGCCGGTCGGCTGCCGCAGCGTGAGCCGACCGCGGCGGCTAGCCGCCGGGACTGCGGTCGGCGACGGACATCATATGTAAGTTGTGTTGCGGTAATTATTGTCGTCAGGGGCCAGCAAACTCAACAGTTTAAAAACTACTATCGTTTCGCATAATTTACATTATGTAAAATAGAAGAATTAACTTCACCATGGCCAATTCTTCTTTCAATGAACACCATTCAACACCGACAAGTACTCACGGCACCACCAGTGCACATCGTACTTGCTGATGTTGGCCAATAACGCTCTATGGCGCTGCTGCCGCTCTTGCAATGGCATCTGCAAAGCCTGCTGGATGGTTTGCGCCGTACTGTGGATGTCGTAGGGATTGACCAGCAGCGCTTCTTTCAATTGTTCCGCGGCGCCGGCAAAGCGCGACAGGATCAGCACTCCGGGATCGGCTTCATCCTGCGCGGCAATGAACTCCTTTGCTACCAGGTTCATGCCGTCGCGCAACGGTGTGATCAGCGCAACGGCGCAGGCGCGGTACAGGCCCGGTAGCCGCCGGCGGGCGATGTTACGGTGGATGTAGCGTATCGGAACCCAGTCAAAATCGCCGTAATCGCCATTGATTGCGCCACATAGGCTTTCCAGTTCGTGCTGGATGTCGGCATAGGCATTGATATCCGCGCGGCTGGGAGCAGCCACCTGCAGCAGCGTGGCGCTATGGCGGGTTTCCGGATATTGAACCAGCAGTTCCCTGAAGGCACGCATCCGCTGCGGCAGCCCCTTTGAATAGTCGAGCCGGTCGACGCCAATCAATAGCCGGCGGCGCGAGTACTCTTCGCGCGTCCGCTCGAAGGTGTCGCGCGCCTCCTTGGCGCGGCCAAGCCGCAAAAAATCATTTACATCGATGCCGATCGGGAATACGCCTGCCTGCACCGTGCTGTTGAAGGCATGAAAACGATTTCCTTCGGTGGCTTCGGCCGAAGCTTCCGCCTTCACATAATTTGAAAAATTTTCCAGGTCGGCATTACTCTGAAATCCAACCAGGTCATAGGAAAACAATGCGCGCATCAGCCATTCATGTGACGGGATCGCCGCCAGCAATTGCCGCGGCGGCAGCGGAATATGCAGGAAGAAACCAATGCGGTTGCGACATCCCATCGCCCGTAATTCCGCTGCCAGCGGAATGAGGTGATAGTCGTGGATCCAGATCAGGTCATCCTCTTTCAGCAACGGCAGCAGCTTGCGGGCGAACAGATGATTGACGCGGCGATAGCCGCCCAGATGCCCCTGTTCGAAGCGGGCCAGATCGAGCCGGTAGTGGAATACCGGCCACAATACGCCGTTCGAATAGCCCAGGTAGTAGGCATCGTGATCTTCCTGGCACAAGTCCAAGGTGGCCAGGGTCACCGCGCCGGCCTGTTGCACGTTCAACTCCCCTTCTCCCGGCGTTCCGTCCGGGACCACGTTGCCGCTCCAGCCAAACCACAGGCCGCCGGTCTTCTTCAGCGTTTCGCCCAAGGCAACAGCCAGTCCACCCGATGCCGCCTTGCGCGGATCCGTCAGTCGATTTGATACCACTACCAGACGCGACATAATGCATCCCTATAAGAATCTCGATGAAATTCGGATACTGGACGAAGGCACAATCGCTCCCACAGCGAAACCCGGCCAAAATACGCTTGTTATTCTCAATCAGCCTTTTTCGGCGCCCAATATGCCGAACAGCACGGCATGCAAATCCGCAGGGCTGGTCACCCTGGCGCGCGCCACGCTGGGACCCGCGCCGACCTTGATGCCAAGCCCTTTCCCTTGTTCCGATTGAACCCATGAAAAGCCTGACTCATCCGTGACGTCGTCCCCGGCAAATACCGGACGGCGACCGGAAAATGGCGATTCGGCCATGTAACCGGCAATGGCTTGGCCCTTATCCACGCCCGAGGTCATTGCTTCCAACACCATCTTGCCGCGCAACAGCGTAAATCCCGACTCCGGCGCCAGGGCTGCGGTAATGGCCTGTATGCAAATCTGCTCCAGTTGCGGCGCATGTCGGTAATGTAGAGCCACTGCGCCCTGCTTCAGTTCCAACAGCAGCCCAGGATTGTCATCGACGAGTGGCTTCAGGCGGGCCAGCAGCCGCGCAGTATCCGGCGCCGGCAACCGTGTTAGCTTGCCGTCGGCGCTACGCCTTTCCATGCCATGGGTCCCGGCAGCAGGTAATTGCAGAGGCTGTAGAAAATGATCGATCTGCGCCAGGGGACGTCCGCTGATGATGGCTAGTGCACCTTGCGAAAGCGAGTGCAATTTCCATAATGTCTCGATCAACTGCGGCGGTACGATCACATCTTCAGGGCGCGCTGCAAGGTCAACCAGCGTTCCGTCGAAATCGAGAAACAGTGCATCGGAAGCAGGATCATAGTCGAAGGGGATAGAGGGCATGTGTAGACGATTGAAAAATCGAGAAGGAAGTAGATCCACAGATCCGTCTCACAGTTCTGCATGGAATAAG
>JAQGNR010000012.1 GCA_028291765.1 Herbaspirillum sp.
AGGTAAAGAAGGGAGGTGGCCGAAGGCCGCCGGAATGACACGAACGGAGCACAAACATCCGCTACAGCCCGCAACAGTCTGCCTTGCCCTTAATTTCGCAACCACCTTTTATCATTGCTGGCGCACGCCGGCCCTTCCGAACCCCAAAAAGAACAACGCGGTAATCGCAAACAGGCCGGCCAGCGCAGCACCGAAAAAGACCGTCTGCACGCCCCAATCCAGCGCCAATAATGCACCGCCCACGATAGGACCGGCGACCGAGCCGAAGCGCCCGATGCCGTTGGCCCAGCCCATGCCGGTGGTGCGCATTGGCGTCGGGTAGCAATAGGCGCCCATGGCATTGACGCCGGATTGGCCGCCGACGACACAAAAGCCGGCGAAGAAAATCGCCACGAACAGCAACGGTACGCTGCTCTTGACCACAATGCCGATCACCGTCATGGCGATCGCGCCGATGATGAAATTGCCGATCAGCAGATGCGTGAGTTTGATGCGTTTGGAGAGCAGGCTGAGCAGGATCGTCGCCGGGATGCCGCCGGATTGCAGCACGGCGCTGCCGATCATCGCCGTTTTGAGCGGCAGGCCGGATTCCTTGAGCAGGGTGGGCAACCAGTTCGACAAAAAATACAGATCCAGCAAATTGGCGAAATTGAGCAGCCACAGCATGAGCGTGGTGACGGTGTAGCCATTCCTGAATAGCTGCGACCAGCCGCGCCGGTTTTGCGCCGCCGCCGCCACCGCGCCGGCAACGCTTTTTTCGTTGATCCAGGTTTGCTCCGCTAGCGCATCGTTACGCGATAGCGCGCGGGCGGCCTGCGTCGTGCGCTTGAAGCGGCCGCCCTCGGTGGCGGCCAGGAATTGAATCGATTCCGGCATCCAGCGCCACATCACCAGCGCCGTCACCAGCGAGGCGGCGCCGGCCAGGGCGAACACGCCTTGCCAGCCGAGATGGGGAATGATGTACGAAGCAATCGCGCCGCCGATGGCCGCACCGGAGACGAAACCCAGCGACATCAGCATGGTGATGGTGGCGCGATTGCGCCCAGGGCTGAATTCGGAAGTCATTGCCAGCGCAGTCGGCAACAGCGTGCCCAGACCCAGTCCGGTGATGAAGCGCATGGCCAGCAATTGATGCGCAGTTTCCACGTAAGCAGTGGCGCACATGACCGCGCCGCAAAACGCCAGCGCACCGATCAGTACCGGCCGGCGGCCGATGCGGTCGGCCAGTATCCCGAGGCCAAGGGCGCCGATCAGCATGCCGAACAGACTGGCGCTGAAGATCGGTCCGAGGCTGCTGGCGGCCAGGCCCAACGATTCGCGCAAGGCCGGCGCAACATAGCCCATCGCTTGCGCGTCGAAGCCGTCGAACATCAGGCAAAGCGCGCATAAGCCAAAGACGCGCCAGTGATAGCGGTTAAGCGCTTGCGCATCGACGAAAGCCTGGATGCCGATAGGCTCCGGAAGGGTTTGCGACATGGACATGGTGTCTCCTGATGTTTTTATGATGCGTCCGGGGCGCGGCCGCCATTTTTTATGAATGTTGATTAAATCTCATTTTGCGAGAAAAGTAAATAATATGTATACAGAGATGTCGTCATAATTTAGGATTCGCAAGAATTGCTATAGTGCGTAGACATTGACATGTTTGGGTATTTGAATTGAGTATGTATACACAATTGTTCTATGTTTTTTAGCTTATTTCCCATTTCCTTACATGAATTGACTGCCCCATGGTGACGCAAATTTCTACTGCCCGCGATGCATCGCAAACCGAACGCGCCGTTTTGGGCATCCGTGAATTGGTGTTGCGCGGCGAATTCCGGGCTGGCGAACGCTTATCCGAAGTGGAACTGGCGGCCCGATTAAGCGTCTCGCGCACACCTATCCGGGCTGCCTTGCAGCGGCTGGAAGAAGAGGGGTTGCTGGAAGCGGCGCTGCCTATCGGCTACATGGTGCGCAGTTTCACCGAGGCCGATATATTCGATGCCATTGAAGTCCGCGGAACAATTGAAGGACTGGCTGCGCGCACGGCGGCCGAACGCGGCGTGTCGCGTTCGATGCTCGATGAAATGCGGCAATGCCTGAAGCAGATCGATCATATTCTGGCGCAGGAAAACGAATGGGATGAAGCGCTCTTCATTGAATACGGCGTGAGCAATGCCTATTTTCATACGCTCCTGCTCGATGCGGCCGACAGCCCCATCATCAGGCGTGCTTTATCGCGTGTGATATCGCTGCCGTTTTCGTCGCCGAATGCATTTGTTCTGGCGCAGGCAAAAATCCCCGGCTCGTTCGATATTCTGAAAATCGCGCAGGCGCAGCATCACGATATCGTCGATGCCATCGAAGCGCGTTCGGGTAGCCGGGCAGAGGCCTTGGCCAGAGAGCATGCCCGCATTGCGCGCAAGAATCTGGAGCTGGCGTTGCTTAATACCGATGCGCTGCGGCAGGTGGTCGGTGCGCCGTTGATTCGGCGTGTTTAAATTCTTTAAGTTTTACTTGCAGCGGTGATCCTTCGATACGGGCTTTGCCCTACTCAGGACGAACGGTTTTTCTCTAAAAATTTCACAAAACCCCGTTCGTCCTGAGTAGGGCAAAGACCGTATCGAAGGATCACCTCCGAGGTGAAATTCAAAGGACCTTAAAAATCAATAAGTGAGAACAAAATCATGTTTCCCAAAAATACCTGGTACGTCGCTTGTATGCCCGATGAACTCGCCGCCCAGCCTTTAGGGCGGAAAATCTGCGGCGAGAAAATGGTTTTCTTTCGCGGGCCTGAAGGCAAGGTGGCGGCGGTGGAAGATTTCTGTCCGCATCGCGGCGCGCCGCTGTCGCTGGGTTCGCTCAAAGACGGTCAATTGACCTGCGGTTATCACGGTCTGGTAATGGGCGGTGACGGCAAGGTGGTTTCAATGCCGGGTCAACGCGTCGGCGGCTTTCCCTGCGTGCGCAGTTTTCCGGCGGTGGAGCGTTACGGTTTCATCTGGGTCTGGCCGGGCGATGCGGCGCTGGCCGATGCTGCGCTGATCCATCATCTGGAATGGGCGGTCAACCCGGAATGGGCTTACGGCGGCGGCATGTATCACATCAATTGCGAGTACCGCCTGATGATCGATAACCTGATGGATCTGACCCATGAAACCTATGTGCATGGTTCCAGCATCGGGCAGAAGGAAATCGACGAAGCGCCGGTGAACACCAGGGTCGAAGGCGAAGAAGTGGTGACCAGCCGCTTCATGGAAAACATCATGCCGCCGCCGTTCTGGCGTATGGCGTTGCGCGGCAACGATCTGGCCGACGATGTGCCGGTCGACCGTTGGCAGATTTGCCGCTTTACCGCACCCAGCCACGTATTGATCGAAGTGGGTGTCGCCCATGCCGGCAAAGGCGGTTATCAGGCCGATCCGCAGTACAAGGCATCCAGTATCGTGGTCGATTTCATTACCCCGGAAACCGAGACTTCGCATTGGTATTTCTGGGGCATGGCGCGCAATTTCAAACCGCAAGACGCAGCGCTTACCGCCTCGATCCGGGAAGGGCAGAGCAAGATTTTTAGCGAAGATATGGAGATGCTGGAAAGACAGCAGAAGAATCTGTCGGAAAATCCGGCGCGGCAATTGCTCAAGCTCAATATCGATGCAGGCGGCGTACAGTCGCGCCGCATCCTGGATAAGATCCTGCTGCAGGAACAGTCTTTGCGATCGATCTGAGCGCTAGCGCGCATTTTTGCGTTGGCGTTATTTAAAACCCATATGGAATTCGTAGCCAAGCGAGCGCAGGCAGGCATTGTATTGGCTGCTTCGGTTGTCCTCGTTGGCATCCTCAAGCGCCCATTGGGGCGGGACAAACACACCCGGATAGGTGGTGCAGGAGATGTTCGGCGCGTAACCGTAGCATTGGGTATGTGAAGGGGTGACGTAACCGCCGCTGATCTGGCGCTGCATCATCATGGGCGGATACATCTGCGCGGCTTGCCGCTGGCAGTCAAAGCGGTCGTGGTCGAATTCCGATGGGGTTCCACCCGGGCGAACCCAGCCGATGGCGCAGCCTGTGAGGGCGAGGGCTGCTACGGCGATTAATTTTTTCACTGCCTGCCCCTGTTTGATTTATCCGATTTTTGCATGATCGGGCTGGAGCGTAGCACAACATGTCCTGGTCGGTAATGCTATTGATAAGAATGTTTGAGGGCGGAGGTGACCCTTCGACACGGCCTTCGGCCTGCTCAGGGCGAACGGGGGTCTTTTAAATTTTCAAAAAAACTCTTTCGCCCTGAGCAGGCCGCAGGCCGTGTCGAAGGGTCACCTCCAGCCCTCAATCCTGGCGCTCGCCTGTTTCATTCCACGTCATCCGATACGTGTGTCATCCGGAATATTTTCGGACGTTCCTCCAGGCCTTCCACCTCTTCGGTGATTTCCATCTTCGGCGGATGAATCAGCTCCTCCAGCCGCGCTTTGGTGGCGAGGAATTCCCGCGAAGTTCTGTGTTCCCCATTTCTCGGCCGCGGCACCGGCACTTCAATCATTTCCTGCACTTCGCCCGGATTGGCTTTCAATACCAGAATCCGGTCCGCCAGGAAGATCGCTTCATCCAGATCGTGCGTGATGAAAAGGATGGTGATGTCGATGTTCTTCCAGATGTCCAGCAGATGCAATTGCATCTTGGAACGGGTTTGCGCATCGAGCGCCCCGAACGGCTCGTCCATCAACAGAATGCGCGGCTGGTTGGCCAAAGCGCGCGCAATCGCAACCCGTTGCTTCATGCCGCCGGATAGTTGATGCGGATAGTTGTCGGCAAATTTGGTCAGCCCGACCAGTTCCAGCCATTGCATCGCTTCCCGTTCGGCCTGGTGTTTGCCGTGGCCGTTGCGCTCCGGTCCGAACATGACGTTTTTCTTGACGGTCAGCCAGGGAAACAGCGTGTAGCCCTGGAATACCATGCCGCGATCGACACTCGGTCCTTCCACATGCTGGCCGTCCAGCAGCACATCGCCGGTGGTCTGCGCTTCCAGCCCCGCCAGAATACGGATCAGCGTCGATTTGCCGCAACCGGACGGCCCGATCACGCAGACGAACTCGCGCCGATGCGTCTTGAAGCTGATATCGCGCAAGGCAGTGACCTCGCCTTGCGGACAGGGGAAAGACTTGCCGAGCCCTTTTACTTCCAGCACGACTTCGCGTTGCTTGAGGCGCGCGAAGCGGGCCCGCACGTCGTCGGATTGCAATAGATAATCGGGGCTTGGATGGAGCGAATTTGAATTGAGCATGGTGATTCCTCAAGCTTTCAGAGTGCGTTCCCAGGGGAACAAGCGTTTGCCGAGCTGGGCCAGCACAAGGTCGGTCCCGAGGCCGATGATGCCGATCACGGCGATGGCGGCGTAGACGTTTTCAAAGTGTTCGTAGCGCGCCTGCTGCGTGATGAAAAACGTGATGCCGGAACTCACGCCGATCAGTTCGGCCACGATCAGATAAGTCCAGGCCCAGCCGAGCAGGATGCGTTGATCCCGGTACAGGTCGGGCAGGATGCCGGGGATGACGACTTTGGTCAGCAAGGCGAACTTCTTGGTGCCGAGCGTCATCGCTGCTTCCAGCAGCGAGTATTCGAGCTTGCGCGTGGTGTTGGCGACGATCAGGATTTGCTGAAACAGTGTGCCGATGACGATGATGGCAATCTTCGGTCCGTCGTAAATACCCAGAATGGCGACGGCCAGCGCACCGAAGGCCGGCGCCGGCAGGTAGCGGAAGAACTCGACGAAGGGTTCGAACAGCCGCGCGATCGCGTTGTAGGTACCGCAGACGATACCGATCGGAATACCGATGATCGATGAGATCAGAAAGGCCCAGAAGATGACTTGAATGCTGTGCCATAAGCTCTGATGGAGCCACATCGCATCGCGTTGTTGCGGCGGCGTCGTGAAGGCCGTGTAGAACGCTTCCGCAAATTTGTGCGGCGGCGGCAGGTAGACCGGATTGGCGCGCTCGCCTTGCGGCGCCGCTTTGTGTGCGTCTTTCATGTTTTGCACTTCGGCATCGAAGGTGGCGCGATCGACCAGCATGCCGGTCTGGAAATAGTCGACGTCGCCGGTATTGTCGATGCGGATATCCGGATGCCAGACGAAGGGAACATAGCTCACGATGCACCAGATCGCCAGCGGCAGCAGAAATGAACAGATACCGAGTATGAAGCGGGCGCGCGGCGATAATTCCTTGCGCACGCTGAACCATTGCAATCTAGCGGCCGGACGCTTTGGCGTTTCGGTTGCGGTTTGACTTTGGGTTTGATTTTGGCCGTGGCCTGGGCTTTGTGCCGGGGCGGCCGCAGTAGCAGTAGCCTCGGCTAAAGTAATCGGGGGAGACGACGTGGTTAGCATGGCAGCTCCGGAAAAGTGGATTGAACATACGAGAGGGACGATGCAATATCGCTCTCCCGGGCTTTTATCCCTCCGTGGAGCCTTGCCTGGACAGCCAGCAGGGCCGGACAGCTCTCGGACCAGTCATTGCAAATCTGCAACCGGAACCCTAGCCACCCTAAAAAGATGCAATCGCAATGCACCTCTCGACGGTGATTTAAGCGAAAACCATGCCATGGTTCGATGTGCGATCTGCCGCAGCAGCGCGCCGGCGACGCACCGTAACGACGCATTTGGACGCAATAAGTGGTCGTTATAAGTGCGGCCAGGCGTTCGCAGTGCGATGCGGCGGTGGGCTGCAATGGCGGGTGGCGCTGTGGCCGCCGGTTTCCGGCGATAGGTGACAAGTTGGCATGTTTCTCGCTTAAGGGTCCTGCGGGAGGTGCGTAGGCATATCTTAGGGTTGCTAGGGTTCCGGTTGCACGTTGTGCAATGACTGGTCCGAGAGCGGCCCGGTGCATCGGCGGGGAGGCGCAGAAGGTGATTGCGGCTGTCGCCGGGGCACTACACGGCGGGATAAAAGCCCGGGAGAGCGGCGATAGCTTTGTCTATCGCGCCTCCCCATAGCTGCCTTGCCTGTTCCCGCATCCCGGAAGTCGGCTATGTATTGTGATCCATCAATCCGATAGTTAACCGATCTCCTGGAGAATCCATAATGGCACCATTCGCCTTACGTTCCTGCCGTATCTCTTCCCATATCATCAAGCGTTCTGTTGCCAATGTTGCAGCAGCCTCCGTGCTTGCGCTCATGGCGTTTCAGGCGCAGGCCGCGGCGCCGCTGAAAATCGGCTATAGCGACTGGCCGGGTTTCGTCGCGTTCCAGGTGGCGCTCGACAAGGGCTGGTTCAAGGAAGCCGGTGTCGATGTCGATTTCGAATGGTTCGATTATTCGGCTTCGCTCGATGCGTTCGCCGCCAATAAGCTCGATGCAGTGGGCGCCACCAACGGCGATGCATTGGTGACCGGCGCCACCGGCGCCAAGAACGTCATGATTCTCATCACCGATTATTCGAGCGGCAACGATATGATTATCGCCAAAGGTCCGATCAAGTCCGTGCAGGGTTTGAAGGGCAAGAAGGTCGGCGTTGAAATGGGTCTGGTCGATCATCTGTTGCTGGATTCCGCATTGACGAAGGCCGGTATGAAGGAAAGCGATGTCACGCTGGTCAATGCCAAGACCAACGAATTGCCGCAGACCTTGGGTTCGCCCGATATCAGCGCGATCGGCGCCTGGCAGCCAAGCTCGGGTGAGGCATTGAAGCGGGTGCCGGGCTCGCATGTGATTTACTCGTCTTCGGATGCGCCGGGTTTGATCTACGATACATTTGCAGTGAGTCCGGCCAGCTTGTCCAGCCGCAAAGCCGACTGGGCTAAAGTGATGAAGGTCTGGTATCGCTGTGTGGCGTATATCAACGATCCGAAGACGCAGCCGGATGCAGTGAAGATCATGTCGGCACGCGTAGGTTTGACGCCGGCGCAGTATTTGCCTTTGTTGAAAGGCACGCATCTGCTGACCTTGGCTGAAGCGAAGAAAGTATTGATCAAGGGCGATGGCCTGGATTCGATGTATGGTTCCAGCGCGAATGCCGATAAGTTTAATGTGCGTAATGCGGTGTACAAGGATGCGCAGGATATTAAGACTTACATCGATGCGTCGCTGACGATGAAGAACTGATAGGGGCGTTATTGTGGGGTGATTTACCGGAGCGTTATGTTATTTTGCGCTCCAGTATCCTTTAAGTTTTGCCTGTTGAGGTGACCCTTCGATACGGGCTTTGCCCTACTCAGGGCGAACGGATTTTCTTTTAATTTTTACCAACACCGTTCCGCCTCCTTAGGCGAAGGGTTTTCTTTAAAATTTTCACA
>JAQGNR010000020.1 GCA_028291765.1 Herbaspirillum sp.
GTCTTGATGTCTTCCATGTCCTTGGAAGTGAGCGCCGGCGCAGTTAAACCGCCTCCTTGCCGATTGATCCCTTTGTTGTTCGATAGTTCACCGCCGATCTTGACGGTGGTATGGATTTCGTTGCCGACGACCTCGTTGGTGGTCAGCACCAGCAGGCCATCGTTGAGCAGCAATATATCGCCCGGCTTCAGATCGCGCGGCAAGCCCTTGTAATCGAGACCGACCCGCGTTTCATTACCCAGCGGGCAATCCGCATCGAGAATGAATTTATCGCCGGCTTTCAATTCGACCTTGCCGTTTTCAAACTTGCCGACACGAATCTTGGGGCCTTGCAGATCGGCCATGATGGCGACCTTGCGGCCGCATTCGTCGGCCACTTCGCGCGCCAGCGCTGCACGATCGATATGATCCTGCGCTATGCCATGCGAAAAATTAAGACGCACTACGTCCACGCCAGCACGGATCATCCGGGTCAACGTCGCCCGATCGCTTGAAGCGGGGCCTATCGTTACAACAATCTTGGTAGCTCTATCCATGGTATTTTTCCGCTATTTTTCTCAATACAACACAAGCCCAGCCTGTGCTGTGGGTCTCCTGCAGCCGGTGGTGTAACCGGGACGGTTGTAGTGCTATGGTGCCGTGGTGCTGTGGTGGTGCTCTGTGGCGCTCTTACTGCTGTACTGCTGACCGGTGGTGTAACCGGAAATTCGGTAATACTGTGAATCCAGCGCCTATGCGACCTATGCGCGTTGCTGCAAAATTTCCACTGCCGGCAGCGTTTTTCCTTCCAGAAACTCAAGGAAGGCGCCGCCGCCGGTCGAGATGTAACCGATCTTGTCTGCGATATTGTATTTGGCGATCGCCGCCAAAGTATCGCCGCCGCCGGCAATCGAAAAGCCCTTGGAGCCGGCAATGGCCTGCGCCAAACGCTGCGTGCCATGGCTGAACTGATCGAATTCAAATACACCGACCGGGCCGTTCCAGACAATCGTGCCGGCCTGGGCGATCTGCGCCGCCAGGATCTCGGCGGTTTCAGGGCCGATATCGAAAATCATGTCGTCGTCGTCAACCTCATTGGCGCGCTTGACGGTGGCCACGGCATCGGCTGCGAAAGCCTTCCCGCACACCACATCGACCGGAATCGGCACCGTTGCGCCGCGCTTGGACATCATCTCGATAATGGCCCGCGCTTCATTCAACAAATCCGGCTCGACCAGCGATTTGCCGATCTTCAAACCGGACGCCAGCATGAAGGTATTGGCGATACCGCCGCCGACGATCAGATTGTCGACTTTATCGGATAAGGCTTTCAGAATCGATAATTTACTGGACACTTTGGAACCGGCCACAATCGCCACCATAGGACGCGCCGGCGCCGACAGCGCCTTGCCCAATGCATCCAGCTCGGCGGCCATCAAAGGACCGGCGCAAGCGATCGGCGCAAATTTGGCGATGCCGTAAGTAGTGGCTTCGGCCCGGTGCGCGGTACCGAAGGCATCGTTAACATATACATCGCAAAGCGCTGCAATCTTCCTGGCCAATGCATCGTCATTCTTTTTTTCGCCTGGATTGACCCGGCAATTTTCCAGCAAGACCACCTGACCGGGCGCGACATCGACGCCGTCCATCCAGTTCTGCTTGAGCGGCACCGGCTGCCCCAATAACGCCGACAGGCGCTGCGCCACCGGCGCCAGCGAATCTTCAGGCCGCAAGACGCCTTCCACAGGCCGTCCGAGATGCGAGGTAATCATCACTGCGGCGCCCGCACGCAACGCTTGCTGAATTGCGGGAATTGACGCCCTAATGCGAGTATCTTCGGTGATATTGCCCGCTTTATCTTGAGGAACGTTCAAATCCGCCCGAATGAAAACCCGTTTTCCGTGCAGCAAATTAGCTGCGATCAAGTCGCTGAGTCGCTTAAAAGTCATTATAGGCAAAAAGGTTATGCAGAAAAAACACTATTTTACTCTACCGCCCGGGTCAAATCCTCGTTTTGGCCGCGATCGTCAAATCATCGCTACCGCTTTTTATAAGCTTGCATTGTTAGCCGCTTGCTGGATTGCCGGATTGCTGCCGGGCGTCAGGCAGCAACATTCGACAGATGAACTTTTAAGACAGCGCGAATCCGTTAGAATTGCATTCAGCGACGACAAGGATCAGGCCGGCGACGCTTTACCTCATTGACTTGCATCAAGTCTTACTTTAATCATCTGGAGCAAACGATATGGCAATGGACGACATGGACGGCAAAATATGGAAAGATGGCGCGCTTGTCGACTGGCGCGACGCAAAAATCCATGTGCTGACCCATAGCTTGCACTACGGCATGGCCGTTTTCGAAGGCGTGCGGGCTTATCGGACCCAAAATGGCAGTGCCGTATTCCGTTTACAGGAACACACCAAGCGGCTGCTGAACTCCGCCAAAATTTTCCAGATGCAGGTGCCGTTCGATATGCAGACCCTCATCGATGCGCAGTTGGAAGTATTGCGCGTCAATAAGCTGGAGTCGGCTTATGTACGTCCGCTGATCTGGATCGGCTCCGAAAAAATGGGGATTTCGGCCAAGAGCAATACCGTCCATGTGGCGATTGCAGCCTGGTCGTGGGGCGCTTATCTCGGCGAAGACGGCATCAACAAAGGCATCCGCGTCAAAACATCCTCGTTCAGCCGGCATCACGTGAATGTGTCGATGGTGCGTGCCAAGGCCAGCGGCTATTACATCAACTCAATCCTGGCCAATCAGGAAGCGCTGACCGACGGCTACGACGAGGCCTTGCTGCTCGATACCGACGGCTATGTCTCCGAAGGTTCCGGCGAAAACGTATTCATCGTCAAGAACGGCAAGCTATATACACCGGATCTGGCCTCCTGCCTGGACGGCATTACCCGCGATGCGGTTGTCACGATCGCGCGCGATCTCGGTTTCGAAGTCAGCGAAAAACGCATTACACGCGATGAAATGTACTGTTGCGACGAAGCCTTCTTCACCGGCACCGCGGCTGAAATTACCCCGATCCGCGAACTCGACAATCGCGCGATCGGCGACGGCAAGCGCGGCCCGATCACGGCAAAAATACAGGCGGTGTTTTTCGAAGCCGTCGAAGGCAAGCAAGACAAATATAAACACTGGCTGACGCCTTATTGACAACGCCCC
>JAQGNR010000050.1 GCA_028291765.1 Herbaspirillum sp.
GGCCGCCGTGGCCTTCCCCAAGTCGTAAAAGGCCCGATCGACTTGGGGAAGGCCACGGCGGCCTGATCGAAGAGGCAATCACAGTCCTAAAAATTTGCATAACTGAACAACGCCATTACGCCGAAGACCCCTTTTTCCTTGTCTCGTTTAATCTGCTTTACTCAGGCGGAATACACTTACTATTTGGGCTAATTTCGCGGCTTGGTCTTGCAGGGATGCGGCGGCGGCGGCGGCTTCTTCTACCAGGGCTGCATTTTGCTGTGTTACCTGGTCCATCTGGCCGACTGCTTCATTGACTTGGCCTATGCCGGTGCTTTGCTCCTGACTGGCGGCGGTAATTTCTTCTACGATGTTGGTGACGTGTTTGACGCTGTCTACGATGTCGCGCATGGTGCTGCCGGCCTGCTGTACTAATAGGGTACCGGTATCTACATTGGCGACCGAATCGTCGATCAGGGTTTTGATTTCCTTGGCTGCTGCTGCTGAGCGCTGCGCCAGGCTGCGCACTTCGCTGGCGACTACCGCAAAGCCGCGGCCCTGTTCTCCGGCACGCGCTGCTTCCACGGCTGCGTTGAGCGCCAGAATATTGGTCTGGAATGCGATGCCGTCAATGACGCTGATGATGTCGACGATTTTTCTGGATGATCCTTCGATCGATGCCATGATGTCCACCACCTTGCCTACTACCGCACCGCCTTGCGATGCAACCGATGATGCCGAGACGGCTAGTTGATTGGCTTGCTTCGCATTATCTGCATTTTGCTGAACGGTGGCGGTCAGTTGTTCCAGCGCCGAGGCGGTTTCTTCCAGCGAACTGGCTTGCTCCTCGGTGCGGCTGGAAAGGTCCAGATTGCCGCTTGCGATCTCGGCCGATGCCGTGGCGATAGTATCGGTGCCCTGACGCACTTCGCTGACGATGCGCAATAAATTGGCATTCATCTGGCCCAGCGACTGCAT
The DNA here is from genome assembly GCA_028291765.1 of Herbaspirillum sp. Classification (GTDB taxonomy): domain Bacteria; phylum Pseudomonadota; class Gammaproteobacteria; order Burkholderiales; family Burkholderiaceae_D; genus Herbaspirillum. The sequence goes on from JAQGNR010000050.1 coordinate 958, forward strand.
CAGTTGGCCAGTCTCGTCCTTACTTTTGGAAATGATTTCTGTGCTGAGATCGCCTGCGGCAACACGACGCGAAATATCCAGCGCTTCGTTCAGCGGGCGCGAGATGATGCGGGAGATGACGACCGCCAGCAAAACGGCAAGCGCGATCGCGGCAGTCAGTAGACCTAAAATGCTGAGGCGCGAGTTGTTGTAGATTGCATCGGCGGCGATGTTGGCTTGTGCGGCGGCTTTTTCATTAGCAGCTGATAATTGGTCTATTTGTTGGCCGATTAGTATGAATAGTTTACTTGAGTTGCCGGTGTAAATAGCGTGCGCTTCGTCTTTTTTACCTGCGTGCGAAAGTGCAAAGATTTGTTGGGTGTTGGCGAAATAAGCATCCAGCGATTTGACCAATTGTGGATAAATGACTTGCTCTTCCGGTATCGAAACCAGTTTGGCGTAGGTTTCCTGCTGCTGTTTGAAGAGCGTCATTCTGGCCGCCAGGGCTTTTTCCGATATAACGAAATTGGCCTCGTCAGTGGCTAACTGATCCTGCGCTTCATAGGTGCGTATGCGACCTATCGATACCTGCATCAACAGAATCGCCCGTATGCTGGGCAGGGCATCGGTGGCGATAACGCTTGAGGCTTGATTGACTCTTGCTAATTGTGTAATCGAAAAAATGCTGAGAATGATCGTCAATACGATGACTGTAAAAAACGACAAGATCAGTTTATTTGTAATTTTTAAATTGTAAAACCACTTCATTATATTTCCCCAATGACAATGTTTTGCGGCAAGTTGCGACACTCGCACTTATCGATTTTGTATCGGGAATATATCAAAAAAGATTGTATTACAAAGATTCGATTAGCGACGTAAAAGTCGCATTCAGCAGGGGTTGCTGGATGGAAAATACTGTGTAAACGACAGAACCCCGTGCGCTGTGCCACGGGGTTCTGTCATTTGGACGTCATAAAGCAAAGGTACTATTCGGGCTATCTCCTCCGATCCTCTCTGGATAGGATTTAGCCCGTACACTTAACCTGTGCGGGTTTTTTTTGCCCTGTTTTATACGTTATCTGTGGTGGTCATCGTGATGCTCATCGTGATGGTCGTCGCGGTGCCGATCGCCCCTGTCGTCCCAGCCGCCCCGATCCAGGACCCAGCCATGCGGACCCTGACGCCATTGCGCCGGACGGTATTGGCGATAGGGATCCGCCTGCTCCCAGTGACCCGGCGCCCAGACATGCCCGCGGCCGTCCCAGTTCCAGTAACCGGGCGCCCAGATATAACCGGCGCGCGGCGCAGGCACGGGCTCATAACGGGGCGGTGGCGGCTGATTGCCAATGACCACCGACACGCCGACCTGCGCTACTGCCGATAGCGGCATGAGGATACTGCCGGCAGCTGCTATCAGGGCGGCGGTGCAAAGCATGCGTTTCATAAAAATCCTTTGAAGTTGTCGTTCGCACAAAATATACGTTTGCATGTTCGATCGTCGACAAGAAATTCCTTTGCTTACACATCTTAGGGCTTGTTAACAATGAATCGGATACGCCAAACGAACGATCCCATATGTGCGTAGTCTTACTGTGTTAAGGAGGAGTGCCGGATAAATGACAATGAAATGCGTTCTAGCTGTTTATCCCGCGTTTGATGTTCGTCTTTTGAGGAGTTGTGATGATATTAAAAATTAATCAGATGCTGCGATTTCTACTGGTACTGGCAGGGAGTACGGTATTGTGCGTTGCAGCAAATGCTGCCGATGTGAGCAAAAAATCGGATATCGAATCGAACTACCAGCGTGAGCGTGCCAGTTGCATGAATGGAACCAGCAATCAGGATCGCACTACCTGTCTGAAGGAAGCCGGCGCTGCGCGCGAAGAAGCACGCCGCGGACAACTTACCGACAACAAAACTTCGGAGCAGCAGAATGCAGTGGCGCGCTGTAATGCATTGCCGGAGGCCGATCGTATCGATTGCGTGCGTCGGGTACAGGGCGATGGAAATACTTCGGGTAGCGTCAGGGCAGGCGGGCTTTTTCGTGAAACGATAACCACAGTGCCTGCAACGCCGGATGGAACACCCGCACCCGCACCCGCACCCGCACCTATGGACAATTCGCGCTAACCGATCGGAAATTTTTTGATTTTTTTAAACGATAAACCCGCCGGGAAATTGAACGGCGGGTTTATTCTCGATCGGACGCCCGCAGTTGCGGGCGTTTGCCATTATGCATGGCGTTTAATGATGACTATCTTCGTTGTGGTCGAGTCCGCATAAGCCCGCGTAACTACCCATCGCCGTGCTATCGCGCGATCCGGCCGAGCCGGCATTGAGGTAGTTGACGAACTTTATCCATAAGGTCTTGAGAGTGTCTTTCATGACGTTTCTTCCTCGTCCCCGTAAAAGGGCAGCAATGTCATACACGGTTAGACAACCGCAGTGCAGAAAATACGGCGCCGGTATTATCATATTATATAAATTGTTTATATAATAATATAGTTGCGCCTTTGTTGCTTTTTGACACTGCTGTCACTCTCAATAACGGCGTTCGAGCACGCTAAAACTGTTCCCATTCGCTAGCGGCAGACTCACCGGCATGGGCAGCCACGGGCTTCGGTCTGATCGAAGGTTTTGGCGTTGCAGGTTTGGCCGGAGGTTTGGACATCAGGGCAGGCGGGCGGGGCGTGATATTGATGGGTGCTCTGCTAATGACCGGCGCTGGTGTGGTGACGGCAATCGCCTCTGCATGGTTGCTCAGCGTAAATATACTGACTACCTGCGATAAGCGCGCGGCCTGTTCCTGCAGCGATGCGGCGGCTGCAGCGGCCTGCTCGACCAGCGCAGCGTTTTGCTGCGTGACTTCATCCATTTGGGTAATGGCCCGATTAACTTCTTCAATGCCGGTACTTTGCTCTTGGCTGGCGGCGCTTATTTCGCCCACGATATCGGTGACGTGCTTCACACTCGCGACGACTTCGCCAATGGTGGCGCCGGCCTGTTCAACCAGTTTCGAGCCGGCATCGACTTTTTCCACCGAATCGCCAATCAGCGCCTTGATTTCTTTTGCGGCCGCCGCAGAACGTTGCGCCAGCCCGCGCACTTCGCTCGCCACGACTGCAAATCCCCGGCCCTGCTCACCCGCACGCGCGGCTTCCACGGCGGCATTCAGCGCCAGGATAGTGGTTTGAAATGCGATGCCATCGATGACGCTGATGATGTCGACAATTTTTCGGGAGGAGGCATTGATTGAACTCATGGTATCGATCACCCGTGCAACCACCGCGCCGCCTTCGACGGCAATGCCGGAAGCCGATACGGCAAGTTGATTGGCTTGACGGGCATTGTCTGCATTTTGTTTGACGGTCGACGTTAATTGTTCCATGGCAGACGCAGTTTCTTCCAGCGAGCCGGCTTGCTGTTCGGTGCGGGAAGACAGGTCGAGATTGCCTGCCGCAATTTCGCTGGAGGCAGTCGCCATGGTATCGGCGCCGCTGCGGATCTGCGTCACCACACTTGCCAAATGATCGCGCATGGAACGAATGGAAAACAAAAGGCTGCCGTGATCGCGCGGACCAATGTCGATCTTTACTGCCAGATCGCCGGCGGCAATGCTATTGGCAATGGCGGCAGTGGCGGCCGGTTCGCCACCCAACTGGCGCTTCAGGCTGCTGGCAATCAGGACCGCCGCCGAGATGCCGAATAAGAGTGCGAATAGTCCGAGCCCGGAGACGCTCCATTCTGCAAGACGGAATTCAGCGTCGACACCCTTGGCGCTGGCAGTAATCATCTTGCCTTGCAGATTGACAAGCATATTGATGGCGGCCAGATAAGCATCCAGCGCCGGTTGAAATTCGGCCTTGACCATGAGGTGGGCGGCGTCGCTGCTGATTTCTTTTTGTTTCAGCATCCTGCTGCGGATTTCGGTGTACGTTGCGCGTTTTGCGCTGACGTCATTGAACAAGGCCGCTTCTTCGGGACGTTTTTTTAAGCCATCAAGCTGCTTTTGCAATACGCTGATGTCCTCCGAAGTGCCTTTGATCAAGGCCGACATTTCCTTGTACACCTGAGGATCGACCGATTCGATGATCGTAACGGTTCTGGCGCCGTTAAGCTGAGTATAGGAACTCCAGGCCCGCATCAGGCGTTCTTTGACGATATCCTGATTGACCATGGTATCGGTCATCGAACTGACTGTTTTAAAATTCCAGATGCTAACCGCGGTGACCGCGGCGAGAAACAGAAAGACGAGCGTAAACCCAAGCGCCAGCCGCGTGCTGACCTTCATGCTAGTGATATCCATGTGGACTCTCCGTTATAGAATTTTTATTAACGGATTCTATATTGGAGCGAATGGACTAATGTAAAAAATGATTGGTTGTGGCGAATTCGATGCGTTTTTTGCACACGCAAATTAACAAGGCCGGCCTATAGCTGGCCGGCCTTGTTGCAGAAACGCTATTCATGACGTAAGTCAATGCGCGCTATTTACCCTTATGCGGCGGCACGTTCCAGTTTGTGAACGTTCTCGTTCTCGTTGTCGATGGCGATCTTGCGCGGTTTCAGCGCTTCCGGCACTTCACGCACCAGATCGATATTGAGCATGCCTTGATCGAAACTGGCGCTGACGACTTGAACATGATCCGTCAATTGGAAACGATGCTCAAAATTGCGCAGTGCAATACCCCGATGCAGGAAATTACGCTGTTCATCGGCTTGCTTGCGGCCGGTAATTTTTAAGGTGTCGCGTTCGGTTTCGATTTCAAGCTCGGAACGATCGAATCCGGCCACTGCCATGCTGATCCGGTATTTGTTTTCTGCTACCAGTTCGATATTGTATGGCGGGTAACTCGGTTGCGCGTCGGCGCGTTGTGCATTGTCGAAGATTTGGGCCAAGCGGTCGAAGCCGATGGCGGAGCGATAAAGTGGTGCAAAGTCATAAGTACGCATAAGAATATCCTCAAAGTTAAAAGCGATGGTTTCAGCGGACCTCGATTGAGCATCCGCTGATGAGGATATACGAGCGTAGAAGGCCTATTTCAAGGGCCAACTACAAAAATTTCAGCTTAACGCTCGCCGTGATGATGGTCCCCGTGCCCGTGCCCGTGATGCCACTCGCGGTCACTCCACTCACGCTCACGCCATTCACGACGGTCGCGCCAATCACGACGGTCGCGCCACTCGGTTCGCTCCCAGCCCGGGGCGACGTATATCTCTGGTGGCGGAACATAGTAATAAGGCCGCGGCGCGTAGATCACAGGCGGTGGCGCATAGTAGGCAGGCCCGCCGGCATAGATGCCAACGGATACATGGGCTGCCATTGCTGTACCGGACCACATGGCGGCAGCGGCGGCGATGGCGGCTAATACACTGATATGGGATAACTTTTTCATTTTGATCTTTCTCGATGTCTCACTTTGATTCGGCAGATCGAAATCTTTTTGCCGTGAAATCATTCTATGGAGAATGCGTGGTCTGCTGTGATACCGAATCAATACAGATGTAACGCCAGGTGACAGGGTGGTATGTCACGGCGGCAATCCGATTTTTCATGCATAGAATTTACCGGAATAGACACATGCATACAGGCGATTGTTCGGGTTTGTTACCAGTCCGGTAACAGGATGTAAAAGCAGAGGGGGAAATAGAGGGACTTATTTATAGTGGCGACTCCCCTCTGATTCTATCCCCTTGGAATTGGATTAGCCCGCGGTCCTTTCAGGACGCGGGCTTTTTTTATGTGCGTGGCCTGCTGCTCTTATCCGCTGGCCTCCGCACTATCCTTCAGCACCTCTTCGGTACTTTCATACGCATAAACCATATTGCGGCCTGTTCCCTTGGCCATATAGAGGGCTTCGTCGGCCGCCTGGAGAAAGGCAGAGGGGCCGCGGCTGAAACTGGACGGCATCATGGCGGCCACGCCGATACTGATGGTAACGAAACCGACTGGGTTGCCGCTGTGCACCAGATTCAGATCGCGTACCGCCTTTCTGATTGTTTCGGCGACGATCATCGCGCCTTTGAGATCGGTCTCGCTCAATATCACGGAAAACTCTTCTCCACCGTAGCGCGCGGAGAAATCGCCGGGCCGCTTGGTTTGCATGGTATCGGCAATTTTTTTCAGGCAAACGTCGCCTTGGGGATGTCCATACACGTCGTTATAGCGTTTGAAATAATCGACATCGATCATCAACAACGCGACGGCGCGCTGTTCCCGAACGGCGCGATCGTATTCCGAATTCAAGGTGAGGTCGAATTGGCGGCGATTGGCCAGCCCGGTCAGGGCATCCTGCAATGCCAGACGCTGCAGCGTTTTGTTCACGGCCAGCACTTTCTGCTGTGCAAGATAGAGCGCCTGTTCGGTCCGATCGTGGATTTGGATCTGTTTGAGCAGACGTAAACCCAGCAGTGCAATGATGGCGGTCAGTAAAAAGACGCCTATCGCCTGCCGCTGGGTACGTTCGCGCCAAGCGGTTAATACTTCTTGTTTGGATAAGGATGCAACGACGATCAGCGGATAGCGCGCCACACTGTAATAAGAAACCACGCGTTCAGTGTGGTCGAGGTTTGAGAGCATGATCTGCGTGCCGCTCGGGTGATTTTTGATGTGTTGGCTGAACAATGGGCCGTTGCCGACATTTTGACCGATGATCGATTCCAGATAGGGACGACGCACCATCACTGTCGCATCGGCCTGCGCCAGTGTGATGCTGCCTGCGTGTCCAATATCGAAACGGTCGTAATAATGGTTGAAATACGCCATTTTGATGGATGCCAGCGCGACGCCTGCAAATGAACCGTCCGGATGATTGATTCTGCGCGAGACAGGAATGATCCATTCTCCGGTGGATTTGCTGTGTATCGGCGTACCGATATAGGGGCCGCGGTCGGTGCTATCGCGATGATGAATGAAATAGGTCCGGTCGGCACTGTTCTTGCTGGCGCCGGGCGCGTTATCCATCGAATTGATCAGGTAACGGCCGGTTTCGTCGTAGATGTAAATTCCTTGCAATTCAGGCAGTTCGGCAACCTGTTCCACCAACAGAGGATAGAGGCTTTGCAAATTGGTGGGCGACATGCCGTAGGTTTCAATCCGTTCGATCAGGCCGAACACGACGGTATCGGCCTTTTTAACGGTATCGTCCGCATGCTGCGCCAATGCCTGCGCCAGATTGGCGGTATGGATTTTCGCCTCGTCCAGATCGTTTTTACGGTTGGTCCACGCAAACCAGCCTTCCATTGCGATCAGTGCAATACAGACGAAAATAATGAAAACTGTCGCATACCAAAGAATCGCCGAACGTTTCGGCATTTTTGTAATGCGAGCAGTAGGCGATTCAGTCGGCATGGTTCGGATTAGGCGCTTTTCAAATACAAACTTATAGAGAGAAACCAGCGTCGGGGTTATTCACGTGTCTTAAACGCACGTCAGTGCTTGTGTTTTGCCCCTTCGATCCAGGATGATATCTGGTCGGCGGGCATTGGACGTGCGTATAAATAACCCTGTCCATCGTCGCAATGCATGTCGCTTAATATCTGGGCCTGCATCGGATCTTCAATCCCCTCTGCAGTTACGGTCAGGCGCAGGCTATGCGCCATCGATACGATTGCCAGCGCAATGGCCCGGCTGTCATGGTCATCGGAGAGATTGGCCACGAACGATCTGTCGATTTTCAATTTGTCGATCGGGAGTCGTTTCAGGTAAGACAGGCTGGAATAACCAGTGCCAAAATCATCGATCGACAGTCTAACGCCAATTTCTTTCAGGATAAATAATTGGGTGAGTACCGTATCGATATTTTCAAAGAGCAGGCTTTCCGTCAGTTCCAGTTCCAGATACTTGGCTTCCAGTCCGGTGCTATGCAGTGCCTGACGCACGGTCTGAACGATATTGGCCTGGCGCATCTGAACCGCCGACAGGTTCACGGAGATGCTTACCGGTGGATGCCCCTCCAGTTGCCATTGTTTGGCCTGGCGGCAGGCTTCGTTAAGGACCCATTCGCCGATCGGAATGATCAAACCGTTCATTTCGGCGATGGGAATGAATTCGAGCGGCGCGATGATGCCGCGTTCCGGATGGCGCCAGCGCAGCAGCGCCTCATAGGCGACCAGAGTGCCATGCGCCAGTTCGAATTGCGGTTGATAATGCAGGGCGAATTCTTTGTTGTGCAGCGCCGAACGCAAAGCCAGCTCCAGCCCGAGCCGGTAGCGGGCGTGTTCATTCATTTCACTGGTGAAAAACTGAAAGTTATTGCGTCCTGCGGCCTTGGCGCGGAACAGCGCAATATCGGCATTGCGCAACAGCGATTCAAAATCGCCGGCATCGGCCGGAAACAGGCTGATGCCGACGCTTACGCCGATGACCAGCGAATGAATACCTACTTCGACCGGTTCTTTCAATATTTCGATGATCTTGGCCGCTACTTGCGCCGCGCCTTTGCTGTCGGCGTCCGGCAGCAGCAAGGTAAATTCGTCGCCGCCGTAACGCGACACGGTATCGACTTCCCGCAGCAGCAGTTTGAGACGGTTGGCAACCGTCTGTAATACGGCGTCGCCGGTAGAATGGCCGAGCGAATCGTTGATCGTCTTGAATTGGTCGAGATCCAGAAACAGAATGGCCAGCCCCTGGTTATCACGGTGCGCGGCGGCGATGGCGCGCGTGGCGCGATCGCTCAACAGCGTGCGGTTGGGCAAGCCGGTCAGCGCATCGAAGTAGGCCATGTATTGAATGCGATCTTCCGCCGCGCGATAAGACGACATGTCGGTAATGATGCCGACATAATGCGACGTCCCGCCGACGTCATTGGACACCGCGCTGATCGATAGCCGGACCGGATAGTTTGAGCCGTCTTTGCGCCGGTTGATCAGTTCGCCGGACCATTTCCCGCTCAGCGTCAGCGTATTCCACATGGATTCGAAAAACGATGGCATCTGGCTATCGGATTTCAAAATAGCAGGGGTGAGGCCGATGACTTCCTGTTCCGTGTAGCCTGTGCTGTGGCAGAACGCTGCATTGACGCTGACGATACGATCCTTGGCGTCCGTAATCACGATGCCTTCCTGGCTGGCGGCAAAAAACTGGGCCGCCAGGCGCATCTGTTCCTGATTCTTTTTCAGGTCGCTGATTTCGAAGGCGACGCCGTACATATGCGTCGGTTTGCCGTCTTCATCGTAGTAGGCACGGCCGCGCGATGCCATCCAGTGCACGCTTTGATCCGGCCAGATAATGCGGAATTCGGCCATGAGATGGGTCTGATCGCGCAATGCGGTCTGGACATCGGCTTCGAATGTCTCGATGTTTTTTGGATGAACGCATGCACGGAAGGCGGCATAAGTGCCGTCGAATTGCGCCAGCTCCATACCGAACAGATGCGCGTGTCTCTCACTCCAGGTAACACGGTCGGTCGATAAATCCCAATCCCAGATACCGGCCGCCTGTGCTTCCAGCGCCAGCGTCAAGCGTTCCTCATTTTCGCGCGCCAGCAAGGTGGCGGCTTCGAGTTGATCGACTTTCCGTTCCAGTTTGTGGATCAGTACCGAGTTGTATTGTTTCAGGACGATGGCTTCGTTCGGGACCGGCGCAGGCAGGGCGACGTTGTCCCGATTGCGGAGAATATTGCGGATTGTATTTAACAGTTCAACCGGATCGGCCGGCTTGACCACGAATGCATCGGCGCCGAGGCTGTTGGCATATGCCTCATCGTTCGAATCGGTGTAGGTCGCGGTGTAGAAGATCAGGGGGACATGTTTCAGGCGCTCATGGTGTTTCCAATGACGACACAGGCTAAAACCATCCATTACCGGCATTAATATGTCGGTAATCAGTAAGTCCGGTACTTTGGTCTCGGCCATAACCAGCGCTTCGGCGCCATCGCGTGCGCAATCGACCTGGTAATTATTGCCTTCCAATAATACGCGTAACAAATACCTGTTCTGGTCTACATCATCGACTACCAACACGCGTGTCATTTGTAGTTTCCCCAGTCTTGTTTGTGAAGTAAGAGGTGATATCGGCTACGAATGTTTCCGGATCGATCGGCTTTTCCAGATAGCCGTCGCAACCGGCTTCCAGAATGCTTTCCCGGTCGCCGACCATCGCATAGGAGGTCACGGCAATAATCGGTATATTGCGCATTGATGGCGTCGCGCGTAACGTGCGCGCGACCTCATAACCATCCATGCCGGGTAATTGAATATCCAGCAGAATCAGATCGAACGGCTGCTCCAGCGCAGCCGCGATACCGCTGGGGCCGTCGCAGGCGGAAATGACGCTATGGCCAAATTGATTGAGCAAGAAGGTGGTCAGATAGCGATTCTGTTCATTGTCTTCAATTAACAAGATGCTTAGATTCATAATGGCTCAATTCCATGGCGGGGGATGATCACGGTAAAGGTACTGCCTTCATTTTTCTTGCTGACGACATCGATCCGGCCGCCCATGAGACCGAGCAGGCGCTGACTGATCGCCAGGCCGAGACCGGTACCTTCGTGCTGGCGCGCCAAGCCGTCTTCGATCTGGCGGAACGGCTGAAACAGGTCAGGTAAATCGCTATCGTCGATGCCGATGCCGGTATCCGTTACCCGGATGCGTATCGCCGCCTGGGACGCATTGGTGCCGGGCGCTTGATAATCGTCCAACGTATCGGCGCGCAAAGTCACACTGCCTTGTTCGGTAAATTTGGTGGCATTGGTGAGCAGATTGATCAGCACTTGTTCGACCCGGCGCCGGTCGGTGATGATCTGGCCGAGATCGGTATCGATCTGGACTTCGATGGACAAGCCCTTTTTACTGGCCAGCGGCATCACCAGCGCTACCGAGCGATCAATGGATTCCCGGGCACTAAAGGTTTGATGCTGAATGCGCAGTTGACCGGCTTCCACTTTGGAGATGTCGAGTACGTCGTTGACCAGCGCCAGCAGGTGGCGTGAGCTATCGCGCACCATGCCCAATTGTTTCTTTTGCTCCATATTCAGCGGACCGGCCAGTTCCTGCAGCAAGACCCCGGAAAAGCCGATGATGGAATTGAGCGGCGTACGCAATTCATGCGACATCGTCGCTAGAAAAGCGGACTTGCTGTTGTCCGCATGCTGAGCGCGTTCGGTGGCCTGCGCCAGTTTGTTATTGGCTATTTTCAAAGCGTTTTCAGCGGCGCTGCGGCGCTCGATGTCGTGGCGTATGACGATGAAGGAAGCGATGGTAAGGAGCAACGCGCATATCGTGCCTAACATAATGGCAAGACGTGATTGCTTGATGGCTGATTCGGTATCCGCAGTGCGCAGCACCAGCAATTTTTCTTCTGTGTATTCCAGATCATCAATCTGCTTGTGAATCGCATCTTGCAATTGCTTGTCTCTGCCGTTGATGAAACGTTCCTGGACAGATGCTAATCCCGTTTGGCGCCGCATTTGATTCAGTGACGCCAGAATGGATAGGCGCTGATCGATCAAAGGCTTGATTGTAAATAGCCGTTGTTGCTGCTCTGGATTGTCGGCCGTCAGTGTCAATAACGAGCGATATTCAAATTCGATGTCTTCGGTGATGGCCTGATAGGGCTTGATAAACTCTTCATCGCCGCTGATCATATAACCGCGCGTTGTCGATTCTGCTTCGGTCAACGAGTTCAGTAATCCTTCTGCATGCGTCAATACCTGATGCGTATGTGAAACCCAATTGCTATTTTCGATTTGTATTGTATTAGCTTGCCAGGCGGTAAAACCGACGATAAGAAGAATCAGCAGCCCCATCAGGAAGCTGAGTCCCATTTTGGTCTGTAACGATAATTTCAAATTGTCCCCCTGATTAAGACAGGAAATATTGTCGTTTTGATTATCGGAGCACTTTCCGATTCTAGTTAATTTTTTATAAGATTATGCGTTCAAAGGCTATCACGCTTTGCATAATAAATGTCGGCGACGTGAGAGGGCTGTTGTTGGTAATTTCGACAATGTTTGGCAAACAGCGGATGACAGTCACGTGCGAGTAGAAGGTAATTTTCGGATAAATTCCGCCGTGATTACTAGTTGCAGATTAAAATTTAAAATCGAAATTTGTTTGCGGGACAGCGCACCAACTGTCTGAGCTAAAAAGTCTGTAGAAGTTCGTCGATAAAATACAAAGAAAAATCATTCTAAAATATTTCTCTTAGGCAATATAATTGCGTAGTTTAAAAAAATGAATAGGGAGAATTGAATGAATCGAAGAGTCGGATTTTTGATGCTTGCAGGATGCGTAATGTTAATGGCCGGATGCGATTCAGACGAGGAAACGCAGAATTATCAGTTTTTCAAGGACAATCCGGAGCAGGCAAGATCGGTGATCGGGGAGTGCCGGCTTAATGGCACGCGGGGCATGGATCCGAAACGCAATGCGGTATGCGAGGCAGCGGTTGCCGCGGATAAGAGTACTAGATACGAAGACAGCCTGAAAGACAAGTGAGTTGGCCGATGATGGTGTTGCGGTGAGCGCTTGATCAACTGGCGAAGCAAAACGCCAGCATCGCGGCGTCTTCTTCCAGCAGCAACAGCAATTGCAGCGACCATATCAGGGCGCAGGCCGGAATGCTGCTCAGCCACAGACGACGGTGTAATCGCTCGAAGAACGGCGGGAGCTTGAACCTCCCGAAGGCGCCGAACGTCCATTGCGCTGATTGAAAAGATTTACTTCGCACCGATTTCTTCAAGCGTTGTGCTGAACTCACTGCCGCCGGCGCGAAGAATGTGTTTTTGTCCCTGTTGCAATGTCAGATCGATTTTGCGCGGCGCCAGCCTTTGTGGATTGGGATTCGGTTTGACGCTGAATGTATAAGTACCATCAGGCAGCCAAGCGCTAAAAGTTTCACCCGGCAGCATATCGGCCAGCGCGACGTAATTGATGGAAAACTCTAACAGACTGCCGCCGGGCAGCAGATGGGGATCGCGAGCGATGGTGATTTGATTCTGCCCCGCGGTCGAGACCGTCATTTCCTTGATATGAATTCTTGCGGCCGGGACTTCTCGCTGAGGAGCGTCCGAAGCGCGTGGCGTCATGCAGCCGCTTAGCGCGGCAAGAGCGGCCGTACAGATTAAAAACGTTTTGATCATTATCATTTCCTGTAGATAAGTACGGCAAAGACAGATGCGGAATGCGTGCATAATTGCCGCCGCGGCAATTATGCAGCAAATTACAAAGAAGTCGCTCAGGACGATGCAGTTTAAATTAAAGCTTGTGTTGAAAATAAAGTTCGTGTATATTTCTGCATCGGCTTTGGGATCGATAGATTTTAAGCCGAAATCGAACAAAGTAATTGCGATACAAGAGTTGATTCATTACACGTCGGGGCCACTTTTCAGATAGAACTGGGTTTCGGGAATCTGCTCCTGTATCGCTATTTTTTTGCCCCTTTAAAAGGCCCGCTGTTTATGCGGGCCTTTTGCATGGTGTCTTCATTTTCTTGCCGTAACAATTTGTAAAACGGTCAACGATATCCGCCATCGGCTTTTATAGTCCAATCCGTGTCCGATTTTTAACCCCCTCTAAACGTCGGACATAAAGCCCGCTACCGCAAGGTCAGCGGGCTTTTTATTGCGCACGTGCAATGTATGAGCGCCAGCTTTAGGCAAAAATGCAAAATCCAAGATATTGATATTTTGTATTACTGATATCCAATTAATAAAGTAGTCAACATAACTTGGTCTCTATATAGTTACACCTGTCTCCTCCAATCTCCTCTAAAGGAATTGGATTCAGCCCGCGCCGCAAGGTTAGCGGGCTTTTTTTTGTCTTTTATTTTACTTGTAGGCGTACTGCAAAAAGAGGGAGGGGCGAGGCTTGAGGCTTAATTACAGCCGTTTAGCGCGATACTTCAGCGAAATGAATTAGGACCGAGTACTACAGGATTGCGTGGCACGCCGGCTGCAATCAAACGCCTTGCCACACCATGAATTTTTGCTTCGAAGGCGAGAAATGTTTGCATCGCCGTTTCTTTGGTATCCAGGTGTTCGCAAAGTTTGGCCAGGCCTTCGTGGGATGCGAGGCAACTGTAGGTAGTGAATTCGACTGTTACTGAAAAGGAGATGCCAGCCTTGGTCAAACGCGGTTTGGTAGAAGGTGTATGCACGTACGAACCCTAATAGGTACTTCAGTGAAACGTCTTAAATTTTGGTGTTGTCTTATTGATTACGGAGGTTATTTTTTTCAGGACCATCCAATATGCTACTCGAAATCAATATCCACGCATATAAATTGTGCAATTGTTATACAAGATTACGACGCAGCAACAGACGCGCTATGATTGGCGCCCTCATGGATGATTGAAGGAATGGCAATGGCCAGTATTGAAGACGTGGTAAACCGGCAAAAAGAAGGGGCGCAATTCGTTTTGTCGGGCGCCATGATGGGGCTTGCGCCGGATGAGTTCGATATCGTCGCCAAGCTCTGGGTAAAGGGTGGCGGTAATGGTTTCAGGGTAATCGGCACACCGCATCGACGTTGCATCGATGGCGAGTTTTTTATCGATCGGGTTACCGTCATCAAGGATTCTGCCTTGCGACGAGAAATGCCAAAGGACCGCTAAGCCCGTATTGTCCTACAAGCGCTTCCGAGCTTGTCCTATAGGTCATCTGATGCTGTGCAGATATTCTGAAATCCTGACTTCCAACAAAAAAGGAACAACTATGTCTTCGAAACTTCGCACAGCAGCATTTATTGTCAGCACCTTGATGATGCCCCTCGCAGCGAGCGCTGCAGACACAACAGCCGCCAACAACGGTGATTCCAAACCGGTCGCTGCCATGAAAGATACGGCTGTGACCGCCAAAGTCAAAGCAAAATTGGCTGAAGCCCGTGCCGGCTACACCAAGAGTGTCCACGTCAAGACCACGCCTGAAGGCGTAGTGACCCTGACCGGTACCGCTCTGACCCAGGATGAAGCCGATCAAGCCGTGACAATTGCCAAGGGTACCGACGGTGTAAAATCGGTAGTCAACAAAATTAAAATCACGAAGTAACGCGAACTGATCGACGAACTGATTGGTTTTGCCGTGCGCCAGATAGCGCAGTCGCTTAAAAAACCCGCTTCGGCGGGTTTTTGCGTTGCGCTCGGTCAGAGCCTTGCTGCGGCCTTGCTACAGCCTTACACGCGATAAATTTTTTCGCCGGTCTGGACGATTCTCAGTTTATCTTCCGAATGGGGATTTAATGCCCTGCCATCGTCCAGCCGATAAGTTTTAGCCCCGGGCAGCGGTGCGTCTGAACGCTCGATAGGCGTCTGATAAACCTCAACGTGATAAGCCGTGCCGGATGCGCCTTTGGCGTCGAATTTTTCTACCAAATCCATACTTGTCTCCTGGTAATTGAACGTCTGCAACGGTTTTGAGACTGCTATCGCACCGTTTAGTGTGGATATTCTTCAATTGCCATAATAGTCCAGCCATGCGTTTCAAGTCGGCTTAATTCGACATGCCGTTCATCGCCGGGAATGGCGGGGAAGGTCGGGATCTCATCGCCGAATACATTATCTGTAATGAGCCGCGCGGCAGTTTCAATCGACGGTTTGGCGGGATAAGCCTTAATCACCGATTCAGGCTGCCCCAGCTTGCTGAAGGTAATACGCCATTCTCTGTTCATTATGATTCCCCCGTTAAATGTCTATCGGATAGACATTGCATTATGCGCCCGGCCGGGGCCGGCGTAATCACCCGGCAGAACAATTCATTAGATTTTTTCTTATATATAACGCCGGTTTTTTATAATGAGACTTTTATAAGTCAATATCGCCGGATGCAAAATGCCTGCTCAGGCTAATATACCGGTCGAGCGATGCGGCTGACGACCGTCAACCAGCCGATTGCTGGCGTTAAATGTCCCGGATACTTTTCCCCCAACGTATTGCGAAAGATAATTAGATGAAATCGAATGCGAAATTTTTCATGCCTCTTGCCCGTACAGTCGTCGGGATACTGTTTGCTTCCCTGATCGGCGTAGTGTCCGCACAAACGCCGGCTGCCGGCTCGGCGTCCGGCCCGGTGGCCACGCTGGGAAAGGTCAAGCTTGAACAGGCGGACGTCCAGAGATTGTTCAAGAATATGTCGAATGCCGATCGTGCGACCATTCTCAGTAGTCACGCTACGGCCGAATCCTGGTTGCGTCAGCGCATTACCGGTGAAGCGGTGGTGCAGGAAGCGCGTACCAAGGGCTGGGCCGATAAGCCGGAAATCAAGGCGCGCATTAACGATGCAGTCAAAGAAATCACTGAACGCATCATCAGCACCGCCTATCTCGAATCGATGACCCAGATTCCGGCCGATTATCCGTCGGAAGCCGAAACGCACGCCGCCTATGATCAAGCTAAAGGCGGCTTTAATTTGCCGATGACCTATCACATAGCGCAAATTTTCCTGAAAGCGCCATCCAACGACACGGCCGCTGTTGCAAATGCGCGCGCCAAAGCAATCAAGCTTGCCGCACAAGCTCACGATGGCGATTTCGCGGCGCTCGCGCGTAGTAATTCAAACGAGGCGGCCAGCGCTGTGCACGGTGGGGATGTGGGTGTTCTACCGTTAGCGAATATATTGCCGGAATTGCAAGACACGGTAGCCAAGATGAAAAAGGGCCAAGTCAGCGATCCAATTCAAACCGGTTCAGGTTTTCATATTGTCAAACTGCTGGATACGCAAGCGCCGCGTACTGCGACCTATGAAGAGATCAAGCCGCGCCTGCAAGCCGTATTGCGTCAGCAACGTCAGCAGCAAGTGGTGCAAACCTATCTGACAACTCTGGCGCCGGCGGGCAGCATCACGATCAATGGCGCGGCCTTGGATGTGGCGTTGGCCAAAGCGAACTGAAGCGGCTTTATTGTCAGGTCCGCAACAATTGATTCAGGCGACTTGATAAGCCATTTTTTTGGGGCCCCCGGCAGGCATTTTCCATGCTAGGATTTCCGCATGGAAATATGGGGGAGTCATGGAAAAATCGAGGCACATAGCCGGGCCATTCAAAG
This sequence comes from Herbaspirillum sp., assembly GCA_028291765.1. Taxonomy (GTDB): domain Bacteria; phylum Pseudomonadota; class Gammaproteobacteria; order Burkholderiales; family Burkholderiaceae_D; genus Herbaspirillum. The sequence continues at coordinate 17,919 of JAQGNR010000050.1, forward strand.
AAAAATATTTCATTCGAGTGGAAGTCCAATGGGTCAGACCGAGGCAGCAGCCCGCGTGGATAAGCGCGACTGCGGACATTTTTTCCGGCATTCCGACCACAAGCGGCGCCAAGTTTGTCGAACGGATTATCAGCGCCGGTCCGCACCCTAATATGTTCAGCGCACAGCAGAAAGCTGAAACAGCCGCCAGGAAAAAGATTGAGCAAATGTCATAGCGTCCGCATTTCGGATCCGATTTTGCCTTTTTCGTCTTCTTCGTCTTTTCGGCCTTCTTCCCCCACATACGCCATCGCGGCTAACCAGATAAGAATTGCAACCGGCAGCAGCAAGGCCAGAAACTGCGCATATTTATAGCCAAAGGCGCCGCCGACGGCGCCCACGCCGAACGCAACGATAGGCCAGAAGAATTTGACGCAGCGCCGGCGCACGCCTTCATCTGGCGCACCGCGCATGATATCCACCACATCAATCACTAGTTGCGTGACGTTGCCGGTCATGACGGTAGTCGGCGCCAGCTGTTGCAGTGTCAGGCGGCTGGCGGCGTTTTGCACGCCCATGGCGGCTGCGCCCAATGCACCTGCCAACAAGGCTATCGGCGCGTTCATATCCATCACCGGCGCCACCCACTGTCCGACCTGCATGAAACCGAGCAGCAATAGCAACTGCAGGCAAAACACATACGGCATCACCCCCTTGCCGCTGCGCTCCAGCCAAATCACCACCATGCGCGTCAAGGCGACAGCAAAGATAAAGGCCGGAAAAGCCAGGAATCTGATCAATACACCGTGAGAAGGATGCGCCAGTTCGCTGCCGATCAGGACAAAATTACCTGTGACGTGTGCCGTGAAAAGGCCGAACAGCGCAACAAAACCGACGGTGTCGACATAACCTGCCAAAAAACCCAGAGCCACGCTTTGACGCATATTGCGATTTTCAGAATGCATGTCGGCCTCCATCATTTTGGTAAAGCACGGTATTGGAATAAGACATGACATCCTCCGATCAGAAAGCGAAGCAACTGCAGCCGAGCGCACCCCAGAAGCCCGTATAGTCGGACACCGGCAGCGTGGAGCGGCGTGCCGTATCGTGCGCATGGGCGTGGACGCCGCAAGCGCCGGCACATTGATGCGGCATCATCGTTTGCGCTGCCGCCGGCCGCGGCCGGTAATGTCCCGGCACCGTCGTCACCGGCGACCATTCCGGCAGAACCGGAATCGGCGGCGGCGCCAGCGGATCGAATTCGGCGGCGCCATAGACGATCTTGCCGCCGACGATCGTCAGCACCGATTCCAACGCTTTGATCTCATCTTCAGGCACCGCAAAAAAATCTCCCGACAGCACGGCCAGATCGGCCAGTTGTCCTTCCTTGATACGTCCTTTCTTGCCCTGTTCGCTGGAAAACCAGGCACTGCCTGCGGTCCACAGTTCCAGCGCAGTCTCACGCGGCAAGCCGGCCTGCTGCAATTGCAGACCGCCGACAGTACGTCCCGACACCAGCCAATAAAGCGCGGTCCATGGGTTGTAGCTGGCTACACGCGTGGCATCGGTGCCGCCGCCGACCGGTACGCCCATCTCCAGCATGCGTGCTACCGGCGGGGTATTCTCGGCCGCTTGCTTGCCGTAGCGGTCGGCAAAATATTCGCCCTGGAACGCCATCCGATGCTGGATCGCGATACCGCCGTCGAGTGCCCGCACCCGCTCGATATTGCGTGGCGTGATGGTCTCGGCATGGTCGAAGATCCAGTGCATGCCATCGAAAGGAATATCGCGGTTCACTTTTTCAAACACATCCAGCATGCGGCCGATCGATTCATCGTAAGTCGCATGCAGGCGGAACGGCCAGCGGTTCGACACCAGATGACGCACCACTTTTTCCAGCGCATCTTCCATGCCGGCGGCCAGTTCCGGACGCGGCTCCAGGAAATCTTCAAAATCGGCCGCCGAATATACCAGCATCTCGCCGGCGCCGTTATGACGATAAAAATCATCGCCATGACCGGGCGCGACGACCTCGGTCCATTTCTGGAAATCTTCCAGCTCTTGTCCCTTGTGCTGGGTGAAAAGGTTGTAGGCAATACGAATAGTCAATTGCTGCTCGCGCGCCAGCCGATCGATGATGGCGTAGTCTTCCGGGTAATTCTGGCCGCCGCCGCCGGCATCGATCGCACTGGTTACGCCGAGACGATTGAGTTCGCGCATGAACTGACGCGTGGAATTGACTTGTTGCTCGTGCGGCAGCGCCGGCCCCTTGGCCAGGGTTGCATACAGAATCATGGCGTTCGGTTTGGCAATCAGCATGCCGGTCGGATTACCGCTGGCGTCGCGCTGAATTTCGCCGCCGGGCGGATTCGGCGTGTCCTTGGTATAGCCTACCGCGCGCAGGGCAGCGCGATTGAGCAAGGCGCGATCGTACAGATGCAGAACAAACACCGGGGTATCGGGCGCTGCGGCATTAATTTCATCCAGGGTCGGCATGCGTTTCTCGGCAAACTGAAACTCGGTCCAGCCGCCGACCACGCGCACCCATTGCGGATGCGGCGTGCGCAAGGCCTGTTCTCTCAACATGCGCAGCGCATCGGCCAGCGACGGCACTCCCTCCCAGCGCAACTCCAGGTTGTAATTGAGACCGCCGCGGATCAGGTGCAAATGGGAGTCGTTCAAACCAGGGACCGCGGTGCGCCCATTCAAGTCGATCACTTGCGTGGTCGCAGTGGGATGGCGCATCACTTCTTCGGCATCGCCGACGGCAATGAATTTACCGTCCTGGATCGCCACCGCAGTTGCCAGCGGCTGTGTTTTATCGACTGTGTGAAAGCGGCCGTTCAACAAAATCATGTCAGCATTCATGCTCTTCTCCTATCGAGATCGAATGTAATGAAAATGCTGCCCGGCCCTCTCAACAAAGAGCGAGGCTGCATTGTCTTAATGCCCTTCAGCGGCGTTGAACATGCTCTTGGCGTAGATCAGACCGAGACCGTAACCACCGCCATGCGCGATCGAGGTGGCGACGGTTTCATTGTAGGTTTCGCCGCGTGCCCAGTCGCGTTGCAATTCCAGCAGATACTGCAACGATGTCATGGGGCGCGCGCCTTGCTGGATCATGCGTTCCACGGCGCGTTGATGCGCCTCTTCGGATACATCGCCGCTGGCATCCGTAATCACATACACCTCGAATCCCTGATCGAGCGCCGACAAGGCCGGACCCACGATGCATACCGAAGTCCACAGGCCGGCCAGGACGATCTTACCCTTGCCGATGGCGTTGACGCGCTCCGCGATGCGTGGATCTTCCCAGGTATTCATGGTGGTGCGATCGATGATTTTCTGATCGAGAAAGACTGATTTTATTTCATCGAAGATAGGGCCGGAGAAGGATTTTTCGGCAACTGTGGTCAGGATGGTCGAAACCTTGAATTCCTTGGCGGCCTTGGCGACCAAAGCCGCATTGTTTCTCAGCATGATCGTATCGATCGAATGGGTAGCAAAGGCCATTTGCGACTGATGATCGATCATGATCAGTGTGTGGTTGGAAGGATTAAGCAGGGTGCTGCCCGGTTGTGCTTTTGCGATCGGCATGATTTTTTCCTATGAATTTTCGATTAATTCGAAATTTAAACGGGGTTAATTTCGAGCTTATTGGTAGAAAAACTATCTATGTAATCTCCAATGAAGCGAAGTATGGATCGCAGAAACAAAAAAGAAAAACGGAAAATTTGTTAATCAATTATCGAAATTTTCGATAATTGATTTTTTGAAATTTAATGCCCCCTCGCAGCTAATGAATGTCGTTCAGTGAAGGCGCCGTCAGGTGGGCGTATGGCGGGATTTTGTGC
>JAQGNR010000051.1 GCA_028291765.1 Herbaspirillum sp.
CAGGCGCGTCAATACGTCTTCTTCCCGTCCCGATGCGATCACAGTATGCGCGCCGGATGCGGCCGCGCGCCTGGCGGCCAGGATTTTGGTCAGCATGCCGCCGCGGCCGATGCCGGTGCCGGCGCCGCCGGCCATGGCTTCCAGCGCCGGATCGCCCGCTTGCGCATGATGCACAAACGTCGCCGCCGGATCCTTGCGCGGATCCGCCGTAAATAAACCTTGCTGGTCGGTCAGGATGATCAGCGCATCGGCCTCGATCAGGTTGGCGACCAGCGCGCCCAGCGTATCGTTGTCGCCGAATTTGATTTCATCGGTGACCACCGTATCGTTTTCATTAATGATCGGCACCACACCCAGACGCAATAAAGTAAACAGCGTCGAGCGCGCATTCAGATAGCGTTCGCGATCGGCCAGATCGGCGTGCGTGAGCAATACTTGCGCGGTGCGCAGATCGTGCCTGGCAAAACTGGATTCGTAGATTTGCGCCAGACCCATCTGGCCGACGGCGGCGCATGCCTGCAATTCGTGGATGCCGCTGGGACGCTTGTCGAAGCCCAGCCGCTGCATGCCTTCGGCCACAGCGCCCGAAGTCACCAGCACCACTTCCTTGCGCAAGGTACGCAAGTGCGCGATTTGCGCCGCCCAGCGGGCAATGGCCGCGTGATCCAGTCCTTTGCCGTCATTGGTGACCAGCGAAGAACCGACTTTGATGATGATGCGTTTGGCTTTTTTTATGACAGATTGCATAGAAAGCAGGCGCTTGCGAATGGGCGACGGTTGATTTAATCCTGCACTTTGAAGCGCGGATCGTCCGGATCGATCGAGGCGATACCGCGCGCTTCTTCGGTCATGTGCGTTTCTTCGGCACGATGTTCGAGTGCCCGCTTCTGCTCCAGATAACCGTAAATCTCGGTGATCAATTCAGCACAGCCGTCGCGCGTCAAAGCGGAAATTTCAAACACAGGGCCTTTCCAGCCAAACCGTTTGACGAAATCCTTGACCCGCTTTTTGCGTTCCTCTTCGGGCACCATATCGAGTTTGTTAAGCACCAGCCAGCGTGGCTTTTCAAACAGCGCCGTATCGTACTTCTGCAGTTCCTTGACGATTGCCTTGGCTTCCTTGACCGGATCGACCGTATCTTCAAACGGCGCCAGATCGACGATATGCAACAACAAACCGGTGCGTTGCAAATGCCGCAAAAACTGTACACCCAGACCGGCGCCATCGGCGGCGCCTTCGATCAGCCCCGGAATATCGGCGATGACAAAGCTTTTTTCATGACTGACCCGCACTACGCCCAGATTCGGATGCAATGTAGTAAACGGATAATCGGCGATCTTCGGACGCGCATTCGAGACAGCGGAAATAAAGGTCGATTTACCGGCATTGGGCTGCCCCAGTAAACCGATATCGGCCAGCACTTTCAGCTCCAGGCGTAATTCGCGCCGTTCGCCTTCCTTGCCGTCGCTTTTCTGACGCGGCGCCCGGTTGGTAGATGATTTGAAATGGATATTGCCCCAGCCGCCCTCGCCGCCCTTGGCCAGCATCACGACTTGCTCGTGTTCGGTCAGGTCCGCGATGTGTTCGCCGGTATTGTGATCGATGATCAGCGTGCCGACCGGCATGCGCAGGAAAATATCGTCCGCGCCTTTACCGTAGCAATCTGCACCGCGGCCGTTTTCACCATCGCGCGCCTTGTGCAATTTGGAAAAACGATAATCGACCAGCGTATTGATATTACGATCGGCTACCGCCCAGATCGTGCCGCCCTTGCCGCCGTCGCCACCGTCCGGACCGCCGAAGGGGCGGAATTTTTCGCGGCAAAAACTAGCAACGCCGTTGCCGCCGTCACCAGCGATGACTTCGATCTTTGCTTCGTCTATAAACTTCATTTCATTGCCGCCAAAAAACTAAAAGGCCCCACCAGAGGCAAGGCCTTTTGATTAGGAAGAGAACCTCCTAAGTATAAACAGACTTAAGTACGTACTATTAAGCTGCGACGACTGTAACAAACTGACGCTTTTCGGCGCCTTTGATGACGAAAGCAACTTTGCCTTCAATCAGTGCGAACAGGGTGTGATCTTTACCCATGCCGACGTTTTCGCCCGGATGCACTTTCGTGCCGCGTTGACGAATGATGATGCTGCCTGCATTGATGGATTGACCACCATAGACCTTGACGCCGAGTCGTTTCGACTCTGAATCACGGCCGTTGCGCGTAGTGCCGCCGCCTTTTTTATGTGCCATTTGAGACTCCTTGCTATTTGCTGAGTGCCTGCGTGCTATTCAATTCCGCCAACGCAAACAAGTAAAACAAATTGTTTATGAATTAAGCGTTGATCGAAACGATCTGCACTTCGGTGTAATTCTGACGATGGCCCTGATGCTTCTGATAATGCTTACGACGACGCATCTTGAAGATCTTGACCTTATCGTGGCGACCTTGCGCCAATACCGTAGCCAGCACCGTAGCACCTGCGACCAGCGGTTCACCGAATGTA
>JAQGNR010000057.1 GCA_028291765.1 Herbaspirillum sp.
CGGAGGCCGCCGGAGGACACGAACGGAGCACAAACATCCGTCCCAGCCCGCACTTAATCAGCATCACGCAACTTGCGCCCAGCACGCGTTCTGCGTTGAACGTTTTTCCTAACGCAATGTCAACGCCTTCCTTGGCATAATACGAACAATAAGATAAACGTCTTTCACCGATAAAGGAGGGGATATGGCAATGACACGTATTTTCAACGCGGTCGAACCGCAGCGCGACGAAATCGATGCGCTCAGCGCGCCAACCGTGCTTGAATTCGGCACCCCATGGTGCGGCTTCTGCCAGGCGGCGCAACCGCTGCTGCAGATTGCCTTTTCCGATTTTCCCGCAGTGCAGCATATCAAGATTGAAGATGGCAGCGGCCGGCCGCTGGGACGCTCGTTCAAGGTCAAATTATGGCCGACGCTGATCTTTCTGGATGCGGGGCAGGAAGTCGCGCGGGTGGTGCGTCCGATCAACGCGGCCGCAATTACACAGGCGCTGGCGCAGATCAGTCCGGCAACAGAGCGAACGAGTGCTGCATAGAATGCGTATTGGGCAAATAGTGTTGCAGCAATAAGGTCACCGCCTCCGGGCTTAACGCCGTGCTGAAATGATGGCCCTGCATCTCGTCGCAACCGTGCTGGCGCAAAAAATCGGCTTGGGCGGCGGTTTCCACGCCTTCGGCAACCACCGTCAGTTTCAGCGCCTTGCCCATGGCGATGGTAGCCTGCGTAATCGCCATGGCGCCGGCATTGGCAGGAATATCGTTGATAAACGAACGATCCACTTTCAAGGTATCCAACGGAAAATTATTCAATTGCCCGAGCGAGGAATAACCGGTGCCGAAATCATCCATCGCCAGCCGCACGCCCATCTCCTTGATGGCCAGCAGCAAGAGCAGCACCCGGTCCGGATTATGAATCACCATGCCCTCGGTAATTTCCAGCTCCAGCAGCGTCGGGTCCATACCGGTCTCGGCCAGCACGGCGGCAATGTCGCGCAATAAATTCTCATCGCTGAACTGCCGCACCGAAAGATTGACCGCCATGCACAAGGGCTCAAAGCCCTGCCGCTGCCATGCGACATTTTGCGCACACGCCGTTTGCAAAACCCACTTCCCTATCGGTACGATCAAACCGATTTCCTCGGCAATCGGAATGAATTCATCGGGCGGTATCCGGCCCAGCGTCTGGTTTTCCCAGCGCAACAACGCTTCCACGCCGTTGATTTTTCCGCTGCGCAAATCGAGCTTGGGCTGGTAATACACCGAAAATTCCTTCTGCGCCAATGCATGCCGCAGATTCGATTCCAGCGCCAGCCGCTCGTGCGAGCTGGCGACGATTTCATGCGCATAAAATTTGAAATCGTTTTTACCCTGGTCCTTGGCCAGATACATCGCAATATCGGCATGCTTCATCAGCGTCTGTTCATCTGCGCCGTGCATCGGATACATCGCAATGCCGATGCTGGCCGTGACATTGCATTCCTGATCCACCAACACAAACGACTCTGCGGCAGCGGCCAGCAATCTGCGCGCCACATTGCTGACCTGCTCGATCTCGCCCACTTCGCGCACCAGCACCACAAATTCGTCGCCACCCATTCTGGCGATGGTATCGCCAGAACCGATGGCTGCTTTCAGACGAACGGCAATTTCCTGCAACAGCTTATCGCCCGCTTCGTGCCCCAATGAATCGTTGATGAATTTGAAGCGGTCCAGATCCAGAAACAGCACCGCAAATTGGTGATTGCAACGCTGCCCCAATGCCAGTGCGGCGGCCAGCATCTGGCTGAACATCATGCGGTTGGGTAGATCGGTCAGGCTGTCGTGCGTGGCCAGATGCCGTATCCGCTGCTCGGCGATACGCTGATCGGTAATCTCGCGCGATACGCCGCGATAACCGATCGCCTCACCGTTCTCATCGAAAATCGGCGCACCGCTGACGCTGATGTAGTAGGGTTTTTCGTTGACCAGCAAGCGATGCATGACGACATCGCGAAACGGCAGGTTGGCCGCCAGGATGGCGCGGTGCCCTGCCCATCCGCCATCGGCCTGAATCTCAAGATCGCTCTCCCATGGCCGCTTGCCGAGAAACGAGGCCTGCGTCGAATCCAGATTTTGATGGCGGCTTTCCATCCGCGTGTAGCGGAATTGCGTATCCTGTTCCCAGTACCAATCGGATGACAGATTGGTCAATGAGCGAAAGCGCATTTCGCTTTCGCGCAATTCCAGTTCGATCTTTCTACGCGCGGTCACGTCGCGCAAAATACCGCGGAAACCGATCGGAACGCCGTCTGCGTCGCGCGTCAACTGCACCGAGCCCTCCACGTTGATCAGCCTGCCGTCTTTATGAATGTGCTCCCAATCCTGATTACGCTTGGGCTCGCCGGTTCGATACACTTCGCTGAAGGCGGAAAACACGATCACGATGGCGCGCTGCGTCATGAAAAACCGGTTGCTCTTGCCAATGATTTCCTCCAGGCTGTATCCCAATAGCCTGGATAGCCCGTTATTGGCGAACACCAGCTTGCCGGATAGATCGACCTCGTAGTAAGCATCCTCCATCGTCTCCACGATGGTGCGATACTTTCCCCGGCTATACTGCAATGCCTCAATGTTGGTTTCTATTAACAAGCTGATTTCCTGAGCGCAGAATACCGCGCATGGACACCGGAGTGCGGCAAGCGCGCAAAGCCAAAAAGCGCCTGCGCCAACGCAGTCGCCCATGATTCGTAAATTTTCGTCAAGACACCCGAAAAACCGGCGCTGGCAAGACCGGATTGGATTGTCCCCCTAAGTATTTTTAAGAGTTTTATTAAGTATTAAATAATTTCACAGCAGATTAGCATATTTGCCGGGCATATTAAATTAGTCGCAGCACAATCGCCACAATGATGAAATATATTGCGTCCGGAGCGCAATATAATGCGCGAGAGATCCTTGCTGATTAAACCTAAAAGAAAGAAGTCCATCTCCCGATGCGCACCCGTACCTGGCTACTATATATAGTGTTAGCGGTATTGATCCCGGCGTTTATTGTGGCGGCGGTCAGCATCGTCTATCTCTACGGGGGAGAGCAATCAGCGTTCAAAAAGAGCATGCAGGAAACTGCGCGGGCGATGGCCTTCCTGCTCGATAAGGAAATGGCCAATCGAGAAGCGGTGCTACACACCCTGGCGGCATCGCCTGCCTTCAACCACGATGACCTGCAGGCCTTTGAGCATCATGCCCGCGCCCTCACCAATACCTGGGACACCAATATTTTCCTGACCGATCTCGACGGTCAGCAACTGATGAATACCCGCCTGCCGATCGGCGCCACACTCTTGCCGCGCTCAGGCACCCTGATGGCATTGCGCAAAAGCGCCGGCCCGGACGCTACCGTGATCAGCGATGTTTACATGACGCCGGTCGGCCATACCTATGGCGTCGCAGTGCAAGTACCGATCAAACGCAACGGCATGCCGCACTATTATCTGAGCTCGGGATCGTTAGTCAGACAATTGCAATCCCTCTTCTCGGACCGCAAGCTGCCGGCCGAATGGGTCGAGACGATTATCGACCGCCAGGGCGTGGTGGCGGCCCGATCCATCAATGCCGAGTACTTCGTCGGCCATCCCATTGCGGCCGACCTGGCCACCAGAATAGCGGCGCAATCGGAAGGACTCTATGAGGGCAACAATCTGCAGGGAGTGCCCGTGACGGCGTTTTTCAGCCGTGCCCCGTTGTCCGGCTGGACCTTTATCGTCAGCGTCCCGCAAGCCCTCATCCGCAGCGCTGCGATTAACGCCATCATGCTCTTGTCCGCTATCTGGCTGGCATTCGCCACAGTCGCCGGCATCGGCGCGCTCTATGCGGCCCGCCGCACATCGCAACCGATCGAAGCGCTACGGCGCACCGCCGCACAACTGGGCCGCGGCGAAGCGGTGTCCGAATCGCATAGCGGCATTGCCGAGATCGATGCCGTTGCCGACGAAATGCGCCATGCCAGCGCGCGCCTGTTGCGCGGTAAAGCCGATCTGAAAGAACAGGTTGCCGATGCGGTGTCGGCCACGGCCCGTTCGCAACGCGCACTGCTGCAAACCCAAAAACTGGAAGCGCTGGGCCGCTTGACCGGCGGCATCGCGCACGACTTCAACAATGTTTTGCAGGCACTCAATACCGGCTTGCATGTGGTGCGTCTATCGGTCCTCGAAGGCCGCGCAAACAGCGCGCTGGAGGCATGCCAGCGCGCCGTCAAACGCGCCGCCGAATTGACCGGCCAACTGGCTGTGTTCGGCCGCACGCAGGATGCGCGCCTGGAAGTTTGCGCGCTCGATGATCAGCTCAAAGCGATCCGGCCGCTGCTCGACAGCGCCATCCGCTCGGATATCGATCTGCTGATCAAGTTCGATAACGCTCTGTGGCCGGTCAAGATCGATACGCTGCAGTTTGAACTTGCGATACTCAATCTGGTGATCAATGCCAGGGACGCAATGCCGAACGGCGGCCAGCTCAAGATTACTGCCGGCAACGTGCATATCAACGGCGAGGGCGAACGCGCCGAACTAAGCGCCGGCGACTACGTCAAACTGACCATTAGCGACAACGGCCACGGCATGGACGGCGAAGTATTGAACAAGGCGCTGGAACCCTTCTTTTCCACCAAAGCAGTCGGCAAAGGCTCCGGCATGGGCTTGCCGCAAGCCTACGGCTTTGCCAAACTGGCCGGCGGTATGCTGAGCCTCGATAGCAAGCCCGGGGCGGGTACCAGCGTGACGATTTACATGGCCCGCAGCGTTGAGCCGCTGCGTCAAACGCCGCCGGCGGCAAGCGCGCACAGCGAGGCGCACAGCGGCGCGGCGGTCCTGTTTGTCGAAGACGACGCGTTGGTGCGCGAGGTGGTGGGGCCGGCCTTGGTGCATGCAGGATTCCAGGTGGCAACTGCCGCCAGCGGCGATGAAGCCTATCGGATATTGCAAAGCGGCCGTCATTTCGATGTGGTGTTTTCGGATGTGGTGATGCCGGGCACGCTCTCCGGCATTGATCTGGCAGAACTGATCGCACGGCAATTTCCGGCCATGCGAGTGATTTTGGCAAGCGGTTATTCGGACCGGCTGAGCGCTTCCGGGCACGTCAGAATTTTACCCAAGCCTTATGATTTGAGCGTACTGATTGCGGCCTTGAGTAGTACCGGGCCGAATTGACGCTTGGCAAGATGCGGCAAGATGCATTTTGCCTAGTCCTACATGAATACTTTCATACGCGGGGATAAATCCTGCTAAATTGGGTGCGGAAGGGGAACCCGCTATGCATCAAAAGCATAAAAAAACGACCCTGATGCTTACACTGGCCTGCATACTGCTCGCCGCGTGCGATCGCGAAAGCGCAAGCAGTAACGAGCAGGCCTCCTCCCCCCCCGCCAGCGCCGACATCGAAGGCTCATTGCATTTGACCGGATCCAATAAAGGCGCCGCGCTGATGTCGAAAATCGCCAAACGCTTCCAAGCACTGCATCCAAAGGTAGAAATCAAGATCGAAATGGGCGGGTCCCCACGCGGCATTAGCGATGTCCGGGACGGCAAAGCGGATATCGCCATGGTCTCGCGGGTGTTGAGCGACCAGGAACAGGATCTGAAGGGCTTTCCGATCGCGCGCGATGGCATTGGCATGATAGTACACAGGGCCAACCCGGTTACCATGCTTACCTCGGCCCAGGTTAGCGCTATTTTTACCGGCCGGATAAAAAACTGGCGCGAGGTCGGCGGGCGCAACGCACCGATCGTGGTGATTGGTCGCGAAGATGGTCGCAGCAGCATCGAGCTTTTCAAGGAGCACTTCAAACTCAGGTATAGCGAAATACAGTCGAAAATCATTTTAGGCGCCGACAATCCGACTGTAATCAACGCCGTGGCTGCCCAGCCCGATGCCATTTCCATCATGTCGGTCATTACGGCCGAAAACCAGCAGCAAGCAGGCGCTTTGATTAAGATCGTCGACCTCGATGGCGTCGCCGTCACGCGCGCCGGCATCCTGACCGGCAACTATCCCTTATCCAATCCCTTTTCGCTGGCGACGCGCGGCCTTCCCACCGGTCTGCGCAAAACCTTCATCGAATATTGCCTTTCTGCACAAGTGGTCGACATCATCGAGAACATGGGTTTCATCCCCTATCAGGAATGAATACCTTCAATAATACCAATCCGGATTGACGGCGCGAAAGGGATTTCCCCATGCATCAAAAGCATAACAAAACGACCCTGATGCTCATACTGGCCTGCATACTGCTCGCCGCGTGCGATCGCGAAAGCGCAAGCAACGACGTGCAGGCCTCCTCTGCGTCTACCGGCACCGACATCGCAGGGACATTGCATTTGAGCGGATCGAGTACCGGCGAGCCGCTGATAATGCAAATCGCCAATCGCTACCGAACGCTGCATCCAAAGGTGAACATCAAGATCGAAATGGGCGGCTCCGCACGCGGCATCATCGATGTCCGGGACGGCAAAACGGATATTGGCATGGTCTCGAGGGTAATGACCGACCAGGAACAGGATCTGAAGGGCTTTCCGATTGCGCGCGATGGCATTGGCTTGATGGTGCACAGGAACAACCCGGTTACCACGCTTACCTCGGCCCAGGTTACCGATATTTTTACCGGCCGGATAAAAAACTGGCGCGAGGTCGGCGGCCGCAACGCACCGATCATGGTGATTAATCGCGAAGACGGCCGCGGCAGCATCGAGCTTTTCAAGGAGCACTTCAGGCTCAGGTATAGCGACATACAGTCGCAAATCGTGTTGGGCGCCGACAATCCGACTGTGATCGACGCCGTGGCTACCCGGCCCGACGCCATTTCCCTCATGTCGGTCGTTGAGGCCGATAACAAGGAGAAAGCAGGCGGTCTGATCAAGCTCGTGGCGCTTGATGGCGTCGCAGCCACGCGCGCCAATATCCTGAGCGGCAACTACCCCTTGTCGCGCCCCTTGTCGCTGGTCACGCGCGAACTTCCTACCGGCCTGCTCAAAAACTTCATCGAATATTCTCTTTCTTCGCAAGTGATCGATATCATCGAAAACGTGGGTTTCGTCCCCTATCAGGAATGAATACCTTCGCCACACGGCTAGCCGCTTCATACCGGACAAGTTGGCGTACCCGCGCCAATTTTTCCTTCGGTTTGCGCGCCTCCCTGCTCATCGGCTTCGGTATCATTCTCGGGCTTCTGACCTTCTTGGGCGTACTCGCGATCATGGGAGAACGCAGCACCATCGCCGATTTCAACAAGCTGCTGACGGTCGACATGAAAATGGACGACGTCGGCCAGGACAGCGCGCTCGCGATGATGAAAGCCCGCCAGTACGAAAAAGATTTTTTGCTGAGGTATCGCGAATTCGGCTTTAACGAAGCCAAATCGCGCTACGTTACGCTGCTGCAGGCAAATCTCGCCAACGCCCGTGGTTTGCTGGCGGAAATGGGCCATTTGAGCGGAGATCCGGAAACAGTACAGCAAGTCCAGCGCGCCGTACAAGCCATCGATCATTATGAAAATGCGTTCCTCTCGGTGGTCGCGCTGTACGGACAGCTAGGTTTTGTCGATACCGGGCTGGAAGGGCAATTCCGCGACAATGCGCATCAAATCGAAGCGCTGCTGCTCGCCTCGCCGAAGGAGCGCGAACTCATCATCGATTTATTGTCGATACGGCGGCTCGAAAAAGATTATTTATTGCGTGGGCGGGATGTCGATAGCAAGGCGACCGGGCAAGCGCTTGCGCAATTCAGGACAGATGTGGCATCCGCGGCCATTGCCTCGGAACGGAAGGCCAAGCTCACCAGCCTGGTTGATGCGTACGCATCACAATTTGAACAATACGTACAGATCGCCGAGCAGATCAAACTGGACAAACGCAGCTACCTCGCCGCGGTGCAGGCCATCGAGCCGGGCCTGGAAAAACTGCTGGACAATGCCTTGACCAAAAATGCGGCGGCGCGCGACGCCATCCGCAGAAAAGCGGTGCAGACCGAAACCATCATAGAGATGATCGGCCTGCTGGTCATCTTGCTGGGCCTGGCGGTGGCGTGGACGGTTTCGCGGCGTATCACCACCGCGATCGACAAGACCATACAATTCGCCGAGCGCATCACCGCCGGCGATCTGCGCACGCAGACGGACTACCAAGGCCGCGACGAATTCAGCGTCCTCGGCCGCGCATTGAACCACATGGCCAATTCCTTGCAAGAGGCGGTCCAGGTGCAGCAACATCGGGCTGCGGAACTGGAAGGCATGAATGCGGAACTGGAGCGCCGCGTACTGGCGCGCACCGCTGAACTTGAAAAAAGCGAGGACCGCTTCCGCAAACTGGCGGAACTGTCGTCGGACTGGTATTGGGAGCAGGATGAAAATTTCGTCTTCACCAGAATCTCTAACAACATGGCGAAAATAATCGGTGTACCCGATGACTTTTATCTCGGCAAGACGCGCTGGGAATTACCCATTGAGATGACAGAGGAAGAGTGGGCGCCTCACAAGGCGGCATTGAATGCGCACCAGACTTTTACGGATTTCGAATATAAAGTGCAAACTGGACACCCCGATCCGCTATGGTTCAGCGTTTCCGGCGAGCCGCTGTTCGATGCGAATGGCACGTTCACCGGCTACCGCGGCATTGGCAAGCAAATCACCGAGCGCAAGCTGGTCCAGGAAATCATCAAGCACCGCTCTTTGCATGACATCCTGACCGGCCTGCCCAATCGCGCCCTGTTGCAGGATCGGCTGGCCCAGGCCCTGACCTATGCAGCCCGCTATTCGCACGTTGTATGGATCGTGTTCATCGATCTGGACGGCTTCAAGAACATCAACGACACGCTGGGGCACAAAGCGGGGGACATCGTACTCAAAGAGATCGCGAAGCGGCTGCAATCCCTGATACGCGAGAGCGACACTGCATCGCGACTGGGCGGCGATGAGTTCGTTCTGATCCTGCAGGAACATGTGGATGGCAAAGATATTCAGCGCGCGGTTGAGCGCATCATGACAATGCTGGCGCAGCCGTTAATGGTGGATGGGCAACAGGTATGCCTCGGATGCAGCGTCGGCCTGGCGGCCTATCCGTCCGATGGCTTGGATGTCAATACGCTGGTCGAACACGCGGATGCGGCGATGTATTGCGCCAAGCAAAACGGCCGCAACAACTTCCAGTTTTACGATTCTTCTATGAAGATGATGCGATGAAGATGATGCATAAGCTGGTGCAATAAGCTGGTGCGGCTGTAATGCCGCTCAGATAAGAAAATTTAAGTTTGGCGGATATGCCCGGCATCGTAGCGCTGGGTCGCCGTCAACAAGGGCCAGAGTTTTTTGACCGCACTCATGCCGCGGCGCCATTGCGCGATTCCAGCACGGTGGCCGCGAGAATCATCGCAGCGCCGCACCACGCCTTCAAACTCATGCTCTCGCCGCCGATGATCATGGCGGAGATCACCGCGACCAGCAGTTCGACCACCTGCAAAATAGCGGCGCGGCTGACTTCCACCCGCGTCACGCCGTAAGTCGTCAACAAGGTGCCGCCCAATAGCCAGACACAGGCAAACAACAGCAGCAAACCCCAGCTTGCAACGCCGATATCCGGTAAGGCCGGCGTCGTGAAGAGCAGCGCCACGGCCG
This sequence comes from Herbaspirillum sp., assembly GCA_028291765.1. Classification (GTDB taxonomy): domain Bacteria; phylum Pseudomonadota; class Gammaproteobacteria; order Burkholderiales; family Burkholderiaceae_D; genus Herbaspirillum. The sequence continues at coordinate 9,634 of JAQGNR010000057.1, forward strand.
CCGCCAGCACAGCGCAGCCGACAAACGACACCAAGGTACGGCTGACTAACGGAATACGGCGCGCCTGCCGGTTGGCGATACCCGCCGCGGTGTAGCAAAGACCGGAAGACAAGGCCATCGCATCGGCCAGCGAGGGCAATTGCCGGAACACCTCCGCCCCGCCCATGATCACGAACACCCCGCCGAGCGATAAGGCCACCGCCAGCACCCTGCGCAAGTTCAGCCGCTCACGCATGATCAAAGTGCCGCCCAGCGCGCCCCAGGCCGGCAACAAATAAAACAGCAACATTGCACGCAGCACCGAACCCGTCATCAACGCCGTGGTGAAAGCAATATTGGCCCAGCCGAAAAATACGCCGATCATTAGTAGCAAATGCCATTCGCCGCGCCACGCAGCACGCTCGCGCCAGATCAGCGGCAGCGCCGCCAGGCCGACCAGCGCATAAGCGGTCAGGGCCAGCATCTGCCCGGTCAGCCCGATGGCGGCAAAGAACTTCAGCGGTATCCAGATCAGGCCCCATGCGATGCCGCTGCCCATCAGGGCGGCAAATGCCAAAGGGGTTTCCGCAACGCGCGACGCCTGCGGCGTACCTGCTGCATCGATGCTCATGGCGTTACCGGGAAAGACCCGGCGGATTGGCATAGAGGAGGGATTGCGGCAATAGAAAAAAGAGAAGAAAAAGAAGGCATGCAAAACATGTCGGGCTCCTGTCAAGGATGGATTGGACGCGCAAGGAGAACGTATTGCAATGTTCTCCCGGGCTTTTATCCCTCCGTGGAGCCTCGCCGATTGCGCAAGGCCGGAATACTCTTGGACCAGGCATCGCGCCGCTTATTGCCGACAAGACCGGAACCCTAGTACGCCTTAATTTAGTCAGATCAATTGCAACGATGCCTCCGTTGCAAACCGCTCTTCCCGCATCACACGGATGAGCAATATTGGTGCCAGCTATTTGCTGCGCTGGTGCTTGATAGGTGGTTAAGGCGCCGTCTGGTGGGGTGTGGCGCGAGGTTGTGCGCAGTGAGGTAAAGAAGGGAGGTGGCCG
>JAQGNR010000083.1 GCA_028291765.1 Herbaspirillum sp.
CCCAATATGAGCGTCGGCGTGAATGTCACGATGAAATTGCTAGAGCTGGCCGCCAAAAGTTTTTCGCACGGTTACGATATTGAAATCATCGAAGCCCATCACCGCCACAAGGTTGACGCGCCGTCCGGCACAGCGCTGAAAATGGGCGAAGTCATTGCCGATGCGCTCGGCCGCAAGCTCGATGATGTCGCGGTGTATGCGCGCGAAGGCATCACCGGCGAACGCGACCCGTCATCGATCGGTTTCTCCGCAATCCGCGGCGGCGATATCGTCGGCGACCACACGGTCTTGTTTGCCGGTATCGGCGAACGCATCGAAATTACCCACAAATCATCCAGCCGGGCGACCTATGTACAAGGCAGCCTGCGCGCCGCGCGCTTTCTGCGCGACCGGCAAACCGGGCTGTTCAATATGCAGGATGTGCTGGGCTTGAGCTAGTTGGCCAGTTATTGGTGGGGCAGCATCTTTACATAATTTACATAGCGCATAAAACCCCCGTTCGTCCTGAGCCGCCGCTTGGCAGCATGTCCGATAGTCTTGAGCGAAGCGTATCGAAGGAGGGAAGGATCACCTTTGGCTTTAAGCCATTTTTCCTTCCACAGTATAAAATGCAGCCCATTAATGCATTCATGAGCCCCCTACAATGATCGAAACCACGAACGGATTTGCCCACTACTGGGCCGAAGGCGATGCGATCTCGCATAGCGTCGCGTATCTGCTGGCCATCATGTCGCTGATGAGCTGGTATTACATTTTGTCCAAAACCTGGAGTGCGTATCGCATCCGCCGCAGCGCCGTTGCGCTCGAAGCATTCTGGAAAGCCCCGTCTTTGGCCGATGCGATCTTTGTGATCCAGCGCGCCGATACTGAAGACATTTATGCGCCTTTAGCCATTCAAAGCGCCGGCGCGGCCAGTAAAAATACCAAGCGCGGCGATACCCCCTCGCTGAACGCCGCCACCGATCCCGGTGAGCTGATCACCCGTACTCTGCGCCAGGAAATCAATCGCGTCTCGTCGCGCCTTGAAAACGGCTTGACGCTGTTGGCGTCGGTCGGCTCTACCGCGCCGTTCATCGGTTTGTTCGGCACTGTCTGGGGTATCTATCACGCGCTGCAGGCGGTATCGGCCAGCGGCGCAATGCAGATCGACAAAGTGGCCGGTCCGGTCGGCGAAGCCTTGATCATGACGGCGATGGGGCTGGTGGTGGCGATTCCTGCCGTGCTGGCTTATAACGCCTTTGTCCGCGTCAACCGGCTCACGCTGGCCGAACTCGACGGCTTCGCTCACGATCTGCATGCTTATCTGACCACCGGCGCGCGCGTCGGTCCACGTCTGGAGGGTTAAACCATGTCTTTCGGCGGTTTCAACGATCAACAAAATACCATGCCCATGGCTGAAATCAATGTCACGCCGATGGTCGACGTGATGCTGGTGCTGCTGGTGATTTTCATCATGGCCGCGCCATTGTTTACCCATGCAATCAAACTCGATCTGCCTAGCGCACAGTCGGCGCCGTCCGATGAAAAGCCGCAAACGGTCACCATTGCGGTTGATCCGGCCGGTAAATTGTTCTGGAACGATGCGCCGGTGAGCCGCGCGGATCTGACGGCCCGCCTGACGCTGGAGGCCGCCAAAAAGCCGCAACCGGACGTGATGATTCGCGCCGATAAAAATACCCGCTATGAAGTAGTCACCGATCTGCTGGCAGCGGCTCAGACCCAGGGCCTGAGCAAGATCGGTTTCGTCACTGCGCCCCATTCGAAATAGCCGCGCCCCGTGAGCACAGTCACACTGAACGGCGAACTGCTGACCGATTGGGACGCCTTCCATACCCTGTCGCAACAGGCCTTCGGTTTTCCGGCGTTTTACGGACGTAATATCAGCGCCTGGATCGATTGCCTCAGTTATCTGCGCGATGATGAAAGCATGTCCGCCATCCGCCTGGCAGACGACGAAATGCTGACTATCGCGCTGTCCCATAGCGCTCTGCTGCAGCAGCGCTTTCCTGAACTGATCGAAGAATTGCAGTTTTGCGTGGCAATGATCAATGAACGTTACGACGACTACGGCGAAAAGCCGGCGCTGCAATTGCTTTTGCTTTAAGGGCTGAACTGAAGTGACGGACTGCCGGCTGCATTTACTCGGCGTTTCCCTGTGGTCAAACCAGTATAATGCCGGGTTTAGATATCACTTATCCGCTACAGCACACATGCAAGAAAAATACAGCCCGGCCGAGGTAGAACAATCGGCACAAAGCCACTGGACCGAAATCGACGCTTACAAGGCCGTCGAAAATGATCCACGTTTCCCAAAAGGCAAGTTCTACGCCTGTTCGATGCTGCCTTATCCATCGGGCAAACTGCACATGGGCCATGTGCGCAATTACACCATCAACGATGTCATGTACCGCTATCTGCGGATGAACGGCTATAACGTTCTGATGCCGATGGGCTGGGATGCATTCGGCATGCCGGCCGAAAATGCCGCGATCGCCAACGGCGTACCGCCGGCGCAATGGACCTATTCCAATATTGCCTACATGAAGAAGCAGATGGCGGCTATGGGTCTGGCGATCGACTGGTCGCGTGAAATGACCGCCTGCTCGCCCGAGTATTACAAGTGGAACCAGTGGATGTTCCTGAAGATGCTCGAAAAGGGCATCATTTATCAAAAGACCGGTAGCGTGAACTGGGATCCGCTGGACCAGACCGTGCTGGCAAACGAACAAGTCATCGACGGTAAAGGCTGGCGTTCCGGCGCGGTGATCGAAAAACGCGAAATCCCGATGTATTACGCGAAGATCACCGACTACGCCGAAGAGTTGCTGGAGCATGTCGAAACCAAGTTGCCGGGATGGCCGGAACGGGTGCGCTTGATGCAGGCCAACTGGATCGGCAAATCGACCGGTGTGCGGTTTGCGTTTACGCATCAAATCCGTGACGAAGGCAATGGCGGCGCATTGATCCAGGACGGCAAGCTGTGGGTCTTCACCACGCGCGTCGATACCATCAAGGGCGTCACGTTCTGCGCCGTGGCGCCGGAACATCCATTGGCCGCATTCGCGGCTCGCAACAATCCTAAACTGCAGAGCTTCATCGACGAGTGCAAACTCGGCAGCGTGATCGAAGCCGATATGGCGACCATGGAGAAGAAGGGCATGCCGACCGGCCTGACCGTCTCCCATCCATTGACACAGCAGAAAATCGACGTCTGGGTCGGCAATTACGTGCTGATGAGCTACGGCGACGGCGCCGTGATGGGCGTGCCGGCGCATGACGAACGCGATTTCGCATTTGCACAAAAATATGTCTTGCCGATCCGGCCGGTGATCGCCGTCGAAGGCAAGACCTACTCCACCGTCTCCTGGCACGACTGGTACGGCGACAAGGAAAACGGCCGTTGCGTCGATTCCGGCAAATACGACGGCATGAATTACCAGCAAGCAGTCGATGCGATCGCCGCCGATCTGGCCGCGCTCGGACTGGGCGAAAAGAAAATCACTTACCGCCTGCGCGATTGGGGCATCTCGCGCCAGCGCTACTGGGGTACGCCGATCCCGATTATTCATTGCGGCGACTGCGGCGCGGTGCCGGTGCCCGAAAAGGATTTACCGGTGATTTTGCCGGAAGATTGCGTGCCGGACGGCAGCGGCAATCCGCTCAATAAGCATCGTGCCTTCCTGGATGTGCCGTGCCCGAGCTGCGGCAAACCGGCGCGGCGCGAAACCGACACCATGGATACCTTTGTCGATTCGTCCTGGTATTACATGAAATACACCTCGCCAGGTTTGAACGATGCGATGGTCGACTCGCGCAACGATTACTGGATGCCGATGGATCAGTACATCGGCGGCATCGAGCATGCCGTGCTGCATTTGCTGTATGCGCGCTTCTGGACCAAAGTCATGCGCGATTTCGGCCTGGTCAAATTCGACGAGCCGTTCACCAACCTGCTCACGCAAGGCATGGTGCTCAACGAAACCTATTACCGCGAAGAAGCCTCCGGTAAAAAGATTTGGCATAATCCGGCCGATGTCGTACTGACTTTCGACGAAAAAGGCCGGCCTGCGAGCGCGATCCTGAAATCGGATGGCGCCCCGGTCGTCATCGGCGGCACTGAGAAGATGTCGAAATCGAAGAACAACGGTATCGATCCGCAAGCCCAGATCGATGCTTACGGTGCCGATACCGCACGCCTGTTCACCATGTTCGCATCGCCGCCGGAACAGACGCTGGAATGGTCGGGTACCGGGGTTGAGGGAGCCAATCGCTTCTTGCGCCGGGTTTGGGCTTTTTCGTATGCGATGGCGGCGCGGGTGGAAAGCGCGGCGGGTAATCATTTTGCGCTGGATGCCGGCAGCCTCAACGAGGCGCAGAAAACCTTGCGGCGTGAAGTTCACAAGACTTTGCAACAGGCCGATAACGACTTCAAACGCATTCAATACAACACCGTGGTGTCGGCGTGCATGAAAATGCTCAATACGCTGGAAGCGGCCAAGCTGGATGCCGGCGCCGGCAGCGATGCCGTGCTGAGCGAAGGCCTGTCGATTTTCCTGCGCATGCTCAATCCGGTTGCACCGCATATCACCCACGTGCTGTGGCAGGAACTCGGCTATGCTGCCAAATTGGGCGATCTGCTCAACGCGCACTGGCCGCAAGTCGACGCGGCTGCGCTGGAGCAAAACGAAATCGAGCTGATGATTCAGGTCAACGGTAAATTGCGCGGCAGCATCACCATCGCCAAGGATGCCGATAAGGCATTGATCGAAGCGGCGGCGCTGGCGCATGAAAATGTGCAAAAATTCCTCGCGGGTCCGCCGAAGAAAATCATCGTCGTTCCCGGGAAATTGATCAATATCGTTGCTTGAACTATTACTACCCTGCTACTACTCAGCATTACTACTCAGCATTACTGCTCCGCCTCGAACCTTGTCACGAAACTACGGAACCCTTTATGCGCCAGTATCGCGAGACTTTCACCAAATGGCTGTTACTGCTGAGCGTTGCAGTCGCACTGAGCGCATGCGGCTTCCATCTGCGCGGCAAACCTGATCTGCCGTTCAAATCGATCTATCTGAATGTCGCCGTCAACTCGCCGATGGGCTTGCAACTGAAGCGTTATCTGAAAGCCAGCGGCATTATCGTCACCGATAACAAGAAGGATGCCGAGGCCATCTTCCAGTTGCTAGCCGAATCGCAGGATCAGAAGATTCTGACCCTCAGCACGGTCGGCCAGGTGAGCGAATATGTGCTGTATAGACGCGCCACCTTCAGCGTCACCGACGCCAAGGGGAAAGTATTGTTGCCGCCTAGCGAAATCGTACTCAAGCGCAACATCAGCTACAACGAGCAGCAGGCATTAGCCAAGCAGGCCGAGACAGTCATTCTGTATAACGACATGCAAACGGACCTGGTGCAGCAAATTCTGCGTCGCATGGAGGCTATTACGCTCACGCCTGAGGTGCCGGTCGATGGCGCCGAAGGGACGAAATAAACATGCAATTGCGGCCTGAGGCGCTAGACGCTCACCTGGCCAAAACGCTGGCGCCGCTCTATGTGATCGCCAGCGATGAGCATTTGTTGGCGCAGGAAGCCGCGGACAAGATTCGCAAGCATGCGCGTAGCGGCGGTTTCAGCGAGCGCGATGTGCTGACTGTGGACCGCAGTTTTAAATGGGGCGAGTTGCTGGCGGCCAATCAAACGCTCTCGTTGTTCGGCGACAAAAAACTGATCGAACTGCGCATTCCCAGCGGCAAGCCGGGCAAGGATGGCGGGCAGGCGCTGCAAGAGTACGCGGCCGGCCTGAGTCCCGATAATATGACCATCATCAGCCTCCCCAAACTGGACTGGGCGACGCAGAAAGCGGCCTGGGTGGCAGCGCTGCAACAGGCTGCGGTCTATATCGATATTGCCGCCGTGGAGCGTGCGCAGCTGCCGGGCTGGATCGGTGTGCGGCTGGCGGCGCAGCAGCAAAGCGCCGATAAGCAGGCGGTCGATTTTATCGCTGACCGGGTCGAAGGCAACCTGCTGGCCGCGCATCAGGAAATCCTGAAACTGGCGCTGCTGCATGGTCCCGGCAAGCTCAGCTTTGAACAAGTGCAGGACGCCGTGCTCAACGTCGCACGTTACGATGTATTCAAACTGAACGAAGCCATGCTGAGCGGCGACGCCACGCGTCTGATGCGCATGTTGCGCGGTCTCGAAGGCGAGGGCGAAGCCTTGCCGCTGGTGTTGTGGGCCGTGGCCGAAGAGATTCGTACTTTGCTTAAATTGAAGGCGGCTGTCGAACAGGGACGGCCGCTGGGTGCGCTGTTGAAGGAATACCGTATCTGGGGATCGCGCGAACGGTTGATGGAGCCGGCGCTGCGCCGGGTATCGTTGGCGACCTTGCAACATGCGCTGCAACAGGCGGCCCAGATCGATAAAATGATTAAAGGCCTGCGCGCCAAGGCGTATGCCGGCGATGCCTGGGATGCGCTGGCGCAACTGGCGCTGACTGTGGCGCGCGGACGGGCTTAGGGAAATTTGACGCCAGACAGCGTAAATTCGGCTTAACTGCTACGCTTGATAACTTGGTTTTTCAGACTTTTTTGTGGGTGCTTTAAATCCTTTAAGTTTTACCGGCTGCGGTGACCCTTCGACACGGCCTGTGGCCTGCTCAGGGCGAACGGTTTTTCTTTAAATTTTCTTAAAACCCATTCGCCCGTGATTCACTGGCAAACGGTTTTCCTTAAATCTTCACAGAAACCCGTTCGTCCTGAGTAGGGCAAAGCCCGTGCTTTTCCGACAGTCCTGAGTAGCGAAGCGTATCGAAGGAAGGATCACCTCCGAGGCAAAATTTTAAGAGTCATAGAGATATATAAATATGGATATTCAACAATACATGACAGACATCGGCCAGCGCGCCCGGACCGCTTCGCGCGCGATGGCCAAAGCCGACAGCGCCGCCAAGAACCGGGCATTGACGCTGATTGCCGCGGCAATCCGGCGCGATGCCGATATTTTGCGCGCCGCCAATCAGCAAGACCTCGCCGCTGCCCGCACTGCCGGTCTCGACG
>JAQGNR010000104.1 GCA_028291765.1 Herbaspirillum sp.
GAGTCCGGGTTGGTCCAGCCGTGCCAGTTGCCGAGTTGAACAATCACGTCGCCAGGATGCAGCACGCGTTCGCCATCGTCCAATATCAAGGTGCGCCGGCCTTCCATCATCACACCGTAATCGACGGTCTGCGAACGGTGGATGGGCGAGCTGTAAGCATTCTGGCCGCCGCGATCCATGGTGTGGCCGTTGGCCCGCATTGTCGGGGCGTGGATCGGTACGGCGGTGGTGTCTTGCGTCGGATCGTAGCCTTCCGGTTTGCCGGCAGAATGGACAATACGCAAATGGCCGCCATTTGCGGGCGGGTCGAAAGAGAAGGGTAAATTTCCGTCGTCGCGGGTGCCGCTAATGTCCGCCGGGCAGCGCGCGAATACCCAAATATCCGTCATGTCGGCGCTGGCCGCTATCGTGCCGACATTCACATTCGGCGCAGCGCTGTCGAACAGGACGCCGGACTTTCCCTGCGCGTCGTTGCCGGTCACCACCCGGCGTATCGGTTTCATATGTAAAGTCATTCGGTAGCCAAGTGATTTATTCCTGCCGAATATTGCCGGCTTTGATGACTACCGCGGCGCGTGCAATATCCTGCTCCACGAAGGCGCCGAATTCCTTGTTGGTGGATCCGACCGGCTCGAAGCCATTGGTTTCGATGCTTGCCTGCACATCAGGCATCTGGATAATTTTGGCCACCGCCGCGCTCAGTTTATCGATGATTTCCGGCGGTGTTTTAGCCGGCACGTGCAAGCCGTTCCAGCCGACGATGGAAAAATCGGGATAGCCCTGCTCGGCAACCGTCGGCACGTCAGGCAGACCGCGATAGCGCTTGGGGCTGCTGACCGCGATGGCGCGCAGCTTGCCGCTCTTGACCAGCTGCAGCACCGATGGGGCGGGTGCGAACATCATCTGCACTCTATCGCCGATGACGTCGATGACTCCCGGAGCAGCGCCGTTATAGGGCACGTGGACGATGTCGATTTTTGCCATCTGCCGGAGCATTTCCCCGGCGAAGTGCGCCGGCGTGCCGTTGCCGGACGAGGCGTAGTTGAGGGTGCCAGGCTTGGCGCGCGCCAGCGCCACCAGGTCTTTGAGGTTTTTGATGGGCAGCGAGTTGTTCACTACCAGCACAAAAGGCAGCGTTGCCATCAGGCTGACCGGCTTCAGGTCGCGCTTGAGGTCGTAGGGCATGTCGAGATGGAACACGCTGTTGATCGTAAACGAGCCGGTCGATAAGAGCGCGGTGTAACCGTCGGGCGCGGATTTGGCTACGGTGTCGCCGGCGATGATGCCGCCGGCTGCGGGACGCTGATCGACGATCACCGGTTGACCCAGCATTTCAGTAAGCTTGACGCCGATAATGCGCGCCAAAATATCGGGTCCGGGACCGACCAATATATGAATCGGCTTGCTAGGGTAATTTTGCGCTTGCGCTGTACCGGTGCAGAGCAGCAGAACCGGAAGCAGAAGCAGGCTGGCAAGTGGGAGAATTAATTTGATCGCCGCGCCGGTCGCGCGCACTGCAACATGATTGACTGATGACTTGCTTGCTTGGGCCATTGACGGAGCTCTTTTTTTGTAGTGGACGAAATGCAATGCTACAAGTGGGTGCCATACCGGTATATGAATATTTGCTTATGCTTCATTTGCCCAGGTTATAGACGGCAAGATCGATCAGGCTTTGATCCCATCCGGGATGAATCATCGTAATGAAATCACGCATGTAGGCGCGTAGATATTTTCCGCGCTGCACCAGGATGTGCGTCAGGCTGGGCGCGAAAATATGGCTGGCATCGATAGCCCTGAGCCGATTGTCGCGCTCGGGGTCATAGGTAATGGAAGGCAATATCGCAATGCCGTGACCGATCTCGACATAGGCTTTGATCACATCGGAATCGGTTGCGCTCATTGCGACATTCGGTTTGATGCCGGCATCCGCAAATGCCTTGATCACCATCGATCCGCCGGTAAAGCCGGCGTCCAGCGTGAGGATCGGGTATTGGGCAATCGCTTTTAGCGTCAGGCTCTTTTCTCGCAGCAGGGGATGCTCTTCCGGGGTGATGACGCTGCGCTGCAGTTCGGCACAGGGAAGGAAAACCAGATCATCGTATTGTTCTGCCGCCGGGGTGGCGCTGATGCCAAGATCGGCTTCACCTGATGTAACCCATTTGGCGACCTGGGTCGGATTGCCTTGCCGAAGTTCGAGACTGACATCGACAAATTTCTGCGCAAATGCCTTGATGGCGCGGTGCAACACGTAGCGCGCATGCACATGAGTCGTGGCAACCACCAGGCGGCCTTCATTTTTATGCGAATACTCTTCGCCGATGCGTTTGAGATTGCTGGTGTCGGAAAGAATCCGCTGGGCAACAGTATGTATTTCTATTCCGGGACCGGTAAGGCCGATGATGCGATTACCCTGACGCACCAGGATTTCAACGCCCAGTTCGCTTTCGAGCATCTGGATCTGCTTGCTGATACCGGGTTGAGATGTGTGCAAACGTTCGGCTGCCCGAGACACACTGAACTTCGAATCTACAACGCCGCATAGATAACGAAGTTGCTGGATGTTCATGAGCTTGATTGCCTTATTTATGCCGATTGATTTACCGATTAATTTGACGCTGACTTTATCTGGAATTGTGTGTGGTGGCAAGCAATGCCGGTGGATTAATCCACCGGCAAAGAATGCGATATACCTTGCTCGAAAGCACTAGACCAGCGCGCCTATGCCGGCTTTGGCGATCTGTGCATCTTCGTGCGATTGCACGCCGGAGACGCCGACCGCGCCGACCGTCCTGCCTTCGATCTGGATCGGTACGCCGCCCTCGATCATCGCCTGTAAAGGGAACGACAGGAAGGCCGTGCGTCCGGATTTGATCATATCTTCATACGATTTTGATTCGCGCTTCCCCATCGCGGCGGTGCGGCCCTTCTCGGCAGCGACATAAGCGGAGATCGGCGGCGCGTCGTCCATACGGATCATCCCCAACTGATGGCCGCCATCGTCCACCACCGCAATGGATACCGCCCAATTGTTATTTTTCGCTTCGGCTTCGGCCGCGTCGATTACCGCGCGTACGTCTTCAAGTGTCAGATACGGCTTGCTTTTCATCACCCATTTCCTCATTAAAAAGTCAAAGCATAGCGTGAAAATGCGATCCTCATCTAGAAGCAAAAACTATAGATGCATAAGCAATGGTTCCTTTTAATCGGCAATGTCCCGCTTGTAATATTGCTGGCATTTACAGGAGCACATTCACTATGCAAGAGATGACCGGTTCAAAATTATTCGCGGAAATGCTGCAGGGATATGGCGTCAGCCATGTGTTTTATCTCCCTGCAATTATGCTCGGCGGCCTCGCCGAAATGGAACACATGAACATCCGGCGCATCATGACGCACGGCGAGAAATCGGCGGCTTATATGGCGGACGGCTATGCACGCGCCAGCGGTAAGCCAGGTATTTGCATGTCGCAGCAAATCGGTGCTTCGAATCTGGCGGCCGGGCTGCGCGATGCTTATATGGCCAACATCCCGTTGATTGCCATTACCGGCGGTCCGCCAGTGCATGCGCATTATCGCAACGGCTATCAGGAAGTCGAGGATATGTCGCAGTTCGATGCCGTTACCAAGTTCAATGCGCAAGTTGATGATGTATCGCGCCTGCCGGATCTACTGCGCCAGGCCTTTCGCGCCGCTACCAGCGGCGCGCCCGGTCCGGTGCATCTGCAGATTCGCGGTCCGCATGGACAAGCCGCCAATGCCAGCACCACGCTGGCGCCGCTGGCCGAAAAGCAGTTCTCCCAGATTCCGCCTTTTCGTCCACGCGCAGAAACGGGCTGCATCGAAGCCGCCCTGATGCTGTTGGGGCAAGCCGAGCGTCCGATCATCATCGCCGGTGGCGGGGTGACTTCTTCCGCTGCGCAAGCCGAGTTACTGCAGTTTGCCGAAAAAATGCAGATTCCGGTGGCCACCTCGCTCAACGCGAAGGGCGCCATTTCCGATCATCACCCGCTGGCAGTCGGCGTGACAGGTCTGTATTCCCGTTCTTGCGCCAACAAGGCGGTGGCCGAGGCCGATGTGGTGTTTTTTATCGGCAGCCACACTGGCGGACAGGTCACCATCGACTGGTCGGTGCCGAAGCAGGGCACTACGGTCATTCAGCTCGATATCGATCCGCTTGAGTTGGGCCGCAATTATCCGAATGCCGTTTCGCTGGCCGGCGACGCAAAAGCGGTGCTGCAACAACTGATCGATGCGGCCGGTGCAGGCAGACACCGTAGCGGCGCTGCCTGGACTGGCCGTGTTGCGAAACTGGTGCAGGAATGGCGTGATGCGTTTGCGGCGCTTCTCAATTCCGATGCCATGCCGATCCGGCCCGAGCGGATCTGCAAAGAGATTTCTGAAGTACTGCCGAGCGATGGCGTAGTGGTTGCCGATACCGGCCACTCGGGTATGTGGACCAGCGCAATGATCGAAATGCGTCACCCGCAACAGCGCTTCGTGCGCTGCGCCGGCTCGATGGGCTGGGGTTTTCCGGGCGCCATGGGCGTCAAGTGCGCATTGCCGAACCGCACGGTGATCTGCTTCACCGGCGATGGCGCGTTCTACTACCACATCGGTGAGCTGGAGACCGCTGCTCGCTTCAATATCAATTTGATCGTGGTGGTCAATAACAATACCGCGCTCAATCAGGAAATCCCGCTCTGGGACAACGTTTACCCGGATCGGAATTCATCCAAGGCCCGGACCGAAGATCTCTGGAGTTTCAACAATACCGACTTCGCCAAGGTGGCCGAATCGTTCGGTTGCGTCGGCATACGAGTGGAAGATCCCAAGGATTTGAATGCGGCGCTCAAACGCGCGATCGCCTTGAACAAGCCGGTAGTGATCGACGTGATTAGCGACATTAATGCGTACGCGCCGAAAGGCTGGACGCCGAAAGGAGACAAGGATGCATACTGATTTCGCCACGCCGGCACTGGGGCGGCTGATCGATGCCGATGCGCCGCTGGACAATATTGCAAACGGCTTGAGCTTCGGCGAAGGGCCGGTGTGGGACAAGCGCAACGGCGTGCTGTATTGGGTCGATATTATCGGCAATACCTTATGGCGTTGGCGTCCTGGTGTGGGCCGCGAAGCGGTGCTGAAGCCATCGGGCCATATCAACGGCCTGACCTTTGATAAAGAAGGCCGCTTGCACGCGGCGGGGTGGTGCACGCGCACTATTTTGCGCTTCGAGCACGACGGCAGCATTACAACGATTGCCGATAAATGGGACGGCAAAAAATTCAATAGTCCCAACGATATCGTCATCCATTCCGATGGCTCGGTCTACTGGACCGACTCGGCCGGCGGCCTGGTGATTCCCGGCATGGTTGCGCAGGATGTGCAGCGCTACATCGATGTGCAGGGCGTTTATCGCCTGACGCCGGACGGCGGGAAAGTGCAATTGGTCGTGCCCGATTGCGCCTATCCGAACGGGCTGGCGTTCACGCCTGACGAGCGGCAGCTTTACGTCAACGATACGCGTCTGGCCAACATCCGCATTTTCGACGTCGCCGAGGACGGCACTCTGGGGCCGGGCCGCCTGTTTCATCAGTTGCAAGGGACCGAAGCCGGCGTGGCCGACGGCATGAAAGTCGACATCGAAGGCAATGTCTATTGCACCGGCCCCGGCGGCGTCCACATCATCGCACCCGATGGAACATTGATCGGCCGCCTGCGCATTCCCGGCCATAGCACCAACATGGCGTGGGGCGGCGATGATTGGCGCTCGCTCTACATCACCACCTATAGTTCCGTATTCAGGACGCGGGTAAACGTACCCGGCGTCGCGGTCTGGTAGTCGAACAAAAAGGGCAAGACGAACAAAAGGGGCAAGAAAAATGACTTGGAAATTTGAATGTGTTGCGGGCCCTTTTACAGGCGCCTTGGGCGGGGTAGCCTGGGATGGCGATGGCGTTCTGTTTAGCCTGATCGACGAGATGACTGTGAAAAAATACCTGCCATCATCCGGCAAGGTAGCGGACTTCCGCCTCTATACCGGCCGCGTCAACGGCATTGCGCATGAACTGTCGTCGGGTATCGTGTTTGCCTGCAATGAAGGCGGACGACGCGTGATCCAGTATCTGCCGGATGGCAGCGCCATGGTCACGGCCACGCGCTTCAACGGCGCAATACATAATCATCCCAGCGACCTCGTGGTGGATCGGCAAAGCCGCATCTGGTTCTCCGATCCGTACCATGGCGTACCCGCTTTCGGGCCGAATGTTTTCCCGGCGCTGGATCATGCTTCGGTCATGCGCATTGAGCGCGACGACCGCCGCGCGTGGGTCATCCGGCGCATGACCTTCGACACAAAAGAGCCGCGTGCGGTGTTGCTCTCGCCCGATGAGAAGACCTTATACGTTTCGGAAGGAAGCACGGCCAATGCCGCGCCGCGCGAATTGCGCGCTTATGCGATCCGCGCTGATGGCACCTTAGGAAAAGCCAGGGTTTTCCATACCTTCGGCGGTGACGACTTCGGTGCGCATCGCGGCATCGAGGGCATGTGCCTGGATTCCGCAGGCAATATCGTTGCCTGCGGCGGCTGGCGGCAAAGCGGCTCGGGACCGATGATCTACGTCTTCTCGCCAGAGGGCCGCGTGATCGAAACGCATCCATTGCCGTTCGATGCGCCGGTTCGCGTGGCCTTCGGCAACCAGGATCTTGCCGCACTTTACGTGACCGGGGGCGACGGTTGTCTGTATGCGGCGCAAGACATTTCGCGCCGGGGACGCCCGGCACAAACTTAAAAATAAAAAGTCCCGGCATTACGCGCAATGGATCGGTGTAATCCGAGGCGATCACGCGCCTCGGCGGGATCTTTCAAGCATATTTTCGGGGGATCTATCAATCTTCCAAACCAGGGGCGCTTCATATGGGTCTGGGCAGTAGCCGCACTAAAACTAACTAAAACAAACCGGACACCGGTTACCAATTATGGAGACAATCAAAGTGAAAAATCGGCTTTTTGTACTGGCAGCTATTAGTGCCTTCGCAAGCATTGCACAAGCGCAGAGCAGTATTACCATCTATGGCGCCTATGACGGCGGCCTGCGCGACATCCGCAATGCGGATGCTGCCGGCAATAGCAAGCTGACCATGGATTCGAATGGTACCTACTACGCCAACCGCCTGGGCTTCAGGGGCGTTGAAGATTTAGGGGACGGTTTGAATGCCCACTTTAATTTGGAATCGGGCTTCAATAGCGGTAGCGGCGCTCTCGATTCCAGTACACCGACCGGCACCGGCGCCTTTTTCAATCGTAACGCCATCGTCGGGCTGGGTGGCGACTGGGGCACTCTCGATTTCGGCCATCAATTCAGCATTTCATTTCGCACCCTTGGTTTGTATGATCCGTTCTTCAACCGGGTCGGCTTCACTTATACCGGCATTGTTCCTCTCGCTCCCGCCTCCGCCGGCGACAACCCGGCCTCCGCATTCGGCGGCACGCGTTTCAACAACGACGTGCAATACACCGGTAAGGTCGGCGAGATTACGGCGCGGGTCGAATATTCGTTCGGCGGGGTCGCGGGCGGAGGAAGCACCAATTCGGCGCAAGCTGCGGGCTTCGCCTACGCGCATGGCCCTCTGGCCTTCGGCGGCGCCTACACACGGAAGCACCTCGCCAGCACGGCAGGATCGGCGACTGTTCCTGCTGCGGCCAATGCAAGCTCGCCAACCTACGATAACACTGCATGGACTTTGGGCGCCGCGTATACCATCGGCGATCTGCGCATCGCCGGCGGTTACAACGACGAGAGTTTAAAAGGCGCTTTGAATCCACCACTTGTGGCCGGGAGTGTTGGCATTGTGTTGACGCCATCCCCGGCGGGCTCCAGTCAGAAAATAGGCTGGCTTGGCGGTAGTTACGACATCAAACCATACCTCAATCTGACCTGCGCCGTGTATCAAACCAAGATTGCCACGGCAGCCACCAGCACGGTGCCTGCCGACGGTAAAAAGAATCTGTTTATGGCAGGCCTGATCTACGTATTGTCCAAACGTGCGACTTTGTATGCCGAGGTCGATTACACCAAATTGACGGGCAATCAAATCCTCGGCGTTGGCACGGCAATTAACCAGAACAAGGTGCTGGGCATTTCGGTCGGTATGGCGGAAATTTTTTAGATCGCTATCGGTAAACGTTAAAAAAAGTGGTTTTATAAAAACGTAATCCAACGGAGACTGATATGACGAGCCGTAGAAATTTCATTAAAGGCGCTGCAAGCGGCATAGCATTTTGTTCGTGCGGGCTGCTTGATCTGGCAGCGCAAGCCAGGCAAACCAATCCAAGTCGCGGCAGCCTTCCCGTGATGGTCAATGGCAAGCGCGTAAAAACGATCGACACGCATTGCCATTGTTATTTTCACGAAACGATTCCGATGATGGGGGCTGAGGCCGGCCATGTGATGCCGGTCACCAAGGGCCTGTCCGAAATGTTCGTCCCGGCTGACGATAAGGCGGCTATCGCAGAGCGGTTTCAGGCGATGGATGATATGGGGATCGATATGGAGGTGCTATCGATCAATCCATTCTGGTATGGGACCAGTCGCGAAACATCGAGCGAAATTGTAAGGATCCATAACGAACGTCTCGCGGAGCTGAGCGCCGCTTATCCGGAGCGTTTTGGGGGTTTCGCTTCTTTGTCGCTGCAGCATCCGGATCTTGCTGTGGCGGAGCTTGAGCTGGCCATGAAAAAACAGGGTCTGCGCGGCGCCGCGATTGGTTCCAGTGTCCAGAATATGGATTTTTCGGATCCGAAATTTCATCCGGTGTGGGCCAAAGCGGAGGAGCTGGGCGCGGTGCTGTTCATCCATCCGCAGAGTCAGCCGCAATTGATCGACCGTTATAAAGGGAATGGCTGGCTTGCCAATACCATCGGCAATCCACTGGATACGACGATTGCGTTGGAGCATTTGATTTTCGAAGGCACGCTGGATAAATTTCCCGCGTTGAAGGTGCTGGCCGCGCATGGCGGCGGCTATTTTCCTTCCTATGCGGCACGCGCCGATTTCCCCTGCTTCGTTTCGCCGCAGAATTGCAATCCAAATATCGTGTTGAAGAAAAAGCCCAGTGAGTATATTCGTGACATTTACGTTGACGCGATGGTCTTTACCCCGGAAGCGCTTAGGTATCTGATTACGCAGGTCGGCGTTGAACGTATTGTGCTCGGCTCCGATTATCCTATTCCGTGGGAGCTGCATCCGGTGGACAGGATTTTCGCAGCGGTACTGACCGATGATGAGCGCCGGGCGATTTTGGGCGAGAGCGCGAAAAAATTATTCGGTATGTAGTGTGCAAGGCCATAGCCCATAGCCGGCTGAAGCAGTTGCTTCCGCCGGTTTGTTCGCTTTCATGCTGTTCAGTTAAGACGCCGTCAGGTGGGGTGTGACGCGATGTTGTGCTCCGTTCGTGTCATTCCGGCGGCCTGCGGCCACCTCCCTTCTTTACCTCACTGCGCACAACATCGCGCCACACCCCACCTGACGGCGTCTTAACTGAACGTCCTTTTACTTTGCAGTCGGCATCGTGAATTCGGCGCCTTTGGTGATGCTTTCCGGCCAGCGCTGCATGATGGATTTTTGCTTGGTGTAGAAACGCAGGCCTTCTTCGCCGTAGGCATGGGTGTCGCCGAACAGGCTCTTCTTCCAGCCGCCGAAACCTTGCCATGCCATCGGTACCGGAATCGGTACGTTGATGCCGACCATGCCGACTTGAATGCGGCGGCCGAATTCACGCGCGACGTGGCCGTCGCGCGTGAAGCAGCTCACGCCATTGCCGAATTCGTGGGCGTTGATCAGATCGATCGCCTGACCCAGATCGGCCACCCGCACGCAGCTCAGCACCGGGCCGAAGATTTCTTCTTGATAGATGCGCATGGCCGGGGTGACGTGATCGAATAATGTGCCGCCAGTCCAGAAGCCGTTTTCGCAACCCGGGCCGGCATCGCTGCCTTTGAACGTGCGGCCGTCGACCAGCAATTGCGCGCCTTCTTTGAGTCCGGCATCGATGTAATCGTGTATGCGCTTGCGTGCCGCGCCGGTGACGATGGGCCCCATTTCGGCGTCGGCTTCAAAACCGTTTTTGATCTTCAACGTTCTGGCGCGTTCGGCGAGCATCGGCAGCAAGCGATCGGCGACATCGCCAACCAGTACCGCCACCGAAATTGCCATGCAACGCTCGCCGGCCGAACCGTAGGCCGCACCGATCAAGGCATCGGCTGCCTGCTCCAGATCGGCGTCCGGCATCACCACCATGTGATTTTT
>JAQGNR010000109.1 GCA_028291765.1 Herbaspirillum sp.
TCTGAATGAAGTTTTCGAATGTATTGATGCCGAGATGATTGCGGCCCAGCGCAGAAATGATGCCCATGGTCACCGTCTGGCCGACGCCGAACGGATTGCCGATGGCGAAGACGACGTCGCCGACACTGGCGTGATCCAGGTTGGCCAGTGTAATGGCCGGCAGATCGGGCAAATCGATTTTGATCACGGCCAGATCGGTATCCGGGTCGGCGCCGACCACCTTGGCGCTGGCTTTACGGCCGTCCGACAGCGCGACTTCGATGCCGTCGGCGGCTTCCACCACGTGGTTATTGGTCAGGATGTAGCCTTGCGGGCTGACGATCACGCCGGAACCCAGGCTGGCCGATTTATCGTCGGGCTCATCGCCGCCGTTCTGATCACCGAAAAATTTCTTGAAAAAGGGATCTTCCATGAACGGATTGCTTGGCGATTTGGCCTCTGAGGTAGTGTAAATATTCACCACCGATGGCATGGCCAGCTTGGCCGCGGTGCGATACGAGCCGGGGGCCGGTTGCGCCAGCACTGCTTCCTGCATGGCAACACTGGAAGTGGCGACCGGTTTGCGCACAGTGTTGAATGCGCCGGCCATCCATTCCGGCTTCAAGGTCGCTACAATGAACCAGATCGCCAAGCCGACTGTGACAGTTTGCGCAAATAAAAGCCAAAAGCGTCGTATATACATATGAAAGATGAAAATGGTCCAAAGGTTAGTAGATAGGGATGCTTTAGCGAATTATCTAGGGCAAAAACTCAATGTCGAACAATACAGGGATTATTGCCCAAATGGGTTGCAGGTGGAAGGGCGTGCCGAAATCGGCAGCATCGTCAGCGGCGTCACGGCCAGTCTGGCGCTCATCGAAGCGGCTCTCGATCTGAAGGCCGATGCGATTCTGGTGCATCACGGCTATTTCTGGCGCGGCGAAGATCCACGCGTAGTTGGCATCCGGCAAAAACGTCTTACACAATTATTAAGCAACCGGATCAATTTATTTGCCTATCACTTGCCGCTGGATATGCATGCCGAGCTTGGCAACAATGCGCAGTTGGCTAACTTGTTGGGGCTGAGCAATCATGGACGTTTTGCCGAAAATAATATCGGCTGGCTGGGACGCGCCGCCGGCGCAGATTTAGCGACCGTCGGCGACCTGGCTGCGCGCATTGCGCAAGTATTGGGGCGCACACCGCTGCTCATCGGCGATCCTGCCCAGCGGCTCGATGTCATAGCCTGGTGCACCGGTGCGGCGCAAAACATGTTGGAAGACGCGATCAGCGCCGGCGCCGGCGTTTATATCAGCGGCGAGATATCGGAGCCGACCGTGCATCTGGCGCGCGAAAGCGGTGTGGCTTATCTGGCGGCCGGGCATCATGCCACTGAACGTTACGGTGTCCAGGCGCTGGGAACGCATCTGGCTGAGCATTTCGGCCTGGAACACTGCTTTGTCGATATCGATAACCCGGTTTGAACCCGGGTTGAACCCCTAACTGCTTCGAACCTTCGGTAAATTTATAACTACGTCGTCTATTGTTGCCTTAAGCCTGCTTCTTTAGCGAGTCACGGATTTCGCGCAGCAATACGATGTCTTCCGGCGTGACGGCGGGCGCGGCGGCATCAGTCGGGCGAGCGATTTCACGCGCCCTGTTAATGAGGCGCACCATCTGAAAAATGATGAAGGCCAGGATCAGAAAATTGATCAGGATCGTGATGAAGTTACCGTAAGCCAGTACCGCACCGGCTTTTTTGGCCTCGGCCAGCGGCAATTGCACACCTTGGCCGTTCAGCGGCAAATAATAATTGGCAAAATCGAGCCCGCCGAAGATACGGCCGATCACCGGCATGATGATGTCCTGGACCAGGGATTCGACGATTTTGCCGAAGGCGGCGCCAATGATGACCCCGACCGCCAGATCAACCACATTCCCTTTGATTGCAAAAGCTTTGAATTCTTGCATCATGCTCATGATCGATCTCTCCGTAAATGACTGCTTGTCCATACGTGCCGTCCGGGCGGAGCCGGATGCGCCGCGACAGCGCCCTGCAAGGTTTAGTAGCAGGTTTATAGCGCGATATTATCGAAAAGTAAATCCGGCGAGGGCGAATTCCAGAGGGGACGCTGCAATTTGTGCCGCGCAACATGCCGGGTACAGCTGGCATCTTCCAGGGAAATCTTGTTAAGATTCGCAACTCATTATGCGTTTAGCTTTAAAAGCTGGTTCTTGTCCGATATAATCGAGGGTTACAAAGAGTCTATCGGACTTACGGATGTCAGTTGTAAAAGTGTCTGGGCAGCCCGGATTTGCGTCGAATCCGGTTCTGCGTGGATATTTTTCGCTCCATTCCCTAAGTCCGATCGGCTTGTTGGAAGTTACCTACATAACAAAACAAAGTGTGCAGATTTATAAAAAGCAAAAAAGTGCAGATTTCGTATTTTGACTGATTGGGGTGGTATGAGTAACGAAAAACAGGTCGATTCTGGCCGGCGAGGCTTGCTCGTCGCTACGTGTGCGGTAGGTGGAGTGGCTGGATTGGCTACAACAGGGGCATTCGTGTCTACCTTCCAGCCGTCGGAGCGCGCCAAGGCAGCGGGTGCGCCGGTTGAAGTGGATATTTCAACTTTGGCGCCGGGTGAAATGAGAACGGTGGAATGGCGCGGCAAGCCGGTCTGGCTGATCAAGCGCACACCTGAAATGGTTGCATCGCTGAAGAAAACCGATGCACTGGTAGCCGATCCCAATTCTGTTCGCCAAGATTTCTCGGTAACGCCGGATTATGCACTGAACGAATATCGCTCGATCAAGCCCGAGTTGCTGGTGCTGGTCGGTATCTGTCCGCATCTGGGTTGTTCGCCTGGAGCACGTTTTTCGGAAGGCCCGCAGTCTTCGCTGCCGGATGATTGGGAAGGTGGTTTCCTCTGCCCATGCCACGGCTCGACTTTCGACATGGCCGGCCGGGTGTATAAAAACAAGCCCTCGCCGGACAATCTGCAAGTGCCGCGCTATATGTACGAAGGCGACACTAAACTGGTCATCGGCAAAGACGAGAAAGGCGAGGCTTAATCATGGCGGCGTTCCAAGAAAAAAAATTGCCTGCCGATGCGCCAATATCGGCCAAGGCTCTGAACTGGGTCGACGCACGCTTTCCTGCCACATCTCTGTGGAAGGCACACCTTTCGGAGTATTACGCGCCGAAGAGTTTCAATTTCTGGTACGCATTCGGATCGCTGGCCCTGTTGGTGCTGGTGATTCAGATCGTCTCCGGTATTTTCCTGGTCATGCATTACAAACCGGACGCCACGCTGGCATTTGCTTCGGTTGAGTACATCATGCGCGACGTGCCATGGGGCTGGCTGGTGCGTTACATCCATTCGACCGGCGCTTCCGCGTTCTTCATCGTGGTTTATCTGCATATGGTGCGCGGCCTGTTGTACGGCTCGTATCGCAAACCGCGGGAATTGGTCTGGCTGTTCGGCGTCGGCATTTTCCTGTGCCTGATGGGCGAAGCGTTCTTCGGTTATTTGCTGCCTTGGGGCCAAATGTCGTACTGGGGCGCACAAGTGATCGTCAACCTGTTCGGTGCGATTCCTTTCATCGGTCCTGATCTGTCGTTGTGGATTCGCGGCGATTACGTCGTCTCCGACGCAACGCTGAACCGCTTCTTTGCATTCCACGTGATTGCCATTCCGCTGGTACTGATCGGCCTGGTTGTCGCGCATATCATCGCGCTGCACGAAGTGGGCTCGAACAATCCGGACGGCATTGAAATCAAGGAAAAAACGGATGCCAAGGGCATTCCCCTGGACGGCATTCCTTTCCATCCTTACTACTCGGTGCATGACATTTTCGCGGTGTCGATCTTCCTGCTGGTGTTCAGCGCAGTGATTTTCTTCGCACCTGAAATGGGCGGCTACTTCCTGGAGTTCAACAACTTCCTGCCTGCCGATTCGCTGAAGACACCGTTGCACATCGCGCCGGTCTGGTACTTCACACCGTTCTATTCGATTCTGCGCGCTACCACATCGGATTTCATGGTCTACCTGATCGCCGGCGTTGCAGGTTTTGTCGCGTTGCTGATTCTGAAGTCGCGGCTCGGCAAAGTGGCCAAGCTGGTCGTCGCCGTGATCGGCCTCGTCATCATTCTCGGCATGCTGCGTCTGGATGCGAAATTCTGGGGCGTGGTGCTGATGGGCCTGTCGGTAGTGATTCTTGCCGGTCTGCCATGGCTTGATCATTCACAGGTCAAATCGATGCGCTATCGTCCAAGCTGGCATAAATATATCTACATACTGTTCGGCATCGCGTTTGTGGTATTGGGATATCTCGGTGTGGAACCGCCAACTGCCCTCGGCAATGCGCTTTCACAGATCGGCACCTTTATGTATTTCGGTTTCTTCTTGCTGATGCCGTGGTGG
>JAQGNR010000029.1 GCA_028291765.1 Herbaspirillum sp.
CCTCCCTTCTTTACCTCACTGCGCACAAACATCCGCCACAGCCCGCAACAGTCCGCCTTGCCCTTAATTTCGCAACAGTCTCTTAGGGCAGCACGCACAGGCGCTTAATTTTTAGTGAAAGCACGCATGCCTTCGTACCCAATTTCTACTGTCACCAATAATGGGAATTCTCTGAAAATAATGAACGCGCCCGCCGCCCGGCAGATTGGGCAGAGCGGTGCGTTGAAGTCGGTAAGATCGCTATCGGCTGAAGAAATATGGGGCAGGGCGGAAGCGCATCGCGACATCGATAGCTGGAAGCAAGAAATACCGCAGGCCATCCGGCTCAATGAGATCGATGCGTCGCTGGCGCAAATCCGCAGTGCCGGGCAGCGCGTATTTCGGCCGCCCGCTACCGCTCTCAAGTTGCAATCGCGCGCGGGCACTTTGGTCTCGGGATTGCTGGCGGTATCGGCCCTGCCAGGCCTACGTCTGCGTCCGCCTGCCGCTGAAGTTGGGGCCGAGCACGCCGATGACCCGGGCCGTACCCGCTTTTGGGACGAGGGCGCCGGCATGGCGCCAATGCATCCTCCGCATCCTCTGCATCCACTGCATGAACAGTTTGCATCGCCGCCGCCGATTTTCGACGCAGCCGATCTTGCATCACCGTCAAGTGCGCCGGCGTCGAACACGGATGCAACGCTGCCGGGGAACGCCGGCATTGCGGCGCCGGTGCCGGCGCCCGGTTGGATCGCCGCCATCGATTGGCGGGCCTTCGACGAAGTCGATTTTTTGCAGCTCGACGCACGTGCCGACTTGGCCGACCGGTTGCGCGGCATGGCCGAGCGTTTTCATCGATCAACGGACTCCGGCAAACTGCCGCTGGACATCACACAATTCGATCGCCCGGAGATCGAACGATTTGCCGGCGGCGTGATGCGCTCGATGGGGTATGGCGAGCAGACGACAATGCCGACCGATCCCGCCTTTCTGCAAACATTATTCAAACGCTGGTTCCTGCAGCTTGCCGCGCCGCAAGCCGGAGGATATGGCAACGGCGGCAACAGCGGCAACATAGCCCCATTACACGATGAGTTACTGCGCTTGACGCATCCCGCCTCCGCTACGCTGCATCGCAGCCAGTGCAGCGACGGCGGGGATGCGCGCGCCGCGCCATCGCTGCCGCGCATTGGCGCGTTAAAAAGCGAATTGCGACTAGCGTATCTGGCAAGTTACCGACGGCTTGATGCGGATCACGGGCTGGCCAGAAAATGGGCATTCGAGAGCCTGTGCCAGCTATTCGAGCCGACGCTGGTGCGCAGCGATTTGCCCGATGCATTCAGATACGGCTCGCTGGACTGGACACTGCTGTCGATCGGCATTGCGCTGGCCGGCGATGCACACATTGACTTGAGCGTGCATCAGTTGATTGCGCTGGCGGCGGCAGCCGACATCTTTGCCGGCGACCCCGCCGATGCCGGCCTGCTGGCGCTGCGCCGGCAAGCCATGCACGCGATATTGCGGATGGCGCATGCGCACGGCAAGCTCAATCTTTTGGACCTGCCCGAGATCAAGCCGGCGCATCTGGAAACCGCCTTCGATTTTTATCAATCGCAATTGCAGGCGGAACGCAACAAGCTGGCGACGATGGAAGACTTGATTGCCCGGTTGCCCACACGCAGCGATATCGCCAAGACCATGCTGAGGGAGCGCGGCTTCAGAGATCCCGAACGGCACTTTGCGGTTACTGTCCCGCAAGACCTGGTGCCCCCAGGCATGTGGGGCAATCAGCTATTTCGCCGCGCGTCCTGCATGCCGGAGGGTAGCCATGCCTTGCATGAAATATTCATGATGGATTGTCTGTTGCAACTGCGCTCAGGCAATTATCTTTCCGGGCCGGAGCATGATTTGCTCAAAGTGCCGCAGCTCACGCATGACAAGCTGAATGAGCGTTTCGAGCGCACCTTCGATGAGGAATCGACGCGCCTGATGCGAGAAATACTGGTTCCCGCGCTGCAGAAACGGATCGCAGACATGGATGCCGAGGATGAGAAATTCTGGCGTTGCGGCGAATGGGAGGTGCGTCTCCCAACCGTCTGGGGCGAAACGCAATTCACCGGCGGCCCCTATAACGCTGCGCGCAGGGGGAGCGTGCTGGCGGCCGAGCGCCGCACATGGATCGAATACACAGCGAAGAATGGCGTGCTGATCCGGTTGACGCTGGGAACCGGCGCGCAACAGAAAATCCGCAGCTATTGGGCCGCGCTCGATCCGTTTGAATTCGAATTGCATCGTTACGACGGCAACGATGCGCTGCTGCTGAGCCGCGAAAAAGACAGGTTTTTCAAACCGGAGATACCCGGCAACAAATTGCTGCGGCTGAGTTCCCGCCATGCGCCGAGCTATGAAGCACATACGGCCGGCAATGCAGACGGCGATCTGTTGCAAACGATCAGCGCGCGTTTGCTGAGCAACCGGCTTGCCCCTCTGCGCGAGGCCGCGCGCGAAACCACCGGCGCCGAGGCATCCAGCGCGCAGATGCTGAAATTATTCCTCGACCTGCTGCCCTTGCATGCCTGCGTCACGGCGATACAGGCCGGCAAGTCTGATGAAGCGTCGTTATCTTGCACATTGGATGCGCTGGGCATCCTGCCGTTAGTCAAGGCCGGCAAGGGATTGAGCCAGGCCGCGCGCGCCGCCGGCGCCGGTTTGACGCGAAGCGAGATCAAAAACCTGGCGCTCTTGCTGTTAAAGGGCAGTGTGAAGCAAGCCGATGCGAGCAAACCGATCGCGGTGGTATTGCGGGTCGGCCCGCCCGCCGTCAAGTTTGCGCAACAGGGCGTGCGGCTGTTCGATCCGGGCTTTGAACTATTGCATGGCTTGTCGGCCTTGTCATTCCGGCTTGGCAAGGCGGGGGTGCAGCGTCTGGCGCAGGCATTCGGCGGCATGACCGAATTGCAGCCGCTCATGCGCCGCTTGGAACAAGGCGGGCGGCAAGTGGAGAAATTTTATCCGGGCGACGGTTTCTGGCATGCGCAAAAGCAAGCGATCGCGCACCACGATGGGGGACGCCATATCGAGATCGGCGGCAGGCATTACGGTGTTTTCGATATCGGTGAAAACAAAAATATTCTGGTGCTGCCAGACGGCGCTGCGCTGCGTCTGGCCAATCCGCAAAGCGCTCTGGGATACGGGCCGTTGCTGCGTTCGAACAGGCTAACGGGACGGCTCGAATTAATGCCGCAGGGCAGTGGCAAAGCGACGGGAAAAGAGATCGGAAAAACGGTGCGCAAAGAGGGCGCGCGCGTGGCCGATGCCCCCGCTCTGTGCCGGAGCAAGCGCGCCGAAGACGCCTATTCAATGATCTGCCAGGTGCCGCTAGCGCCGGATGCACGTTTCGGCGCCAATGGTTATGCGCAACAAGAAGCGCCTACATTAACCGGACCCCAGTTGAGCGTGGCCGAACCCGGTGGCACGGTATTAAGACAAGTCAACCTGCTTGATATCGGTTACGAAGTCTCCCGTTTAAACCAGCAGACCTACCAATGGATACCGGAGGCGCCGCTGATCAACAGTTATTACGATCCCGCCACCGGACATCTACTGGCAGCCGACTCGACCGTGCCGTTTCCCGAGGCGTTCAGCGGTACGGTGGTGCGCTTGAGGAATGCGGCCGGCAGGGGCGTATCCGAATATGTGAAGATCGAAACCGCTTATATCGATGCGCCCAATGACATACTTTTAACCACCCGCTACATGCCTTTTTTCAGCTATCAGGATATCAATGGCGTGGTGGTGGGCCAGTTTGCGCTCGGCGGGCTACGCCATAGTTTTCGGGCCGACGGCGGGCGCATGCTGGGCGCTGCGCATCAGCCGGTTTCAATCTATCGCACCACCAGCGATGAAATTAATAAACTCCATAAATATCAGGAGTTACTTGAATTCAAGTACGACATCGAGCGGATCAATTATCGTTCCATCCTCAAATTCAGCCAGCTGCGCGCCCCGCGCCGGCAGCAATTCGAGGTGGTGCTGGATCGTGCCGAAATGCTATTGCGCG
Organism: Herbaspirillum sp.; assembly: GCA_028291765.1. GTDB lineage: Bacteria > Pseudomonadota > Gammaproteobacteria > Burkholderiales > Burkholderiaceae_D > Herbaspirillum. The sequence continues at coordinate 4,040 of JAQGNR010000029.1, forward strand.
ACGCCGTCGAGGTTTTGAATACGCAAGCCGATATCGCCCGGAAAATCTGCGCCAGATTTGCGGTCGATGATGGGCCGGCTGCGACCGAGGTGATGAACGCGGTCAAGGAAAAGCTGGAATACATGTTGCAGTCGTTCCCCTTTTTCCGTAGCCAAGTCAGTAATGTGGTCGGGTTT
>JAQGNR010000170.1 GCA_028291765.1 Herbaspirillum sp.
CACATCGTTGGAATTATTCAACCGTCAGGGACTCAGCATCGCACGCTTCTTCGGCAAACCCGAGCCGGGCCGCCCGGAGCCGCGAGAATGGCGCGATTCGATCATGCGGCTATTACCGGTATTCGGCGCCTGAGCGCGTGGCCGACAACGCGGCATTCGGGCATTCGCGTTTTACATTCCGTTAGAAGGTAATATGACGGCACCCGCGACGGGAGCTTCTCAACTAAGGGATTGAATCGATCATGAATGAACGACAGCTGATTCTTGCCGGCGCAATCAATATGTTCACAGCAGTCGCCGCCGGCGCCTTCGGTGCGCACGGTCTGAAGCAAATTCTCAGCGCCGAGATGTTGGCAATCTGGCAGACCGCCGTCACTTATCAAATGGCGCATGCGCTGGGATTACTTGCCGTGGCATTATTGCTGCCGCGCCTGCAATCCGGTCTGGCGGCATGGGCCGGCAGCGCGATGCTTGCCGGTATTGTGATTTTCAGCGGTAGTTTATACGTCCTGGCGCTCACCGGCATACGCGTGCTGGGAGCCATTACACCGATCGGCGGTGTCGCTTTCCTGCTGGCTTGGGTGCTGCTGGCAGCAGCGGCTTATCGAAATGGCGAGAACTTAAGAGTCCGATGAAATCGTAGGCAGCATCGGCCGCAACGCTTGCCATACCTGTTCCGGCAACATATCCCGCATGCATTTATGGTGCTTTAGCGGACACTCCCGCTGCCGGCATGGCGCGCAGGATAAATTCAGATAGATCGATGTCGCGATGTCCGAAAACGGCGGCGCGTGGCCGGGGTCCGTCGGGCCATAGAGTGCTACGACCGGCCGATTCAATGCCGAGGCGATATGCAGCAGCCCCGAATCATTGCTGACCACCGCGTCCGCCCGTGCAATCAGCGCAATGGCTTCGGCCAGCGATGTCGATCCCGCCAGACTGATCGCCGCCGGCGCACATTTGACAATCTCGGCCGTTACCGGCTGATCTTTGACCGAACCCAACAGAACGATCTGCGCCTGTTCCATTAGCTGCCGAACAGACAGCGCCAACTGCCCGAAATAAGCCGCAGGCCAGCGTTTGGCTGAACCGAATTCGGCGCCGGGCGCGAAGACCACTAGCGGCAATTGCGGCGCCAATCCGAAATTGCGCATCACCCGCTCTGCTTCGGCATCGGCTACCGTCAAGCGCGGCCGCGGGAGTTGCGCAGTTGAAGCCACGCTGTTTGCTGCGGGTGGTGCAGCCAGCGCCGCGTAAAACGCCACCATGCCGCGCGGTGCGCGCTTGTCGTCGCGATGAATGACATTCAGCAATCCATAACGATTTTCGCCCAGATAGCCGACGCGTTTACGAATGCCGGCCAGCCAGGGAATCAACGCAAATTTCAAGGTATTCGGCAAGACATACGCTGCATCGTAACCGCGCTGCTTGAGTTGCCGCGCCAGTTGCCAGCGCGCCTTCAACTGCAATGCGCCGTGCCTGAACGGTGTTTCCAATACGGTATCGACCTCGGCCATGGCGCGCCATACCGCGCTTACCGGAGGTGGCGCCAAGACATCGATGGCGTGCAGCGGATGCCCCTCTTTGAGCAGGCGCAGCAAAGGCTGCGCCATAACGGCATCGCCGATCCAGTTCGGTGAAATCACCAGGATCCGCGAGGCAGTCACCGTGTTCATGCGCTGCCTCCCTTGCCCTCGCCCTTGGCAAATTGCAGATGATAGAGATTGGCATAGGCGCCGTCTTTCGCGAGCAGTTCCTGATGCGTGCCGACTTCCACGATGCTGCCGCCGACCAATACCACGATCCGGCTGGCGCGCTCGATGGTCGATAAGCGATGGGCGATCACCAGCGTCGTGCGGCCTTCCATTAATTTGTCCAGCGCCGCCTGCACGGCACGCTCCGATTCGCTATCGAGCGCAGAGGTCGCTTCATCCAGAATCAGGATCGGCGCATCTTTATAGATCGCCCGCGCAATCGCCAGACGTTGCCTCTGGCCACCCGATAAACGCGAGCCGTTATCGCCGATCTGCGTCTGCATCCCCTCCGGCAAAGCAGCGATCGTATCGGTCATATGCGCTGCGGCTGCGGCAGCTTCGATACGAGCCGCATCCGGCGCGTTATCGCCATAGGCGATATTGGCCGCGACCGTATCGTCGAACAGCACCACATGCTGGCTGACCATGGCAATTTGCTGGCGCAGGCTGGAGAGCGCAAGCTCGCCGATCGGCTGGCCATCGAGCAGCAGGCAACCGCTGGTGGCCGAATAAAAGCCCGGCACCAGATTGACCAGCGTCGACTTGCCGCCGCCGGACATACCGACAAACGCGATCGTTTCGCCGGGCGAAATATCCAGATTGATACCCGACAGCGCCAGCGCATCATGTCCTGCGTAAGAAAAACTCACGTCGACAAAATCAAGTTTGCCCGCGGCGCGATGCGTCAAAACCTGGCCGCCGCTGCGCTCGGTATCCTGGTCGATCAAATGGAATACGGCTTCCGCCGCGGCCATGCCGCGCTGCAAGGGGCCATTCACCTCGGCCAATTGTTTCAGCGGCGTCAGCAACATCAGCATCGCGGTGATGAACGAGACGAAGCCGCCCACCGTGATATCGCCGCCGCGCGACTGCACCAGCGCCATCACAATCACCAGCGCCACCGCGCAAGCGGTCATCAATTGTGTAATCGGCACCGTCGAGGCGAAGGTACTGGTCATGCGCATCGTATAGTTGCGCAAATTCTCGGCGCGTTGCTCGAAACGCGCGCTCTCATAATCCTGGCCGCCGAAAATCTTGATGACCTGCTGCGCCCGCGTGGTTTCCTCAATCACCTGTGTCAGCTCGGCATTGACAGCCAGCGAATCCCGATTCAGCTTTTTCAAACGATTGCCGGTCTTGCGCACGACAATGGCGATCAGCGGCAACAGCACCAGCGTCACGATCGTCAGCCGCCAATTGATCCAGACCAGCAATCCGAGCAAAAAAACCACGGTCAATGCCGAGCGCACGATCGACGTGAATACCTTGGTAATCATATCGATGATCTGCTGCACTTCGAACATCATGGAATTAATGATTTTGCCAACGGTATGCGTGGCATAGAAGCCGACCGGCACATCGAGCATGCGGGCAAACATCTGACGCCGCAGTTCGTGCAATACATTGCTCGACACCCAGGTCATCATATAGGTGCTGATAAAGGTCGACGCGCCGCGGATCACAAAGACACCGATGACGATCAACGGCACCAGCCATAGAGAGAAATGATTTTGCCCGACAAAGCCCTTATCCAGCAGCAATTTAAAAATATAGGGGACTACCGGCTCGGTACCCGCGGTGATCGCCATCGTCACCAGCGCTAGCGTCAAACGCTGTTTGTAAGGCCGGTGCAATGCCGCCAGCCGATGGAAATAACCAGACATTTTCACGTTGAAACAGGCCTTTGCATAATGGTGGCGGCGTCCGGCCGGCGCGCGGCTGCGTAAAGGCAGCCGGCCAGCAATACGAACCAGTGTCCTTCGGTGATATCCCACATCAGGCTATTGAAACAAGCCGGTACTGCAAAACTGATGCACAGCAAGAACAGCAAGTCGGCCTGATACGTGCGCTGCTTGCGAAATACCAGCCCGAGCGTGGCCATCAGCGCGAAGTACAAACCCAGGCCGACGATGCCGAGCTGCACGCCCATCAGCACAACTTCACTGTGCGGCTGCGCGCGGACGTTGTAAAACTCATCGTCGGGCGGCGCCAGTCGATGTGCGGTCGGCACGAAATTTTCTGCAAAAGAAGCGGTGCCGGTACCGAAGAAAGGATGTGCCAGGAACATTTTGGCGCCGGCCACATAAAACGTCAGCCGTGTTCCGCTGGAATTGAGTGCATTGCTTTTCTCATAGTTATGCACCTCAAGAACCATATTCTCGGACCGCGCCCTTACGTGATCCGACAAGCTATATAAGAGGGCAAATGCAACGCATACGCTCGCCAGGCCAGCAGCAAGCATTTTCCAATTGTTTCTGAAACGAAGAATAACCAGGCCGATACAGATGCACAACACAACAACATAACCAGTCCGGCCGATCATCAGGAAAATAACCGGAAACGCAAATAATATGCCGCCGGCGATCGACAGAATCCGCATGCGCAGCGTAGATGCATAAGCGTAATAGGCCCAACATGCGCCCGCCGCGAATCCCAATAAAATACCGATGGTAATGTAGCTTTTAAATGCAAAGGCATTATTCGGCGTGCCTGCTTTCCACCAACTGTATTTGTCCGCCGGCATCCAATTGAACCACACCAGGTAACAGGCGAAGGTCAGAAACGCGGCGCCGGCCATAAAGGCGATAAATCCTTTGCGCGCCAATCGGCCGTCATGCCATACCAATGCAAGGGCAATTGGCAAAAATAACAGTTTCCGATACTTGCTGATTGCCTGAAAAACCTCTTCCTGCGGCGCAACAGACCATGACCAGGCCAAAATCAGCATGCCATACAAGATCAAAGCCAACACCGCCGGCGACAGCTTCATCGGCCGCAATAGCGAACGATCTGCCAGGGCCGCCAGTATGAATGCCACCAGTAACAAACTGGCGAAGACATTTGTAAGCGCGGTAGAGAACGAAACAACGAAGAGGGAGAGTAAAAGGAATACTTTCGCAGAGCCTAGCGTAACGGTTTTAAACATGTCTTATGATCCGTGCGATGTCGTTCCGACATCGCCACGGTTTAGGGGTAAATTCATGAAACCGCATTATATAGGTGAATTCGGCTGCGAAAACCGTTTCACTACCGCTTGCAACAATCGTAAAGATCCCTTGATCCAATGGACTATCGAGCATCGCAAACGATCGCCCGCATACGTTAAAATGCGGGATTGCTCATTCTGTCGCCCGCATGAAACTATCCGTCATTCTGATCACCAAGAACGAAGCGCTCAATTTACCGGCCTGCCTGGAAAGCGTCGCCTTTGCCGACCAGATCGTTGTGGTCGACTCATTCAGTACGGACAACACAGCTGAAATCGCCCGCGCTGCGGGTGCGCAAGTGATCCAGACCGCCGATTGGCCGGGATTCGGCCCACAGAAAAACCGTGCCTTGGCCGCAGCCGATGGCGACTGGGTCTTGTCCATCGATGCCGATGAACGCATCACGCCGGCGCTGGCGGCCGAAATCCAGACAATCCTGCAGGCCGCGCACACTGCCGACGCCTATGAAATCCCCCGAAAATCCTGGTATTGCGGCCGTTTTATCGAGCATGCAGGCTGGGCGCCGGATTACGTAACCCGCCTGATCCGGCGTGGCAGCGCAACATTCTCAGACGATCTGGTGCATGAACGCATCTTGGTCAATGGCACTACCGGCCGGCTTAATACACCGATGCTGCATTACAGTTTTCGGGATTTTTCACAGGTGCTGTCTAAAGTCGATCTCTATTCGACATTATCTGCACGGCAACGTTATGCCAAAGGGCAACGCAGCAGCGTCGGCAAAGCGGTTTTACATGGCTTTGCAGCATTCGTTCGCACTTACCTGTTCAAGCGCGGCTTCCTGGACGGCGGACATGGCCTGGCGCTGGCGATCTCGAACGCTGAAGGCAGCTATTACCGCTATTTGAAGTTATGGCTGATGCAACAACAGCAGGCCGGCAGCGATGGCGCCAGCGCCGGAGTACTCTCGTCAAAATCAAATCCCCTGAGAACGCCGACCGATAAGGCGCTTTGAAAAATACCATGTTGATTTCGGTAATTGTTTCCACTTATAACCGGCCCGATGCGCTGGAGGCGGTCTTGCTCTCTTTGCTGGACCAAACCGATATGCGCTATGAAATCATCATTGCCGACGACGGCTCCGCTGAGCCTACGCAAGAGGCGGTGCGCAGATTTCAAGGCACGGCAGCACAGGCACGGCTTACGCGCAGCAGCGCGCCGCAGGTGATTCACGCCTGGCACAGCGATGACGGTTTTCGCTTGTCGGCCGCGCGCAATCTGGGCGTGCATGCAAGCGCGGGCGACTATCTGATTTTCCTGGATGGCGATTGTGTGGTCCGTCCGAATTTTGTGGCGCGCCATCGAACTTTGGCAGAAGCGGGGTTCATGGTGTCGGGCAGCCGGGTATTGCTGTCGGAAAAATGGACCGCGCGCGCATTACAGGCCGGCGATGCACCGGCGGCGACCCGTCGTTCCATTTTGTACTGGTTAATGCAACGCTTGCGAGGCAACGCCAACAAAGTCGTGCCCTTGCTGGTGATGCCAGATAGCGGCTTGCGGCATTACCGCAAAGTACGCTGGAACCGCATCAAGGGTTGCAACCTCGGCATCTGGCGCAACGATTACGCCGCAGTCAACGGCTGCGATGAAACATTCGTCGGCTGGGGGCACGAGGATGCGGATCTGGTGCTGCGTCTGGCGCGTCATGGCGTGCGGCGTAAAAGCGGCGCCTGTTCGACTGAAATTTTCCATCTCTGGCACCAGGAAAACATCCGCACCACCGAATCGGCCAACCGCCATCGGGTCGAGCAAAGGATGGAAAGCGGCGTGACCCAGGCTGAAGTCGGCTTACGCGACTATCCGCGTGCGGACCAGCGCATCACCCGTTAGGGTGTTGAGATTTAATAAATTCATCCGGGTTTTCTGTGGGCATCCTTGAAGTTTTACCTGCAGTAGTAACCCTTCGACACGGCCTGCGGCCTGCTCAGGGCGAACGGGGTTTTGTAAAAATTTTTAAAAAAACCGTTTAAGTTTTACCAGTGGTGGTGATCCTTCGATACGGGCTTTGCCCTACTCAGGACGAACGGGTTTTTGTGAAAATTTTTGAAAACCCCGTTCGCCCTGAGCAGGGCGAAGCCCGTGTCGAAGGGTCACCACTACAGATAAAACTTCAAGGACTTCAGGCATACTCGACCGCAGCATTCTGCACGCCCAATTTATCGATCAACGCCAGCCCCAATTCATCAGCAGGTTTCACCAACCAGGCAGCCGGCCAACGCACTTCACAACTCACGCCATCACGCGTGTACTGCATCACAAACGGCAAACCGCTATCGCTACGATATTGCGACAAAATATTTTTCAGTTGCTCGGTATCAAAGCCGTTCGATGAGGCCACCGAAAATTGTTTCCCGTACTGCGCCCGTGCGGCGCCGATATCCATGACCTTTTCCGCACTGACACGCATGCCGCCCGAAAAGCGGTCTTCGGAAACCTTCCCCTGCACCACCAGCAACTCGTCTTCCTTGAACATGGCCCGGTTCGGTTCGTACAATTCGTTGTAGATTGTCACGTCGGCAATGTCGCTGGCATCGTCCAGGGTGACGATCACGATCTTGCCGCGCTGTGTCATCTGCGTCCTGACCGCAACGATGATGCCGGCAATCATGCGCGCGTCACGCGAAGGTTCCAGACTGGACAAACGGGTGCGCGCAAATTTCCTGACTTCCGTTTCATAAGCCGTAAACAAATGGCCGGACAAATAAAATCCCAAGGCCATCTTCTCTTCCGTCAATCTTTGCTTTTCGCTCCAGGGCGGCACATTGACATAGGTCAGCGGCGTCTCCAGATCGCTATCGTCGCCACCGAACAGACTGACCTGATTGGCGGATTTCTCGGCCTGTTCGGCGCTATCCATCGCCAACCCAACCGAAGCCAGCAACACGGCGCGATCGGCGCCGAAGCTATCGAACGCACCGGCCCTGATCAGCGAATCGACGGTACGCCGATTGATCTGGCGTTTATCGACGCGTTTGGCAAAGTCGAACAAGTCGATGAACGGTTTGTCCTGCCGCGCCGCGACAATCGCCTCGATGGCCGACTGGCCGGAGCCCTTGACTGCGCCCAGACCGTAACGTATCTGGGTGGCCTTCCGGCCCGGCTGGCCGACCGGCGTAAAACGATATTCCGACAAATTGATATCCGGCGGCAGCAAACTCAGCCCGCACACATCAAGCGCATCGGCCACCAGAATCTTGATTTTGTCGGTGTCGTCCATTGCCAGCGACAAGTTGGCCGCCATGAACGCGGCGGGGTGATGCGCCTTCAGATAGGCGGTGTGATACGACAGCAGCGCATAGGCTGCCGCATGCGATTTATTGAATCCGTAGCCGGCGAATTTTTCCATCAAATCGAAAATTTCATCGGCTTTGGCTTCGCTCAAGCCATCCTTGGCGGCGCCGTCGCGGAATATCTGGCGATGCTCCGCCATTTCTTCGGCCTTCTTTTTACCCATCGCCCGCCGCAGCAAATCGGCGCCGCCCAGCGAATAGCCGCCGACCACCTGCGCCATCTGCATCACCTGCTCCTGATACACCATGATGCCGTAGGTTTCCGACAAAATGCCTTCGGTGCGCGGATCAGGGTAATCGAAACGTTCGCCGTGTTTGCGTTTGCAGAAATCCGGAATCAGATCCATCGGACCCGGCCGGTACAAGGCCACCAGCGCGATAATGTCTTCGAAGCGATCGGGACGCGCGTCCTTGAGCATGCCCTGCATGCCGCGGCTTTCCAGCTGAAACACGGCGACCGTTTTCGCCTTGGTCAAGAGATCGTAAGAGGCGCGATCGTTGAGTGGTAACTTCTCGAGGCTGAAGTCGGCCATCGCCGGATCGAGCTGTTTGATATAGCGCACTGCACGGTCGAGAATGGTGAGCGTGGTCAATCCCAAAAAGTCGAACTTGACCAGGCCGACCGCTTCCACGTCGTCTTTATCGTATTGCGACACCACGCCGGCATCCCCGCCTTGCGTATACAGCGGACAGAAATCGGTCAATTTGCCCGGCGCAATCAATACGCCGCCGGCATGCATGCCGATATTGCGGGCGATGCCCTCGACCTGCTGCGCCAGATTGAGCAGCTGTTTTACTTCCTCTTCGTTTTCCAGCCGTTCGGCCAGCAACGGTTCCTCTTTGATCGCATCGGCCAGCGTGACCAGCTTGCCCGGTTTGAAAGGAATCAGTTTGGAAATGCCGTCGCAAAAGTTGTAGCCCAAATCCAGCACGCGGCCGACATCGCGCACCGCGCCCTTGGCCGCCATGGTGCCGAAGGTCGCGATCTGCGATACCGCATCTTTGCCGTAGCGATCCTTGACATACTGAATCACCCGATCGCGCCCTTCCTGGCAGAAATCGATATCGAAGTCGGGCATCGAAACGCGCTCTGGATTGAGGAAACGTTCGAATAGCAGATTGTATTGAAGCGGATCGAGATCGGTAATCGACAGCGAATACGCCACCAGCGAACCGGCGCCTGAGCCCCGTCCCGGACCGACCGGCACACCGTTGTTTTTCGCCCATTGGATAAAGTCGGCCACGATCAGGAAGTAACCGGGGAAACCCATTTTGATAATGGTATCGGTCTCGAATTGCAAGCGCGCTTCGTAACGCCCGCGCTCCCGTTCGCGCGCCTCGGGGTCGCTGAACAATTGCAGCAGACGCTGTTCCAGGCCATGCTTGGATTCGGCCACCAGAAATTCGTCGATGCTCATGCCGTCCGGCGTCGGAAAATTCGGCAGCTGCGGGCGGCCGAGCTGCAGACTCAGATTGCAGCGTTTGGCGATTTCCAGCGTGTTCTGCATCGCTCCCGGCAGATCGGCGAACAGCTCGGCCATTTCGGCCTGGGTCTTGAAACTTTGCTGTGCATTGAAACGCCGCACCCGGCGCGCATTGGCCAGTATTTCGCCTTCGGCGATGCAGGTGCGCGCTTCGTGCGCGGTAAATTCTTCCTGCGCTAAAAACTGAATCGGATGGGTCGCCACCACCGGCAGACCGACGACGGCGGCGACGGCGATCAATTGCCGCACCTGGGCTTCCATATTGGCTTGTCCGGCACGTTGGATTTCAATATAAAAACTGTCGGGGAAAATTTCGGCCCAGCGCCGTGCGCAGCGTTCGGCCAGATCCGGCTTGCCGTTTTCGATCGCAATGCCGACGTCGCCGAAATGCGCACCGGACAAGGCGATCAGACCATTGCCGCCGGCTTGATGCTGCAATTGCTGCAGCCATTCGATGCGGATTTCAGCGCGGCCGCGATGCAGATTTTCCAGCCAGGCCTTGGAAAGCAGCTCGCACAGTTGCAGATAACCGCTATTGTTCTTGACCAGCAATAGCAAACGCGACGGTTTGTCGCGTTCCAGCTCATTGCTGATCCATACATCGCAGCCGATGATCGGCTTGATGCCTTTGCCGCGGGCCGCCTTGTAAAATTTGACCATGCCGAACAAATTGGCCAGATCGGTAATCGCCAGCGCCGCCTGGGAGTCGGCGGCGGCGGCGTCGACCACATCGTCCAGCCGCACCAGGCCATCGACGATCGAATATTCGGAATGCAGGCGGAGATGGGTAAATTGCAGTGTCATTTGTACAGTGTCGGTGATGCGTCAGGGGCTTGCGGAACAGGTCCGGCCCATGCGCTTTGTGATAATTCAATGCCGCATATTTTACAACCACCGGGGCCAAGGCTCGGCAAGTTTGCCATGCAAGTTTATAATGTCGTCAATTCAAAGACTTAGCGATCCTTTTACCATGCAGTCCACACCCGAATACGTCAATATTGCCGCCTACAAATTCATCTCGTTCGATGATACGGCGGCCAAGCGCCCTGAATTCCTGGCTTTTTGTAATGCGCAGGAATTGAAAGGGACGATTTTACTGAGCCCGGAAGGGATCAATCTGTTCCTGGCAGGCAAGCGCGCCGGCATCGATGCCTTTCTGAGCTGGTTGCGGGCCGATCCGCGCTTTGCCGATATTCCCGTCAAGGAAAGCTATTCCGAAAAGCAGCCGTTCAACCGCATGCTGGTCAAGCTGAAAGCTGAAATCATCACGATGAAACACCCGCTGATCCGGCCGGAGCTGGGCCGCGCGCCTTCCGTGGAGCCGAAAACGCTGAAACGCTGGCTGGATCAAGGGCATGATGACGGCGGCAAACCGGTGGTCATGGTCGACACCCGCAACGCATTTGAAGTCGATGTCGGCACCTTTCACGACACCATCGATTATCGAATTGAAAAATTCAGCGAATTTCCGGATGTCATCGCAGCCCATAAGGACGAGCTCGAGGGCAAGACCGTGGTGACCTTCTGCACCGGCGGCATACGCTGCGAAAAAGCGGCCATTCATATGCACAATGTCGGCTTCGACAGCGTTTATCAGCTCGACGGCGGCATTCTCAAATATTTTGAAGAGGTCGGTGGCGAACATTACGATGGCGAATGTTTTGTGTTCGACTACCGCACATCGCTCAATCCGCAATTGCAGGAAACCGCGACCACGCAGTGTTTCGTCTGCCGCCATGTCGTCACGCCGCGCGAACAATTGTCGCCGGCTTACGTGCCCGGCAAATCCTGTCCTCACTGCGCGCCGCAGGATGTTCTGGCGCAAGTTGCCGGCCAATCGTCGGCACCGGTTTAAGAGCTTGTTGTTGCGAAATTAAGGGCGTCAGGCGGGCTGTGGCGGATGTTTGTGCGCAGTGAGGTAAAGGGGGAGGCCGCAGGCCGGAGGACACGAACGGAGCACAAACATCCGCCACAGCCCGC
>JAQGNR010000233.1 GCA_028291765.1 Herbaspirillum sp.
GCATTTCAGGCGCGATCCAGCATCTGGCCGGCATGAAGGATTCCAAGGTGATCGTGGCCATCAATAAAGATGAAGAAGCGCCGATTTTCAGCGTCGCCGATTATGGTCTGGTTGGGGATTTGTTTGAAGTTGTGCCGGAGCTGGTGAAACAACTAGGGTAGCAACTGGGGTAACAACGGGGTTAGCGACGTTATCCGCAATCCGATAAAGTTCACAGTCTTATCACGCGACCGCCGCCAACGGCGGTCGCTGCGTTTCCAGGAGCCATAAATGAGCTATGCCGCGCCGTTGAAGGACATGTTGTTCGTCATGAATGAATTGGCGGGATTGTCGCAAATCAATGCCTTGCCCGGCTGTGAGGATGCGACGCCGGAAACCGTGGAAGCGATTCTGGAAGAGAACGGCCGTTTCTGCGCCGAGGTGGTGGCGCCGCTCAATCATGAAGGGGACAAACAGCCCAGTTTCTGGCATGACGGCGACCAGGTGACGACCAGCAAAGGCTTCAAGGCGGCTTTCAAGGCCTTTGGCGCAGCCGGCTGGCAGGGCGTGCAGCATCCGGCCGAATTCGGCGGCCAGGGCTTGCCCAAGCTGGTGGCGACGCCTTGCATCGAAATGCTCAATTCGGCTAGCCTGGCATTTGCGCTTTGTCCATTGTTGACCGACGGCACGATCGAAGCGCTGATCACGGCCGGCAGCGATCAGCAAAAAGCGACGTATCTGGAAAAAATGATCAGCGGCGAATGGACCGGCACCATGAACCTGACCGAGCCGCAAGCCGGTTCCGATCTGTCGCTGGTGCGCACGCGGGCAGTGCCGCAGGCGGACGGCACTTATAAATTGTCCGGCACCAAAATCTTCATCACTTACGGCGAGCACGATATGGCGGACAATATTGTCCATCTGGTGCTGGCGCGAACCCCTGATGCGCCCGACGGCGTGAAAGGGATTTCACTGTTCGTCGTGCCAAAATTTTTGAGCGGACCGGATGGCGTGCCGGGCGAGCGCAACGATGTGCATTGCGTATCGATCGAACATAAGATGGGTATCAAGGCCAGTCCGACTGCGGTGCTGCAGTTCGGCGACCACGGCGGCGCGGTTGGGACTTTGGTAGGCGAAGAAAATCGCGGCCTGGAATATATGTTCATCATGATGAACGCTGCGCGTTTTGCGGTCGGTGTGCAAGGCATCAGCGTGGCAGAGCGGGCCTATCAAAAAGCGGTTGCCTATGCCAAAGGCCGGGTGCAATCGCGCGACCTGGAAGGCTCCGCCGGACCGGTGACCATCATTCATCAGCCGGACGTGCGGCGCATGCTGATGAGTATGCGGGCGCAGATTGAGGCCGCACGGGCGCTGGCGTATGTCGGCGCTGCGGCATCCGATCTGGCGCACCACGCCAGCGACGAGCAATCACGACGGGAGCATCAGGCGTTTTACGAATATCTGGTGCCGATCATCAAAGGCTGGTCGACCGAACTGGCGATCGATGTCGCCTCGACCGGTGTGCAAGTGCATGGCGGCATGGGATTTATCGAAGAAACCGGTGCTGCTCAGTATTACCGCGATGCACGCATTCTGACTATTTATGAAGGTACTACTGCGATTCAGGCGAACGATCTGGTCGGCCGCAAAACGGCGCGCGATGGCGGCGCCGTGGCATACGGGATTATCCGGCAAGTGCGTGAGACTGCTGCCGCGCTGGCTGCAGGAAGCGGCGACGATCTGCAGATTATCGGGCGTCGGCTGGAAGCGGCGGCGACGGCGCTTGAGCAGGTGGTAGCCTATGTGGTCGGCAATCTGAAAGCGGATATCAAGGGTGTATTTGCCGGTAGTGTGCCGTATCTGAAATTGGCCGGCATTGTATTGGGCGGCTGGCAAATGGGCCGGGCGGCGCTGGCAGCGCAACAGAAATTGCAGGACGGGGTCGCCGATAAGGATTTTTATTCGGCCAAGATCGGCACCGCGCGCTTTTTTGCCGATCATTTTTTGACGCAGGCAGATGCGTATCGTCTTGCGATCGTCGAGGGCAGCAGCGCCGTCCAGGCCTTAAGCGAAGCGCAATTTTAGCTAGTCAGCCGAAGGACCCGCCGGTATACAGCAGATCGAAGGTGCGGGCCATTGCGGCAATGACGCCGGTTGCGCCCACCGTCAGACTGAATATCACCAGCAGTATCACGGTCCAGCCGGAATCGGATTGCTTGCCGGAAAGACTGTTGTAGCGTGGATCCCATTTTTCATCCGGCGTCAGACCGATCACCAGCGCCTGGAGCATTCCTGCCAATATTGAGATGACAAATAGACAGCCGGTGAATAATTTCGGCTGTTCCGGCCAGATTGCTATTGCCAGCAATGAAATTGGCAAAGTGGCAACATGCAGCCAGCCGAAGCGGTCGCGAAATCCTTGCAGATAAAAGCGATGGGCGCCGATGCCGCCGAGAAACGCGGCTAGAAAAGTCGCTAAAGTTTTAATTCTATGGGGCGTGGGCATCGGGGAAAAGCCTTTTAAACCGGTTTGATTCTTGAACGATTGGTATATAAGCGCGGGTATTAGCCGCCATAAGCGCTGTCTTATGGTAAAAGGAAAGTAGTGTAGCAGTGTTAAATGCGTGGTCAGCGCCGGCTGTGCGGCTTTTACCCCACGCTTGTTCGCCGGTTGGGGCTTTACTTGCGATTAAGTTTGCGGTAGGGCCGTAAAACGGGCTATAATTTGCAACTTTTTTCGTCTTCGAACACTTTTTGGAATCATTATGGTCGTTATTCGTTTAGCACGTGGAGGCGCCAAGAAGCGTCCTTTTTTCAACATCGTGGCAACTGATTCGCGCAATCGCCGCGACGGTCGCTTCATCGAGCGCCTGGGTTTTTACAATCCGGTAGCGTCCGGTAAAGAAGAAGGCTTCCGTATTGCACAGGATCGTCTGGCTCACTGGCAAGGCGTCGGCGCACAAGTGTCGCCAACCGTTGCACGTTTGATCGGCAGCGCCGGCAAGACTGCAGCGTAAGTATCGAATCAGTATCTATAAGCATGGCGCAGTCGGGAATTCCTGAAGATCTGGTAACCGTCGGCTACGTAACAGGTGCTTATGGCATAGCCGGTTGGGTGCGCGTCAAGCCGTTTTCGGACGATGCGGATGCTCTTCTGGGCGCCAGAAGATGGTGGCTGAACAAGCCGGAATCGGCATCTTCATTGCGTGATATCGACATGTTGCAGGCCAAAAGTCATGGCGGCGATGTGGTGGCGCAGCTCATGGGGGTGGCAGGACGCGATGCAGCCGAGGCCCTCAAAGGGCATCAGGTGCAAATTTCGCGTAGTCATTTCCCGGCATTGTCGAACGGTGAATTCTATTGGGTGGATCTGATCGGTCTGTCCGTTGAAAATATGCAAGGCGAGCAGTTGGGTACCGTGGCCGATCTGATGGATAACGGCGCACATCCGATTCTCCGGGTGGTCAAGCCGGTGGCGCAGGTAGTCATTGCAGCCGCCGCCGTGGAAACATCGGAACTTGCGGCAGCGCAGTCCAAGGCGCGCAGCAAAGCAACGCCGGCGCCGGTGTCTGAAACGCTGATCCCGTTTGTCGATCATTTCGTCAAAACAGTCGATCAGGCGGCCAAAAAAATTACAGTTGATTGGGAGCTGGATTATTAGCGCCGGTCCGGATCAAAGCAGCGTGGTACTCAGTTCGCTGCCGAGTAAGGAGCAGAAAATGCGGGGCGAGATGCAATTCGATGTCGTCACGTTGTTCCCGGAAATGTTCGTTGCGATTACCCAGTCGGGCATAACGCGGCGTGCATTTGAAAAAAAACAGTGTGCATTAAGTTTGTGGAATCCGCGCGATTTCACCACCGACAACCATCGTACCGTTGACGATCGTCCCTATGGCGGCGGTCCCGGAATGGTGATGTTGGCAAAGCCTCTGGAGGCAGCATTGGATGCCGCGAAAGCGCGTCAGTTGCCTTTGATAGGACAGCCGCCGAGGGTGATTTATTTGTCGCCGCAAGGTGTGCCGCTGACGCATCGCAGAGTGGTGCAACTGGCGCAGGAACCTGGTCTCGTCTTGTTGTGCGGCCGTTACGAAGCGGTCGATCAGCGTTTGCTGGACCGTTGTGTGGATGAGGAAGTCAGCGTCGGGGATTTTGTATTGTCCGGCGGCGAATTGCCTGCAATGGCGCTGATGGATGCAGTGATTCGTCAGTTGCCCGGTACTTTGCATGATGATGCTTCGGCGGTTGAAGACAGTTTTGTCAACGGCTTGCTGGATTATCCGCATTACACCCGGCCGGAAACGTATTTGGACGAAACAGTGCCGTCCGTTTTACTGGGCGGCAATCATGCCGGAATTGAACTATGGCGGCGTCAGCAGGCGCTCGAAGCGACCGCAAGGAAGCGTCCCGATCTGATTTTGCAGGCCCGCGCAGCAGGTTTATTGACGCGCAGCGACGAACAGTTTTTAAGTAGTTTGTAATTGCAGTAAAGAGCGGATAGTGTCGATGCAATTGTTCGCATTATCTGTATGTAAATCCCCATCCTCTACCGGGCATCAGCAGTATTAGCGCCGGCAAGATGGTTATCGGAGTAGAAAATGGACTTGATCCAACAACTAGAGCAGGAAGAGATTAACCGTCTCGCCAAGAACATCCCTGATTTCGCACCAGGCGATACCGTTATTGTCAGCGTCAACGTGGTTGAAGGTACGCGCAAGCGTGCCCAGGCTTACGAAGGCGTGGTTATTTCGCGTCGCAATCGCGGTCTGAATTCGAACTTCATCGTTCGCAAGATTTCGTCGGGCGAAGGCGTCGAGCGGACGTTTCAGCTGTATTCCCCGCTGATCGCTTCGATCGAAGTCAAGCGTCGTGGCGACGTTCGCCGCGCCAAGCTGTATTATCTGCGTGAGCGTTCGGGCAAATCGGCTCGTATTAAAGAAAAACTGCCGAATCGCCGCGTTGCGGCTAAAGCTGCAGAGTAATTCGCGTCAGCGATTTGCAAAAGAAGGGCGCCCATTCGGTGCCCTTTTTTTTATTTGAGGAAAAACATTGGCAAGACCTCTTTTTGATCCCTTAACTGTTCCCGTCGATTTCGTGGGCGGCGAAGCGCCGCTGGCCGCAGAGCGCCTCGACAGCAACTGGCTGCGCGCCCGGCTGGCTAATCAACTGCCATGGACCGTCGAAGATGACGAGGAACGCCACTGGCGGCAATTGCAAATGGGGTACCCTGTCCGGGAGGCTGCCGTGCTGATGCCGATCGTGCAGCGTGCAAGCGGGCCGACCATGTTGTTTACGCAGCGCGATCCCGATTTGACTGATCATCCGGGCCAGATCAGTTTTCCCGGCGGCCGGGTAGAGGAGTACGACGCCTCGCCGATCGAAACTGCTTTGCGCGAGACCGAAGAAGAAATCGGCCTGGCGCGCAAGCACATAGAAATCATCGGTCAACTGCCCCTTTACCATACCGGAACCGGTTATTGCGTTACGCCCACCATCGGGCTGGTGATGCCGCCATTCGATTTACAGCCCGATGTGCGCGAGGTGGCCGAAGTTTTTGAAGTGCCGCTGACGTTTCTGATGGATGGTAGCCATCACCAGCACCATACCGTCAGGCTGCCGGGACAAACGGCGCGCCGCACTTTTTATTCGATGCCGTATCAACACCATTTCATTTGGGGCGCTACCGCCGCCATGATACGAAATTTGTTCCATCTATTACGTAGTTGAGCAGGGTGGATGCATGTATTATCTTCTTGTTTTCCAAGCATATGACCATGCGTGACCTCTAGGGCAGTCCGATGACATTTCTCTCGATTCTTTTTGCATTACTCATTGAGCAACTCAAGCCTCTGCGCGCGGATAACCCGATTTATATGCTGGTGCGCTCGTTTTCCACCCGCGTAGAGAACTGGTTTAATGCCGGCCATGCGCATCATGGTCAACTAGGCTGGGCGTTCGTTGTGCTGGCGCTGTCGGTGCCGACCGCGGTGGTCTACTGGATTTGTCTTCATATCAATATTTTTCTGGCGTTCGCATGGAATGTGCTGATCGTCTATCTGACTTTGGGCTTCCGCCATTACAGTCACTATTTCACGTCGATTCAGTTAGCGCTCAATACGGGTGACGAAGTGACTGCACGCGCCTTGCTGGCCGAATGGACCAAACAAGACACGACAGGGATGGAAGTGAGCGAAATTTCCCGCATCGTTGCCGAACGCGCCTTGATTACCACGCACCGCAATGTATTCGGCGTGTTCTTCTGGTTTCTGATGCCGGTGGGTCCGGCCTGCGCCGTGATGTATCGCGTGGCCGAACATCTGGCGCGCGCCTGGAATGAGCCAGACCATATGCGCAGCGAAGTATTCGGCCGCTTTGCCGCCCGTGCGTTTTATTTGATCGACTGGATACCGGTGCGCCTTACGGCGGCTGCTTTTGCCGTAGTCGGTAATTTTGAAGACGCGATTTATGCATGGCGTAACTTTGCCGGTAAATGGCAGGATGAAGCCGCCGGTATTATTTTATCGGCCGGTGGCGGCGCGATGGGGGTGCGTTTCGGCACTGCTGCAGAAAATGTTGCCGAAATCCTGCCGGTCGATGCGGCGACCGTCGATTCGCTGGGTTCCGAATCCGAAATTCCTTTAGGCGAGGCGCCCTCGCCACGGACTTTGCAAAGCACGGTCGGACTGGTCTGGCGCGCCTTGCTGTTATGGATGTTCTTGCTGCTGCTGTTATCGTTTGCTGTCTGGCTGGGGTAAGATCGGCCACTGCCGCAGTGCACAAAAATCGTACGCAAGACATTCTCAAGTCTTCTATAAGATATAATACCTGCTCACGGCTCGACGCCGGCTTTTCGGCGCTGCACCAACGACACTTGTCAGAGAAATGCGAATGACAGATCCGATTTCATCGCCTCCTCAAGAATTTGTAATCCTGGGATTAACCCTGGATGGCAAGCAGTTCCGTCCCAGCGACTGGGCCGAGCGCTTGTGTGGCGTCATGTCATGCTTCCGCCCGGAAGGCTCCGGCGGTTCCAAGGCGCATTTGCAATATTCCCCCTATGTTCTCCCGACATTTATCAACGGCGTGCGCTCAGTGGCTGTCAACGAAGCGTTGCGCACCATCGAACCGCTGGCTTACCATTTCGTTGTCAACTTTGCCAAAGACAACAATCTTCAGATTGTCGAGGCCTGCGTCTTGCCTGAGTCGCGCGATAAGCCGGCCTCAGCTTGATCTCCGGCAGTATTGCCGGCCGGAGCGAACGATCAAATTGCCAAAACGCCTCATGACCACATTCATTCTGTTGCACGAATTTGCCCATTGCATGTCAAATGGACAATTATTGTTTTGTGGAGAAAATAATGTCTGAATACCGAATCGAAAAAGATACTTTCGGCCCGATTGAAGTGCCGGATGCGCATTTATGGGGTGCACAGACCCAACGTTCGCTGCACCATTTTGCAATTTCTACCGAACAGATGCCGCTGGCGCTGATCAAGGCGCTGGCCGCGATCAAGCGCAGCGCCGCACAAGTCAATGCTGAGCTGGGTAGTCTGGATGCGAAGAAAGCCGCTGCGATCGCCGCTGCCGCGACCGAAGTGCTGGATTTGAAACATCCAGCTGAATTCCCGTTATCGATCTGGCAGACCGGTTCCGGCACGCAAAGCAATATGAATATGAATGAAGTGCTGGCCAATCGCGCTTCCGAATTGCTGGGCGGCCAGCGCGGGGAAACGCGCTTGGTGCATCCGAACGACGATGTGAATCAGGGCCAGTCGTCGAATGACATTTTTCCGACTGCAATGCACGTTGCCGCAGCGCTGGAAATCAGCCAGCGCTTATTGCCGGCCATTGGGCAATTGCACGATACGCTGGAGCGCAAAGCAGTTCAATTCGATAGCATCGTTAAAATCGGGCGGACCCATTTGCAGGATGCCACGCCGCTGACGCTGGGCCAGGAATTTTCCGGCTATGTCGCACAATTGGCTTTCGCTGAAACGCAAGTTGAAGCCAGTTTAATGGGATTGGCGCAATTGGCCGTGGGCGGCACGGCGGTCGGCACCGGTTTGAATACGCATCCAGAATTCGGCGACAGGGTGGCGGCATCGCTGGCGACGGCATTTTCCTTGCCATTCCAAAGCGCGCAAAACAAGTTCGCTGCGCTGGCGGGACACGACGCTCTGGTGGCCGCGCACGGCGCACTGAAAACGCTGGCGGCGGTCATGATCAAAATCGCCAACGACGTGCGCTGGCTGGCATCGGGGCCGCGTTCAGGTCTTGGGGAATTGTCGATTCCTGAAAATGAGCCGGGCAGTTCGATCATGCCGGGCAAGGTCAATCCGACCCAATGCGAAGCGATGACGATGTTGTGCTGTCAGGTGTTCGGCAACGATGTGGCGATCAATTTCGGCGGCGCTTCCGGCAATTTTGAACTGAATGTATTCAAGCCCCTGATTGCACATAATTTCCTGCAAAGCGTGCGACTACTGGCCGACGGCCTGGCCAGCTTCGACGAACATTGTGCGCAAGGCATCACCGCCAATGGCGACCGGATTGCCGAGTTGATGGAGCGCTCGCTGATGCTGGTAACCGCGCTGGCGCCGCATATCGGCTACGACAAGGCGGCCCAAATCGCCAAGCACGCCCATAAGAATGGGCTGACATTGAAGCAGGCAGCGCTGGATTTGGGATATGTGACAGAGGCGCAGTTTGCGCAATGGGTGGTAGCTGCCGACATGACGCATTCCTGAGATGCTGCGACGCACATAAATAAGTAGTTAAATATGGTTACTATATGCAACAAAGCCAGTCTTACAGGCTGGCTTTTTGTATATTTAATCGTACTTTAGACCGGGGCAAATTTCATCGATAGGCATACAGCGGGGAATAAGCGCAAATGCATTATTCATGAAATGGGTTCTAACGAAAATACGTATTATCCCTGTCATTTTATGAGACCGAATCATCATGAAAAAACTGCTGTTATTACTTATATTGGGAATGGCTGCCATGGGTGTCGCCACCACCGCATCGGCAGATCGCGGTCATTTTCGTGGCGGCGTTTTCATAGGCGGCCCGGTGTGGGGTCCAGGTTATTATCCTTCGCCATATTATTACCCTCCTCCGCAGCCGGTCTACGTTCAGCCTGCGCCGCCGCCGGTATATGTCGAGCAGACTAACGACGATTATTGGTATTACTGCGCACAGCCGAAGGCTTACTACCCCTATGTTAAAGAATGTCCGCAAGGCTGGATGAAAGTTGTTCCCGGCAGCGGCCCACGTTAATTCAGATAACGTTTCGCAAAGATTTCGAGAATATTATGCTAACCAAATACAAACTGATTCCGATTGCTGCAGCGGTATTGCTCGCTGGTTGCGCTACAGCCCCCACTGGTCCGCAGGTCATGGTTATGCCGGGCGCCGGCAAGAGCTACGAGCAATTCCGCCAGGATGAAGCGATCTGTCAAAACTATGCATTTCAGGCAACCGGCAATGCCGTGCGGAGCAGCAATGATAATGCGGTTAATAGCGCTGCTGTCGGTACCGTTGTCGGTGCTGCCGCAGGTGCGCTGATTGGCGCAGCCAGCGGCGGCAATGCCGGCAGCGGTGCTGCAATCGGCGCCGGCACTGGTTTGTTGGTCGGTGGTGCTTCGGGCAGTAATACTGCGGCGGCAGGCAGTTACGGTGCGCAACGCCGTTTCGATAACGTGTATATGCAGTGCATGTATACCAAGGGCAATCAAGTGCCGGTCCGGGGCGACATGCAACGCAACAGTGCGCGGATGCCACCACCACCGCCTGCCGGTTATACACCGCCAGAAGGCGCTGTGCCTCCTTCCGGTTATGGGGCGCCTCCCGGTTACCAGCCGTCCGGTAATTCCCCGCCACCTCCGGGATACAGATAACATAGCCGGCATTATCCGGTTTGCAGCATTAAAAAATCGACCCCTTGCTTTACGCAGCGGGTCGATTTTTTATGCGCAGATATTACGTAGATGTGACACCGATATGACGCAGATGCGGTCAGATTAATTAACGCTATTTGATCGGGATCAGTAAAGTGGCCTGCAATCCGCCATCCTGACAATTGCTCAGGCTCAGTACAGCGCCATGGTTCTCAGCGATATTACGGGCAATGGTCAGGCCCAGTCCAGTACCGCCAGTGTCGCGCGAGCGTGAGGTTTCGAGCCGGAAAAACGGCTCAAATACTGCCTCCAGTTGTGCTGCCGGAATACCGTTGCCGTGGTCACGTATCCGGATCACCACCTTGGCGTTTTCTATCGCAATCGATATCTCTGCCGAATGGCCGTATTTGATCGCATTATCGAGCAGATTGGTCAGGCAGCGGCGCAAGGCATTTGGCTGTGCAACGATCGATGCATGCGAGCGGCCCGATTGCGTAATCGTTATGCCGGCATCGCTGGCATCGGCGCAGACGCTATCGAGCACTGAATCGATATCGAGACGTTGCATAGGTTCGCTGGAATCCATGCTGCGGGCCAGATCAAGACCTTCGCGCACCATCTGCTGCATCTGTCCCATATCGTTGATCAGTTTATCGCGCAGTTCGGTATCGGCCACTTTTTCCAGCCGCAGTCGCAGCCGTGTCAACGGCGTTTGCAAATCATGCGTGATGGCCGCCAGCATATGAGTGCGATGCTGTATCTGACGGCGGATCCGTGCCTGCATCAGATTGAAAGCGGTGGCGGCCTGACGGATTTCAAGCGGCCCCTGTTCCGGCAGCGGCGGATGATCGATATTCCGGCCGAGTTCGCCTGCCGCGTCTGCCAATTGTTTGATCGGGTGGGCAGTCATCCGGGAGACTGCATAGGCCAGCAGCGCAATCAAGGCCAGAAACAGCAGCATGTACGGTTCGCCGATAGTCGATCTGGCGGCGGGGTGCTGACGGGGCGAATGCGTGCGCTGCGCCTTTAACTTGAGCGTCAACAGTGCTCCATCGTGCAAGCTGACATAGATGATGTTGCAGCTCGTCGGGTTGGCGCCGGGCACAGAGCTTGGATTCGAGGAATTAGCGGGCGTGGCGGCAATGGACGCGGCGGAGGGTAAATCAGGCAACCGGCTATCGCAATTGACCTCGCGCGTGCTGACCAGCTTGCGCTCGTCGCCGAGTTGCGCTTTGAGCGCGTTGACCAGCTCCTGATTGCTCTCGCCAGGCAGTGGCGGTGCGCTGCCGAGCTCGGCTTCGAAACCGAAATTGCGCGCTGCATCGAGCACGATCTGACGTGTATTGGGCGCAACGTCATCGAGCGCATCGACGATTTGTTCGACTCTTTCAGCGGTACGCTGATAGCGTAATTCGAGCATCGCATTTTGCCGTTCGTTGCGAGCTAGCCAGATGGTCGTAATGGTCGCGACCGCAATCCCGGCCAGCAGGATCAGAAAGACGCGATTGGCGATCGAATCGAGCAATTTCATTACGGATGATCCTGCCTTACCGCCGTTGACAGTACATAGCCCTCATTGCGCACGGTCTTGATGATCACCGGCGTGCGGGCATCATCGCCGAGCTTTTGCCGCAACCGGCTGATTTGAATATCGATTGAGCGGTCGAACGGATCGGCTTCGCGGCCTTGCGTCAATTCCAGCAATTGATCGCGATTGAGGACGCGGTTCGGATGCTCCAGAAAAATCTTCAGCATGCGGAATTCTGCGCCGGAAAGTGCTACCACGATGCCATCCGGATTGAGCAGATGACGTGTAATCAGATCCAGCGTCCAGCCGGAAAATTGCAATTTCTGCGCGATGCCGCTGCCGGCCATATTCGGCGGCAGCGCCTCGGTACGGCGCAACACGCTGCGGATACGGGCAAACAGTTCGCGCGGCTCGAAGGGTTTGGCGAGATAATCGTCCGCGCCCATTTCCAGGCCGAGAATGCGATCCAGTGCTTCGCCGCGCGCGGTCAGCATGATGACGGGGATAGTGGATTGGGCGCGCAAATTGCGGCAAAGCGTTAAACCGTCCTCACCGGGCAAAGTCAGATCCAGCACGATCAGATCGATTTTCGATTGCGCCAACGCTTGCCGCATCTCGGTCCCGTTGCTGGCAGTCAGAGTACGAAGGCCGTTGGCGTCGAGATATTCGGCCAGCAGCGTCCGGATTTCCCGATCGTCGTCGACCACCAATATATGTGCAGTGTTTTCCATAGGCTTCATTATGACCAATCGGCAATTAATCGGATAAGCGTAATTGTATAGCGGCGTGACAAACAGCCTTCACGCAACATAACGATACAAAACCGGACCGGATTGATACATAGCGATACAAAACACCAGAAATCCGAAAGATGCCCGACACACGCCAGGGGTGTAATGCAGTTGTGCAGTTTGCACGACTATCCCGAAAGGAACATGAAAATGTTAAATTTTAAAAAACATTGTATCGGCGGCCTGTTGGCTTTGAGCATCGGTACTATGGCAGCGGGCGTTTATGCGGATACGCCTTCGGCCCCTGTTGCGGCTTCCGCCACTACTGATCGCGGCGCGCCGACACCGGAAATGCGCGCTAAATTTGCTGCAAAAATGGAAAAACGGCAAGAAGCATTGCATGCAAAACTGAAGCTGACTGCTGCACAGGAACCGGCCTGGAAGACTTTTACCGACCAGATCAAACCGCCGCAACGCGACGCCGCCAAGCAGCACCATGATCGTGGCGCATGGTCGAAACTGACCACGCCGGAGCGTATGGAGAAATTCCTGGCCCGCATGCAAACCAGGGAGCAATTCCTCACGGCGCGTCTGGAAGCGGTCAAGACCTTTTATGCGGTGTTGACACCGGCGCAGCAGAAGACCTTTGACGCATCTTTTCCGATGAGGCCGCATGGTGGTCATCATCGTCATTGGGGCCATGGCTCGGCCGATAAGGCAGGCGCTGCGCAATAACGATTTGAAGTGCTCTAGTGTGAAGTGGTTTGGCCGCTCTTCGGAGCGGCTTTTTTATTTTGGTATAGAGAGAGGGCTAGTCCCAATCTACTACTGCCTGGAGTGCCCCTCGCAATGCGTTGCACACGACGATCTGTTGCGCATTGCGCAAGTCTTCCAAAGATAAATCCCGCTCCTGCACGGCCCATGCCGGATCGCCCAGCAGTTCCGCTCGCATCACGCCGGGCAATACACCCGCCTGCAACGGCGGCGTATACCAGCGATCGCGCAAACGCACAAAAATGTTGCTGCGACCACCTTCGGTCACGTTCCCATCCTGATTCAGAAATAATTGATCGAAGCCGCCGCGCTTTTCGGCATCCTGCCAGGCGCGGTCGTAAGCGGCTCGAACGCTTGTTTTGTGGGCCGAGAAAAAATCACCGCTTTCTTTGCGATCCGCCGCAATGAATAATCGCACCGGCTCTGGTAGCGCTTGCAATGCCGCCGCGCTCAGGGTGATGTCGCCGTTCTGCGCCAGCGTCAATCGCAGCCGATGCGGCGCTTCGTCGGCGAGGGCGTTGCATGCCGACTGCAAGCGTTCACGGATCGCATCGATGTCGCAGGCGAAGCCGCAGCAGGCTGCCGAATGCGCCAGCCGTTGCAGATGCCGCTCGACATGCCGGCAACCGGCCGCGCGCGTGGCGTAGATGGTTTCGAATAGATAAAAATCGTGCGGTAATTGGCTCAGGAATCGTGCTTTTAATCGGCATTCCTCAAATTCGTCGGCGGCGACGCTGTCGTGCACAATGCCGGCACCGACGCCCATTCGGCCGCTGCGGTGGCCATGCAGCGGCGCATCCAGCATCAGCGTGCGAATCGGCACCGACAGGCAAAAATCGCCGATGGTTTGCGATCCGATGGCAGCATCGAACCAGCCCAGCGCGCCGGTATAAATGCCGCGCGGTGCATTTTCCAGTTCCCGGATGATTTGCATGGCGCGCAGTTTCGGCGCGCCGGTGATGGAGCCGCAGGGGTACAGCGCGGCGATCAGCTCAGGCAGGCTTGCATCTTTACGCCGCAGCGCTTGTACGGTGGAGGTCATTTGCAGCACGCGTTCGAAGCGCTGCACGTTGAACAGTTCGCGCACCTGTACTGTGCCGGTTTGTGCGATCCGGCCCAAGTCGTTGCGCAGCAGGTCGACGATCATCAGGTTTTCAGCACGGTTCTTCGGGTCGTTGGCCAATGCCGCTGCCCGTTGTGCATCGATGGTGGGATCGTCATCGGCAGCGGCAGTGCCTTTCATCGGCTGCACGGTTAACACGCCGTCCTGATGTTGCATGAATAGTTCGGGGGAGCAGGACAATACAGCGCGGCCATCCGGCAGTGCGATCAGCGCGCCGTAGCGCGTCGGCTGACGCGCGCGCAGTTTGCGGTACAGGGCGACCGGCGCACCGTATACATCGAAGTGCAGGCGATACGTGTAATTGACTTGATAGCAGTCGCCCGCCGCGATATAGGCCTGGATGCGGGCAATCGCGGCATCGAAATCGGTACGCCCGGTATCGGCCCGCAGATTGATGACGTGCGCAGGTTCTTGTTCCTGCGCCGCCAGCCAGGTATCCCGTTCGGCCGGATTGAGGCGCGTGCATTGCCGGAACAGCAGAATTTCGGCCAGAGCGGTGTTTGCCGCCTGATCCGGAAACGGTGCGATGCGATGTTGCTGGGCGCCTAATTCGTAATGCAATAACGCGACTGCGTGCTCGCCTTGCGCCAGTGCAGATTGCATTTCTGTCAATAATTTCGGCAAGTCTGCAGCGCTCTCGCAGCGTAGGGTGCGGCTGTAGCCGGTATAGAGACGGGAGCGAAAGGTGGGAGCAAGCGCAGGGGCAGACTCAGCTATAGCGGCCGGGTTTTGGTGGCCGGTATTGCGGTCTTCGCAGTCTTCCAGCAGGGCAAAACAGTCGCTCATTGATACGGTATCGGCTAATGCGGCCGCTTTGACGGCCGTGAGATGGTTATAAGGTTCGGCAACATCATAGCGTAACCGTTATACTACGCAGTCATATATATCAATATCACGCCAAAATTGCCGCTGAGCGCATGGATCCTTATGGCTTTATCCCGCAATATTCTTATTCCTCTGATCGTCGCTTGTGCCTTGTTCATGGAACAGATCGATTCCACGGTCATTGCAACTTCACTGCCGGTGCTGGCAGTCGATATGGGTGTCGATCCTATTGCGTTGAAACTGGCGCTGACCTCCTACATGGTCAGTCTGGCGGTGTTTATTCCGATCAGCGGCTGGGTAGCGGATCGTTTCGGCGCGCGCACGGTGTTCCGGTCGGCCATCGGCGTTTTCATGCTGGGCTCGATTCTGTGCGGTATTTCGCATACATTGCCGCAGTTCGTCGCCGCACGTTTTTTTCAGGGAATCGGCGGCGCAATGATGGTACCGGTCGGCCGTCTGGTGATTCTGCGTAGTGTGGAGAAATCGAATCTGGTGCAGGCGCTGGCTTATTTGAGTATGCCCGCAATGCTCGGGCCGGTGCTGGGGCCGCCGCTGGGCGGCTTTATCACGACGTATTTCCATTGGCGCTGGATTTTCTTCATCAATATTCCCATCAGTATTCTCGGTATTTATCTGGCCACGCGCTTCATTGAAAACATGCGCGGAGAAAAGTCCATGCCCCTGGATTGGGTCGGTTTTGCCTTGTCTGCAATCGGTTGTTCGCTGCTGATGCTGGGCCTGGCCACAGCAGGGCGGCATCTGATTTCCACCGAAACTTCGATGAGTTGCATGGCCATCGGTGCCTCGGCGCTGATGATGTATGTATGGCATTTCCGGCGCACGCCGTATCCGCTGATCGATCTACGCCTGTTGTGGGTGCCGACCATGGGAATCAGTGTAATCGGCGGTTCGCTGTTTCGCATCGGCGTCGGTGCGTTGCCGTTTTTGCTGCCGCTGCTGATGCAATTGGGTTTCGGACTCAGCGCTTTTCATTCGGGTTTATTGACCTGCGTGTCCGCCATCGGCGTTATCTTCGTCAAAACGATCATGGTGCGCGTATTGAAACGCTTCGGTTTTCGCCGCGTCTTGATCTATAACGCCCTTTTTGGCGCGGGTTCGTTGGCGATCATCGGCCTGTTCACCGCAAGTACGCCGTATACGGTCATGGCGATAGCTTTGCTGCTCGGCGGTTGTTTCCGCTCGGTTCAGTTCACTAGTGTCAATGCGCTGGCATATGCCGATATTGCAGCCAAAGACTTGAGCCAGGCAACCAGTATCGCCAGTGTCGCGCAGCAATTGTCGATTGGACTGGGCGTGACGATCGGCGGTTTTGTTTTACAGACATCGATGGATTGGCACGGGCACGCGACATTGGTCGCAGCCGATTTCTGGCCCGCATTTTTGGCCGTGGCGGTGATATCGGCCAGTTCGATCCTGTTTAATCTGCGTTTGGCGCCCGACGCGGGTGCGGAGCTTGCAAACCGGCCGCCACGCCGGCCGGTACGCCAGCCGGTCAAAGAAAGTGCCTGATATCGATAGAGCGCCGGAACCTCGGGCTGCCGTCTTTGCCTAAGCACACACGGATAAGGATACTAGCCTTGGATACTGCAAACATGATTGTCAACTGCGCCGTCTATGAACACGGCCGCAAATTACGCGATATTACGATCGATGAAATCAGCGATGAGCTGGCGCGCGAAGGGACCTTTATCTGGGTCGGTCTGTTGGAGCCGAGCGTAGAGCTGATCAAGAAATTGCAGGATGAATTCGGCTTGCACGATCTGGCCGTTGAAGATGCCTATGCGGCGCATCAGCGTCCCAAGCTGGAAGAGTACGGCGATCATCTGTTTCTGGTCCTGCAAACCGCGCAATTAACGGAAGGCGATGTGATATTCGGCGAGACGCACATTTTCCTCGGCGCGCATTTTGTTCTATCGGTACGCCACGGTGCTTCCCGCAGTTACATCAAGGTGCGCGAGCATTGCGAAGCCGCGCCGGAACGCTTGGCCAAGGGCCCCAGTTACGTGCTGTATTCGATCATGGATTTCGTGGTCGATAACTATCAGCCGATCATGGACGATCTGGAAATGCGCTTCGAGCGCTTCGAAAGCGATTTGTTTTCGCGCGATTCCGGCACCGAACATTTGCAGGATCTGTATCAACTCAAGCGCCAGCTGATTAAATTGCGTTCGGCTGCCGTGCCATTGCTGGATATCTGCAATCAGTTGCTGCGTTTTCACAGCGACATTATTTCAAAAGACGGCAGAGTTTATTACCGGGATATTTACGATCACGTCGCGCGCGTCACCGAGACCAGCGACCGCTTGCGTGAAATGGTGGCTGCCGCGATGCAGGTCGATCTGGCGCAGATTACGATTCGTCAAAATGAAGTAGTCAAGCGGCTGGCGGGTTGGGGTGCGATTCTGGCGATTCCGACCATGGTGTTCAGTTTGTATGGGATGAACTTCAAAGTCATGCCGGAACTGGAATGGCAATGGTCTTATCCGACGGTGCTGATCGGTATCACGCTGTCTTGCGTTTATCTATACCGCAGACTGCACCGGCTGGGTTGGCTCTAGTTGAAAGGAGCATGCGATGGGTACCAAAGCAAAGGGCGGCGCCGATGCGCCGCGCGTTCCAAAGGCGGCCGGAAACGGCATTACCGGGCAGGTAGTGTTTGTGCTGCAAGGCGGCGGAGCCCTCGGTGCGTATCAGGCTGGAGTCTACCAGGCGCTGCATGAAGCAGGGGTCGAACCCGACTGGATCATCGGGACCTCAATCGGGGCGATCAACGGTTCCATCATTGCCGGCAACAAAGAAGAAGACCGGCTCGCCCAACTGCGGCAATTCTGGGATCGGGTCGCATACCGCGGGTTGTTGGAGGCGACCCGCTATTGTCCCGGCGTTGAAAACACCATGCTCAACCTTGCCACGCTTACGCAAGGCATAGGGAATTTCTTCGAGCCCAACCCTGGCGCATGGCGGAGCCTGCATGCGCGTCTCGGCGTCGAACGGGCCGCCTACTATTCGGCAGAGCCGTTGCGCAATACGCTGTCGTCGCTGGTGGATTTCGACTATCTGAATGATGGACATATGCGGCTGACGGTCGGCACGGTCAAAGTACTTAGCGGCAGAATGCGCTACTTCACCAATCGCGATATCGTCCTCGGACTGGAACACGTGATGGCCTCCGCCGCGATCCCGCCGGCTTTCCCGGCCGTAATGATAGAAGGTGAAGCGTACTGGGACGGCGGCATCTATTCCAACACGCCGCTGGAGGCCGTTCTTGATGATTTCCCGCGCCGGAGTTCAGTGATTTTCGCCGTTCAGATGTGGCCTGTCGAGGGGCCGGAACCGGAGACGCTGTGGCAAGTCATGGGCCGGCAAAGGGACATTCAATATTCGAGCCGGGCCGAGAGCCATATTGTCCGCCAGAAGCAAATCCATCGGCTTCGGCACGTGATCCGCGAACTGGAAAAATACATTCCCGAGTCGGAACGCAAATCGCCAGAGATCAAGGAACTGCTGAGCTGGGGATGCCATACCAGCATGCATGTCGTCG
Source organism: Herbaspirillum sp. (assembly GCA_028291765.1). GTDB lineage: Bacteria > Pseudomonadota > Gammaproteobacteria > Burkholderiales > Burkholderiaceae_D > Herbaspirillum. The sequence goes on from JAQGNR010000233.1 coordinate 18,422, forward strand.
AATTGAACGCGCCGCCATTTAGCGGCATGGATCCCACCAGGGACATCGATTTCACTGCCAGCGGCATCCAGGCGCGGTGGGAGGCGGGTTATGCCCACGCCAAGCGTGCGATAGAGCTCGCGCCCTGGCGGCAAGAAATGGATCACATCGAGGGGATTGCGGTGCATGGAACAGGCGCGGAGTTCGCGTAAGCGCGCTCCTTCAAGCGATCACCGGGTTCTAGGGCTTGTTGCGAAATTCAGGGCAAGGCGGACTGTTGCGGGCTGTAGCGGATGTTTGTGCTCCGTTCGTGTCATTCCGGCGGCCTGCGGCCCCCTCCCTTCTTTACCTCACTGCGCACAAACATCCGCTACAGCCCGCCTTGCCCTTAATTTCACAACAGGCCCTAGTCGTAGCGTCTGCTGAATAATAAATTCAAACTATTGATGGTGCCGCCGCGCACCAGTACCGACCAGCTGCGTGATAACTGGTAGGTGATTTTAGCGACGCTCTCCGCGCCGGTCAGACTCTGCTCATAGCCCAGCATGAATTTCTGTGAAATGGCCTTGCCCAGATTGACGAACTGGTCGCCGGCGACGCCGCTAATGCCGGATTCGCTAGATCCTATCGAAAATTGATCGAGCCCGATGCCGCGGGCGATTTTCTTGCCACCGAGGTTGCCCAGAAAGGCCAGCGCTTCGGTGGAGGCAGTACGTTGTCCCAGACCGCTGTTGCTGCCTTGGCCGAACATGATCCACGATAGTTTTTCTTCTTCCGACAGATTCGGTTCGGAAACCAGTTTGACGCGCGGAAAATTGGCGCTGCCGGTGACTTCAACGCCGGCCGGAACGTCCTGGTTGCGGCGCATTGCCAGCAGATTGATCGTCGGATTGTCGATCGGTCCCTGGAAATTGATGATGCCGCGTTCGATCGCCAGTTTGACGCCGAAGGTTTCATAAGTACCGTCGGCCACACGAATCGTGCCGAGCGCGCGCAATGGTGCGTAAGGTTCGCTTTTAACGTTCATGATGCCGCGCAAGCGCAAATCCGCACCGCCGCCGCGGAAGCGGAAATCGTCGCCCAGATCGAGCATGACATCGATGGTCGGCGAGAAACGGCCGGCCGGTTTTTCGGATACTTGCACCATCTTTTGTCCCGATGCCGATACTGCTGTCGCAGCTCGTGTGCTGGTTTGCTGGCCGGTTTGCTTGTCGGCTTTCTTGTGGGTTTGGGTATCCTTATGCACGATGACCACATCATCGCCAAGTTTCGGCGCGCTGCTTTTCGGCAGATCGAACAGTCCATGATCGACGCTGAATTTGCCATCGATACGCAGTTGATCCGCCAGACTGGCGATTTTGGCCTGGCCGGATAGCATCAGTTGCCGGTCTGGGCTGGCGAACAGTTCCAGATGGTCGGCCACCAGGGATGCGTTCAGATCGGGATTGGCTTGGCCCAGTTGTACCTGGCCGCCGGCGCGCAGCGTGCCTTGACCGCCATGGAATTCGAATTGGCGCAGGTCGATCACGTTTTCATTCATTACCACCCGCACGGTACCGTTTTGCAGCTCGATGCCTTGATCGAACCAGGTTGCGGCCAGCTTATCGCCGTTGACTACACCGGATAGCTTGGGGTGGCCGAGCGTGCCCTTGGCATTGAACTGTGCGTCCAGACTGCCCTTGAATGCAAGGCTCGGTCCCAGCAAGGCGCCGACTGTTTCCAGATGCGGTACGGCGATGTCGGCGTGCGCCGAAAGCGCCGAGTCCGGCGTCAGGCGCAGCAGCTTGCCTTGCCGGATCAGCGCCAGCCTGCCTTTGCCTTCGAGACTGCCGATGCGGGAAGCTTGCGCCATCGCATTCAGATCGATCGCGTTATTTTGCAAATCTGCACGCAGTTTTAAGGCATTCAGACCCAGCGCTACATTGATATCGCCGGTATCGACGCTGATGTCGCCGCTTTTGCGTTCGATCTCAAGGTAGCCGCCGGAGGTGTCGCCCAGTGTCAGATTCCATCGGCTATCGAGCACCAGATCGCTTTTCAGCGGCGGCAGCGGGATGTCGAACTGGCGGAGCAATGCCATGACCGTGCCGAGATTGAGCGCCTGCACGCTGCCTTGGGATTGGATGCCGTCGGGCCGATAGCTGAAGTTGTTCAGATCGATGGTGGCGTCGGCAATGTTCAAACGGCTGCTGCCGAGAATTAAATGATCATCGGCGATATCGACGCTCAGCGGGCTTTGCAATGCGAAGCGCGGGATGCCGGTATTGGCCAGGCGGTCGATATGGCCATTCCAGGCGTAATTGCCTTTGTTATTGATTAATTTTCCCTGGGCGCTCAGATTCAGCGCCAGCGCTTGCCGATGCAGCGCGCCTTTGGCCGTCAATTGCAGCGTATGGCTGGCAAATGTTCCTGCCAGATTGGCATCCAGCGTGTCCAGATTCAACGTCGCACTGCGATAACCGTGTGCGGCAATCTGCAGATTAAGCCGATTCGCGGCGCTGTTGGCAGGATCGCGCAAATCGCCCTGCAAATCGGCCTTGCCGTTCAAACTGTCCAATTGATATTGCCCGAACACCAGTTTTTGGGCGCGGTAGCTGGCGTGTACCGAGGGTCGCTGCAGGCTGCCGCTGAGCTGCCCATCGGCTTGCAGCATCCCCGTAATACCGTAGCCCAGGCGTTGCAACTGCGGTGCATCGATGTGCACATCGAGACGGTCGGAGGGGGCGCCGAAACTGCCTTTTAGCGCCAAGCGGTTGCCGGCGATCAGCAGCGACAGGTCGCTCGCCAGCAAACGTTGTCCCAGCATATCGATGCTGCCATTGCCGCTCATCGGTAAGCTATCGTAGCTGCTGTCGTGCAAGCCGAAGCGCAGCTTGAGACGTGCTTGCGGCGCGACGCTGCCGGCAAGATCGAAGTCCATATTAATGCTGGCGTGGCGCGCGCCGCCGGCGGCGGGTTTGCCTAGCGATGCCGGATCGAAATTATTGAGCTTGCCTTGTGCGCTATAGGCCATGTCGCCGGTTTGCGCCAATGCGCCGGTGAATTCCAGGCGCGCTTTGCCTTCGCGCATTTTGGCCTGACGGATTTGCAGTTTTTCTTGGTCGATCAGAACATCCAGATCGGCGCTCAGTGCGGGATCGCTTAGCGAGAGCACGATTTGTTGCGTACCGCCCCGCAGCTTGATCGCAAGCGGACCACGCAGGCGCGTCGCGCGCATTGCGCCATGCAATGCATGCAGGTTTAAACCGCTTACATTCAAATTGAAATCGCCGTTATTGCTGTTATTGCCTTGCGCTTGGCTCAGCCGGTATGCACCCTGACCGTCGATGCTGCCGCCATCGGGCAGCTTGATGGATACATGATTGAGTTGCTGTTCGGTGGCGTTCAGCGTTACATCGGCGTCGATCGCCTGTAGCGGCAAACGGTCTTTATCGAGATTGCCTGGGATGGCGTTGATCGCGCTAATCGGGCCGGTCACGGTGAACGGCACTTCAGGCGACGCCGGTGCGCTCAGCGGCCGCAGATCCGCGCGCAGTGTAATGTCGGCTTGCGGCGCGCTTGCATTGAAGGTCTTCGGATTGATATGCGCCAGGTTGATTTTGGCCCGCAGCAAGGGTGCGGCATCGAATGGCGCTGCGTCGATTTGTGCGTCGCCGTTGAGTTTGTCGCCATTGGCAAGCAGCGCGATGTTGAGCTTTTGCAGCGATCCGTTCACTCTGGCGTCAATTTGATAATGCTCTTGCCCATAGCTGCCATTGAGCGCAATACCGCCGCTCAGTGCGAATGGGCGCAGGCCGGAAAGCGTGACTTGTGCATTGGCGTGGCCGTAGGGCGTGCGTAGGCTATCGATGGTCAGGCTATGGTGCTGGCGGTCGGAGCTGCCGTGCAATTTCAGCGGCCCGATTTCATTGCTGCCGGCGCCTTTCTGGATCAGAAGTTTTTGCAAAGTCAGATCGTTCAGTTCAATCGCAATCGGCAGTTGCAGGTCTTGTGGGAGAACGGTCGGTTCGGACGGGGTAGGCTGTAAATGCAGCGCGACGTTGCCGATGCGCAGGTAATCGATGCTGAGCTTGCGCGCGGCGGGGAAGAAACGCCAGCGGCCATCCAGATTGTCCATGCTGAAATCGGTGCTGCTGTCGCGATAATGTATGTCGCGCATTTGCACACCATGCGCGATGCTGCCGCTGACATATTGTCCGCTCAGGCGGCCCTGCATCAGCCATACGCCGGTGCGCCAAAGCGCATTGCTGCCGCGCTCGGATTGCATGGCGTAAATCGAAATCAGCAGCAGCAATAGAATCAGTGCGGTCAAGGTGCCGCAGAGCCACGCCGCAATAGTCAACGCGCGCCTGCCGTGGCGGCCTCGCGTGTGAGCGTCGGCTGGCGCGCCAGGAGGAAGTTTGGTATCAGGATCAGGCATGGTTAAAACGCAATGCCAAGCGAGATATGCGGACGGAATTGCCTGGCTTGCACACCGTAAGCTAAATCAGCGTTGATCACGCCGACCGGACTGCGGTAGCGCACACCGCCGCCGATGCCGCTGAAAAACTGCTTGTCGCTCCAGTTATCGGCCGCGGTGCCGACGTCGTAAAACACGGCGCCGCCCCATTGTTGGGTGAGCCAGTGCTGGTATTCGGCGCTGGCCGTGAACAAATATTTATCCGGGAATACCGTGCCATTCTGGTTATTGCCGATACTTTCATAATCGTAGCCGCGTACTGAATCGCTGCCGCCGGCCCGGAACAGCAGCGAGGCCGGCACCTGGGAACTGCTGCCTTTGGTGAATACGGCGCCGCCCTCGGTTCGAAAAAGCATCAGATCGCGTTTGCCGACCGGTACGTAGAGACGATAGCGGGCGTTCAAACGGGCGAAGGTCTGGTCGGTGAACAAGCCTTTCGCGGCCACGCCGATCTGCAGCGACAACAAATGGCCGCGACGCGGAAAAATCAGATCGTCGACATCGCGTCGGGCCCAGGAAAATCCCGGCACCAATGCATGGTGCGTGCCGGGCGCGGTCACGGTATTGGGCGGGAGAACAGCGCCGTTTTCTTGTTGCAACTGATCGGCGTAATAATCCAGCGTGTAGGCGGTATCGTAGAACTCGCGCGAGCGCGCGCGTTTCAGCCCGACCCGGAAACTGCGCAGATCGACGCCTTCCAACGTGGTGCGGTCCTGCGAGGTATTCACGCTGTTGACGAAGCTTTTGCTGTCGGGCGGCATGCCCAGCTCCAGCATGCCGTATTGCCGCTGCTGCTCCAGTTTGACCTGGCTGTTGAAGGTCCAGGCGCGATCGAATACGTTGTAATGCGAATACTGGCCTTCCACCTGCGCGCCGGTATCGGTCGAGTAGCCGACACCGGCGCGAATGCGTTGGGCCGGGAATTCACTGACCTGTACCTTGACTGGCGTCATATCGGAATGTGCCGGGTCGTCGTCGATACTGACGATGGCGTTGCTGAAGTAGGGCGTGTTTTGAATCTGGCGTTGCAAGGCCAGCAAGCGTTCGGCGCTGTAAGGCTCGCCGGGCGATAAGGGATTGACGTTGCGAATGATCTCCGCCGGATAGCGTTTGGCGCCGCTGATTTGCAGCTCGCCCAGTGTAAAGCTGGGGCCGCTATCGTAGTTTGCGGTTAATTGCGCATCGTTTTGCGCAGCGTCGATGCGGGCTTGCGATGCGCTCAGGCGGGCGGCGGCATAGCGTGTTTTTTGCAGGATTTGCAGACCCTGTTCTTTGGCGGCATCCCAGTCTTCCTGGCGAAATGGCTGGCCCGGCTGCAGCGGCCAGGACGAGCGGATGGCCGCGATGCGTTGCGGATCTTCGTCGCTTACTGCGCCGCTGACATTGATATCGACCGAGGAGACTGCCGTGCGCGGGCCTGGGTCGATGCGCATTTTTACGACTTTGAGAGGGCCGTCGTCGTCTTGTACCGAGATTGCGGTGACCGGTGAGAAATAGCCTTCGGTCGAGGTCAATTGGGCGACTTGATCGGGGGCGGTCGCCAGCATGAATTTGAGCTGTTCTTCGCTGATATCGGTGCGCGACTGGTAGCGCGCCAGATCGAGGTGGGTTTCCAGTAATGTGCGCAATGGCGCAGGGGCTTCGATATCGATGCGGTAAAAAGGCGGGGCAGCAAAAGCCGCAGTGCCGACGACTGCGGCACAGAACAATAGCAGCAACGCGGTCAGCGTGCGAGCAAAAGGGGAGCGGCGATTGACAATTTTGATCGGTTTTTTCTCCTGTTTTTACTTACTTACTTATTTATTTATTTTTCTTTCTTTCTTTCTTTCTTTCTTTCTTTCTGCTTCTTCTGCTTACTCCTCTTCTTCCGACTCCTCTATCCAGGCGGCCTGAATCGCTTCAAGAATCTTTTCGCCGGAATGATTCGGATCGTCGTCGAAGCCCGGTAATTCCATGACCCATCGACGCAGGTCTGTGAAGCGGATGGTTTTCGGATCGATGTCCGGAAATTTGTCGTACAGAGTTTCTGCGATTAGCAGTATATCGGTCCATTTCATGGCGTCTCCCGCTTTCGTCCGGTTCGTTTAATGGCTTTCGCTGACTTGATTGATTGTATATTTCGGAATTTCGATGACGATATCTTCCTTGTCCAGCATCACTTGGCAGGATAGGCGGGAGTTTGCTTCCAGGCCCCATGCTTTGTCCAGTAGATCTTCTTCGGTTTCGGTGGCTTCGTTGAGTGCGTCAAATCCTTCGCGCACAATTACATGGCAAGTGGTGCAGGCGCAGGATTTTTCGCAGGCGTGTTCGATCTCGACGTGATTGTTAAGCAGTGCATCGCATAGCGAGATGCCGGCCGGCGCTTCGATTACAGCGCCATCCGGGCACAGAGTGGGGTGGGGTAGAACAACGATTTGTGGCATTTGGGGCTTACCTATGAAAGTCGGTGCGTATTATTTTTTGGATCGTATCAATTCGATCAGTTGCCGATGTCGGCCAGTTTTTTACCTGTCAGCGCAGCATGTACGCTGCGATCCATGCGGCGTGCGGCGAATTCCTCGGTGCCTTGCGCCAGCGCATCGACGGCGGCTTTAATCGCCTGCTGATCTTCGCCGCTAATCTGCGCGCGTACGGCCTCGATCAATTGCGCAATGGCGGCGGATTCGTCTTCGCTCAGCAGAGCGCTGTCGGCGTCCAGCGCCGATTGCGTTGCCAGCACAAGGCGCTCGGCATCGACCTGTTCTTCGCGCAGTGCGCGTGAGTGCATGTCGGCGTCGGCCGATTGAAATGAATCCTGCAGCATGCGCGCAACTTCATCATCGCCCAGGCCGTAGGAAGGTTTGACGGTGATGGAGGCTTCGACGCCGGCGGTCATTTCGCGGGCCGAGACCGATAGCAGGCCGTCTGCATCGACTTGATAGGTCACGCGGATTCTGGCGGCGCCGGCGGCCATTGGCGGGATGCCCCGCAGCTCGAAGCGCGCCAACGCGCGGCAATCGCTGACCAGTTCGCGTTCGCCTTGTACGACCTGAATCGCCATGGCTGTCTGGCCGTCTTTGAAGGTGGTGAATTCCTGGGCGCGGGCGCAGGGGATCGTGCTGTTGCGCGGAATGACTTTTTCGGCCAGTCCGCCCATGGTTTCAATGCCCAGCGATAAGGGAATGACATCGAGCAGCAGCCAGTCGTCGCCGGGGGCCCGGTTGCCTGCTAATAAGTTAGCTTGCACCGCAGCGCCGAGTGCCACGACTTTGTCCGGATCGATATTGGCCAGCGGTGTGGTCTGGAAAAAATCGCCGACCGCTTTGTGAATGTGCGGCATGCGGGTGGCGCCGCCGACCAGTACGACGCCGTCGATATCGTCGACCGTCAGATCGGCATCGCGCAGCGCTTTTCTTGATGGGGTAATCGTTTTGCTGACCAGATGCTGCGTCATCGCAACAAATTCGGCAGCGCTTACCGTCAAATGGACTTGCTCGCCGGAATTGAGCGCGGCATCGATCGTCGTTTCCGATTTGGATGACAGCAGCTCCTTGGCTTCGCGGGCCTTGACCATCAGGATGCTGGTATCTTCATGCGACAGCGGGCCGAGTTGCGCGTGTTCGCTGATCCAGCAAAACAGGCGTTGATCGAAATCGTCGCCGCCCAGTGCGGAATCGCCGCCGGTCGACAATACTTCGAATACGCCGCGGCTTAGTTTCAGAATGGAGATGTCGAATGTACCGCCGCCCAGATCGTAGACGGCGAAGATGCCTTCCGAGGAATTATCCAATCCGTAGGCAATGGCTGCGGCGGTCGGCTCATTGAGCAAACGCAGCACATTCAGGCCCGCCAGCTGTGCGGCATCCTTGGTCGCCTGGCGTTGCGCATCGTCGAAATAGGCCGGTACGGTAATGACGGCGCCCACCAATTCATCCCCCAGCGCATCTTCGGCGAGCTGGCGCAAAGTGGCGAGGATTTGTGCGGATACTTCTACCGGGCTCTTGATGCCGGCGACGGTTTTAATCTGCACCATGCCCGGCTGATCCTGAAAATCGTAGGGCAGGTTTTCCGCGTGGGCGATGTCTTTCAGGCCGCGTCCCATGAAGCGCTTGACCGACACAATGGTGTTTTTCGGATCGGTGGTTTGCGCAGCTTGCGCCTTGCGGCCGATATTGGCGTGTCCGTTCGACAGATAACGCACCACTGACGGCAGCAGGGTGTGACCGTCTTCATCCTGCAGCACTTCGGGAATGCTGTTGCGTACGGTCGCTACCAATGAATTGGTGGTGCCCAGATCGATGCCGACTGCAATGCGATGCTGATGCGGCGCAGTGGACATGCCTGGTTCGGAAATTTGGAGTAAGGCCATAAGACTTAGTGTGATGCAGACGCAGTGTGGACATTACGACCATGAGGTACGTGGCCTACGCGGTCTGACGAGTGAGTGCGATTAAAATGAAAAGGGGCGGCTGGCATGAGCATGATGAGGATGGCTGTCAGGCTTCGATCAGAGCGAATACATCGCTGATTTCGGCATTGAATTTCTCGAGAAACATCAGCTTGCGCACATTCAGCGCCGCAGCATCGTAGTTGCCCGCATCCAGTAATTCACCGGTTCCCGCGATTTCGGTTTGACGTGCAGCGCGCACGGTTTGCTGCAGTGTTTCCAGCGCATCCAGATTTTTGGCGGCTTTGGCATCGTCCAGCTCTTCGCGCCATTCCATTTGTTGCATCAGGAATTCGCGCGGCATTGACGTGTTCGATTCGATCTCCAGATCGACGCCATGCAGCTCACATAGATAAGCTGCGCGCCGGAACGGATTCTTCAGGGTTTTATAGGCTTCGTTGGCGCGGGTGGCCCATTGCATGGCAACCCGTTTTTCGGCGCCCGATGCCTGCGTGAATTTGTCCGGATGGGCCTGATTCTGCACTTCGTGATAAGCCTTTTCAAGCGCCGCCGGATCGACGGAAAAGCGTTGCGGCAGATGAAAAAGTTCGAAGTGATTTTGCATAATATTTAAAAAAAGCCTGTTTTATGAATAACAGGCTTATTTAGAGTGAGGAAGTGTCGAGTAAGTGGCTTGAGCGGTTCAAGCGGTGGACGAGAAGCACAGCCGTACGCGAGTGGTAAGCATCCTTCGACACGCTTCGCTGCTCAGGACCAACGGTTCTTTGTGGGCCGCTCAAGCCGCTTAATCGGCGCTTCCTCTAAACGTGGAAGCTTTCGCCGCATCCGCATTCGTTTTTAACGTTCGGATTCTGGAATTTGAATCCCTCGTTTAAACCTTCACGCGCGAAATCCAGTTCGGTGCCATCGATATACGGCAGACTTTTCGGATCGACAAAGACACGCACGCCGTGCGACTCAAAGACCTGATCTTCGACAGCCAGATCATCCGCATATTCCAGCGTATACGCCAGTCCGGAACAACCGTTGGTGCGCACGCCCAGGCGCAGGCCGATGCCTTTGCCGCGGCGCTCCATATAGCGGCTAATGTGTTTCGCCGCTTTTTCAGTCAGTGTAATGGCCATCGTAGTGCCTCCGTGCTCAGGCTGCTGTGGCGATGCTTTGCTCAACGCTGCCGTGCTTGGTCTTGTAATCCTGTACGGCTGCCTTGATTGCATCTTCGGCCAGGATCGAACAGTGGATTTTCACCGGCGGCAGCGCCAGCTCTTCGGCGATTTGCGTGTTCTTGATCGTCATTGCCTGATCCAGTGTCTTGCCCTTGACCCATTCGGTAATCAGCGAAGACGATGCAATCGCCGAACCGCAACCGTAAGTCTTGAACTTGGCATCGGTAATGACGCCATCGGCGCCAACCTTGATCTGCAATTTCATGACGTCGCCGCAGGCCGGGGCGCCGACCATGCCGGTACCGATGGTCTCGTCGCCTTTTTCGAACGCGCCGACGTTACGTGGATTCTCGTAGTGATCCAAAACTTTTGCTGAGTAAGACATTTGCTGCTCCTTGATAATGTTCTGTCCCGGGCGCTTCGCCGTGGGATGGCAAATTGCTGCTTAGTGCGCAGCCCACTGGATCGTGCTGAGGTCGATCCCATCCTTGTACATATCCCATAGCGGCGACAGTTCGCGCAGTTTTGCGACCTTTTCTTTCAGCAGCTTAATGGTGAAATCGATTTCTTCTTCGGTTGTGAAGCGGCCGATGGTGAAGCGAATCGAACTGTGCGCCAACTCGTCGCTGCGACCCAATGCGCGCAATACGTAAGATGGCTCCAGGCTGGCCGAAGTACAAGCCGATCCGGACGACACGGCGATTTCCTTGATGGCCATCAGCAGCGATTCGCCTTCGACGTAGTTAAAGCTCACATTCAGGTTGTGCGGCACGCGATGCGACAGGTCGCCGTTGATATAAACCTCTTCCATTTCCATCAAACCCTTGCGCAGACGTTCCTGCAGGCGTTTGATTTCGGCCAGTTCGCTTGCCATTTCCAGACGCGCCAGACGGAAGGACTCACCCATGCCGACGATTTGATGCGTTGCCAGCGTACCGGAGCGCAGACCGCGCTCATGACCGCCGCCATGGATTTGCGCTTCAATGCGAATACGCGGTTTGCGCCGCACGTACAACGCGCCGATGCCTTTCGGACCGTAAGTCTTGTGAGCGCAGAAGCTCATCAGATCGACTTTCCAGTTGGTAAGATCGATTTCGACCTTGCCGGTGGCCTGTGCTGCGTCGCAATGAAAAATAATGCCTTTTTCGCGGCACAATTCGCCGATTTCAGGGATCGGCTGGATAACGCCGATTTCATTGTTGACCAGCATGACCGAGATCAGAATGGTATCGGGACGGATGGCCGCCTTGAGTTGTTCCAGAGTGATCAGGCCATCGTCTTGAGGTTGCAGATAGGTGGCTTCAAAACCTTCGCGTTCCAGCTCGCGCACGGTATCGAGCACGGCTTTGTGCTCGGTTTTGACCGTAATGATGTGTTTGCCTTTGGTTTGATAGAAATGTGCAGCACCCTTGATTGCCAGGTTGTTGCTTTCGGTCGCGCCGGAAGTCCAGATGATTTCGCGCGGATCGGCGCGGACCAGCTTGGCGACTTCTTCGCGTGCTTCTTCTACGGCAGCTTCAGCGTCCCAGCCATACATGTGACTGCGCGAAGCGGGGTTGCCGAATTGGGCGCGCAGATACGGGATCATCTTGTCGGCCACACGTGGATCAACTGGTGTAGTCGCCGAGTAATCCATATAAATAGGGAAGTGCGGCGCTTTGAGTGTATCGAGCAACTTCTGTTCGAGCGGTGCATTCATGATATTTGAAACTCCATTCAAGCAGCGTGAGTGCGATGTATGACCACCACGCTTTGTTCACTATTCTTCTGTTCCTGCTGATCGACCAGATCTTGCAGTGAGACAGAATCCAGATATTCAACCATTTTCTCGTTCAGCGTAGACCAGAGTTCATGGGTCATACAGCGGGATCCGCCCGGCCGTTCGATGCTATGGCAATTCTCTTTGCCGCCGCATTGCGTGGCATCCAGCGGTTCATCGACGGCGATAATGATATCGGCAACGGTCACCTCTTCTGCACGCCGTCCGAGGTTGTAACCGCCACCCGGTCCGCGCACGGATGCCACAATGTTGTGGCGCCGCAACTTTCCAAACAATTGTTCCAGATATGATAAAGAAATTTCCTGCCGCTCGCTGATGGCGGACAAGGTGACAGGCCCCTTGCCGTGGCGCAAAGCCAGATCAATCATTGCCGTAACAGCAAAACGGCCTTTAGTAGTCAAACGCATGAAATTTCCACTCCCGAAACAAACGTAAGTCTAAATTTCCTAATTCTTGAAACTCTGGAGGCAAGTATAACAAAACTTGAGTGATATTGTCAGGTATTGAAATAGGGTCTTTCAAATTACTGCAAACCGGTATTCGCGGGGCAATTTACAGTCGGTTTGTTGCCATTTAAAAATATTTATAAAATGCGTTCTAACTTCTTAATAAATCAAATGCGCCGAACAATTCTTGCATCCGGGCATTTCGGATGAACGACAGATTGTATGGATGCTCGGAGAGCGCCTGCGGGAATTCGGATACGCCGGGCAGGGCTTGCAGTTCTTCAGCGATTTTGCCCCACAATATCAGCGTCGGCGGGGTGCGTCCTTGACCGGCGGCATGTTGGCGCAAAGCATCGAGCACTATTTGCAGAAACGGCCGCCATGCCAGAGCATCCTTGCGCGGCGCGACTTCCGGCCGGAATACCAGGCTTGCATTGAGCAATAGGAAGCCGTGCGCGGTCAGGCCTTGCTGCAAGGCTTGCAGGGTTTGAATCATGCCGCTGGCCTCGGCCCGGGCGCGCAATGCAATGTCGATTAAGGCGTCGCCGCCGGTATTATCGGGCGCGAGTTGCGCATCGGCGACCAGCAGCATTTTCATGAAATTGCGCAGCGAGGTAGCGCGGTTGACTGCTTTGCTGAGACCTCGCTCGGACCAGAGCGCTTCAACCGCGCCATCCATGAAGCAGACACCGGTAGCACTGGCTGCGCGCGGATAGGGGCCTTCGCCGACCAGCACATAACGGACTTGATCGAGCGGCTGTTTAAAGGCCGCAAACAGTCGTCCTTCGGTCGGCAGGAAATGGCTGGACGCCAATGCCGCCAGATAGTGCGGGTCCGCAGCCGATATTGCGGCCAGCCCCGCCTGCAAAATGGGATGCCAGGAATGGTCGGCGCCGGCGATGGCGGCATCGATCGTTGCCGGAATAGTGGTTTTAGTGGCTTGAACGCCAGCGTGGTTGGTTGCTGTCAATTCTGTTGCGCTCCGGGGTCAGGCACGATGTAATCGGCGACGGTTGCGCCAAACAATTGCTGCTTGAGCTTTTGCAATTGATCGCGCGCATTCGCTGCCTTCTCGAATTCCAGATTTTTCGCGTAATCGTGCATTTGTTTTTCCAGGCGCTTGATTTCGCGGCTGACCTGTTTGTCGCTCATCGCTTCGTAATCGGGCTGTCCCTCCGCCACCATCTGCTCGGCGCGCGCTTCCTGTGGACTGTAAATACCGTCGATCAGATCGCGGATTTCTTTGCTGATGCCGGTCGGCGTAATGCCGTTGGCGCTATTGAAAGCGATCTGCTTATTGCGGCGGCGTTCGGTTTCGTCGATGGCCCGGCGCATTGAATCGGTTATTTTGTCGCCATATAAGATGGCCATACCGTTCAAATTACGCGCAGCGCGGCCGATAGTCTGGATCAAACTGCGTTCCGAGCGCAGAAAGCCTTCCTTATCCGCATCCAGAATGGCCACCAGCGAGACTTCCGGAATATCCAGCCCTTCGCGCAGCAAATTGATGCCGACCAGCACGTCAAATGTCCCAAGGCGCAAATCGCGGATGATTTCGACCCGCTCCACCGTATCGATATCGCTGTGCAGATAACGTACCTTGACGCCGTTATCGCTCAGGAATTCGGTCAATTGTTCCGACATCCGCTTGGTCAGCGTGGTAACCAGCACGCGTTCCTGCTTTTTGACGCGCAAGGTAATTTCGGACATTAGATCGTCGACCTGGGTGCTGGCGGGCCGGACCAGAATCATCGGATCGACCAGGCCGGTAGGGCGCACCACTTGCTCGACCACTTGATCGGCATGCGTATTTTCGTAATCGGCCGGCGTCGCCGAGACGAACACGGTTTGCCGCATCTTGCCTTCGAATTCATCGAAGCGCAGCGGCCGGTTATCCAGCGCCGACGGCAAGCGGAAACCGTAATCGACCAGATTGGTTTTACGCGCGCGGTCGCCGTTGTACATACCGTTCAACTGGCCGATCAGCACATGCGACTCATCCAGAAACATCAGCGCATCGGGCGGCAAATAATCGACCAGTGTCGGCGGCGGCTCACCGGCCTGGGCGCCGCTCAGATGGCGCGAGTAATTCTCGATCCCTTTGGTAAAGCCTATTTCCTGCATCATTTCCAGATCGAAGCGGGTGCGCTGTTCCAGCCGCTGCTCCTCGATCAGGCGATTTTCCTTGCGGAACCACGCCAGCCGTTCGCGCAACTCATCCTTGATCGTTTCGATCGCCCGCAGCACGGTGCTGCGCGGGGTCACGTAATGCGAGCCGGGATAGACGGTAAAGCGCGGAATTTTTTGTCTGACGCGTCCGGTCAGCGGATCGAACAATTGCAGGCTGTCGATTTCATCGTCGAACATGTCGATCCGGATCGCCAGCTCGGCATGTTCGGCCGGAAACACATCGATGGTGTCGCCGCGCACGCGGAAGGTACCGCGCCCGAAATCGACTTCATTGCGTGTGTATTGCATCTGAATCAGGCGCGCGATCAAGTCGCGCTGGCTGACCCTGTCCTTGGCGCGCAAGGTCAGGATCATCTGGTGATATTCGTTGGGATTGCCGATACCGTAAATTGCCGAAACGGTGGCCACAATCACCACATCGCGCCGCTCCATCAGCGATTTGGTGCAGGACAGGCGCATCTGCTCGATGTGCTCATTGATCGACGAATCTTTTTCGATGAACAGATCGCGTTGCGGCACGTAGGCTTCCGGCTGATAGTAATCGTAGTAGCTGACGAAATATTCCACCGCGTTCTGCGGGAAAAATTCGCGGAATTCGCTATACAACTGTGCGGCCAGCGTTTTATTCGGCGCAAAGATAATGGCCGGGCGGCCCATGCGCGCAATAACGTTGGCCATGGTGTAAGTTTTACCGGAGCCGGTTACCCCCAGCAGCGTCTGATAAAAAAGACCGTCTTCAACGCCTTCGACCAACTTGGAAATGGCTGCCGGCTGATCGCCGGCGGGCAGAAACGGTTGATACAATTTATAGGGCGAGCCTGGAAACGCGACAATTTTCGATTCGTCTAGCGTTGGAGCAACCTGGGATAATTCAGCCATTTGATTCGACCTTTGGTAGAATAACGCGTTACAAAACGGTGCTTGGCTTGTGGCTTGGCACTTCATCCACCGCCTGCAAAATGTCCGATTGCAGCTAACTTTTTATGTTATCACGATGACCGCCTCTCTTCCTGCTTCCCTGTTCACCGCCATTGAAATGGCCCCCCGCGACCCGATTCTCGGTATTACCGAAGGATTCAACGCAGACAAAAACCCGCATAAAACCAATCTTGGCGTCGGCATTTATTACGACGAAAACGGCAAGGTGCCGTTACTGGAATGCGTGCGGCTGGCCGAAGCGCAACTGGCGGAAAAGCTCACGCCGCGCACCTATCTGCCTATCGAGGGTCTGGCGACCTACGACAAGGCTGTGCAAGAACTGGTATTTGGCGCCGACAGTGCCGTTGTTCAAGAGAAGCGGGCCATTACCGTGCAAGCCATCGGCGGCACCGGCGCCCTGAAGCTTGGCGCCGATTTCCTGAAGCGCTTTTCGGCCTCGAATGCGCAAGTGTTCATCAGCAACCCGAGCTGGGAAAACCATCGCGCGCTGTTTGAGTCGGCCGGTTTTGTCGTCAATGATTACCCTTACTACGATGCGGCCACCCGCGGCGTCGATTTCAACGCCATGCTGGCGGCATTCAAGGCCATGCCGGCCGGCTCTATCGTATTGCTGCATGCCTGCTGCCATAACCCGACCGGCGCCGATCTGAGCGACGCGCAATGGGGCGATGTCATCAAGGTTGTGACCGAGCGCCATCTGGTGCCGTTCCTCGACATGGCATATCAAGGCTTTGGCGACGGCATTGAAGAAGACGGCAAAGTGGTGCGCCGTTTTACCGAAGCCGGCGGCGCATTGTTCGTATCGAACTCCTTTTCGAAATCGTTTTCTTTGTATGGCGAGCGCGTCGGTGCATTGAGCATCGTTGCTGCCAGCGTCGAAGAAGCGGCCCGAGTACTGTCGCAACTCAAGCGCGTCGTGCGCACCAACTACTCGAACCCGCCGATGCATGGCGGCCAACTGGTGGCCACTACGCTGGCGTCGCCTGAATTGCGCGCGTTATGGGAAACAGAACTGGCCGGCATGCGCGTGCGTATTCGTGAAATGCGGCAGCTGCTGGTCGCCAAGCTGAAAGCGAAAGCGCCTGCGCACGATTTCGATTTCGTCGTTAAACAACGCGGCATGTTTTCATACTCCGGCCTGACCAAACCGCAAGTCGATCGTCTGCGCGATGAGTTTTCGATTTACGCTGTCGATACCGGCCGCATTTGCGTTGCTGCGCTGAATCTGAAAAACATCGACGCGGTGGTCGATGCGATTGCCAAGGTGTTGTAACGGACTGAAAACTAACGTGTTGCTGAAACCGGCCGTATTGGCGTAAAACGCTTCTGTACGGCCGGTTAAAAAAGACAACGAATTCTTTGACAGAATCCAGAATACAAGTCTATAATCCTGCTTCTTTCTTTTCCCTGATAGCTCAGTTGGTAGAGCGACGGACTGTTAATCCGCAGGTCCCTGGTTCGAGTCCAGGTCGGGGAGCCAGAATTCAAGGGCCGCATCTTTCGATGTGGCCCTTTTCTATTTCTGGCCCTGCTCCGTATTTGTGCCATAAAGTAGATTCCCCACCACTTCGGCATGCTTCGCCATCTGTGCCGGGGCCAAGTGCACATAGATCAATCGAGTGCTCAACAAAGGCGCCGCAGCCATAAGCTGCTGCCGCTGCCGGGCCGTTCCGGTAAGCGCGGGAAGGTCGCCGATACCGCGCCAGTGTGGCGAGTGGCCATGAAGTTCGCGGCCCACATCACCTCCCAGTTGTTATTGAACTGCAGGAACGCGCGCGTAAGGTATTGCTCGTTCCAGTTGCGGCCCTGGTCGATCATCCAGGTCTTCGGATACTCATCGGGCAGGAGGATGTCGTGGAGATGCACTATCACGCCCGGGCGCAATCGCGGTAACACCTCGAAAAACAGATAATTGACATCGCTACCCACCTTCGACACGTGCGATGAGTCTATGAATAGGATATCGCCAGCGCCTAGCCGGTTGAAAAAACTGAGCTCGACGTCCTCGACCCTCTGGCGCACCAGTTGCGTAATACCGTCTACCCCGTCAATCAAGAACTGCCGCGGATACGGCTCGATACAACTGAACTCGAGTGTATTGCCGAGGTGTCGGCGATTGACCTCGGCCGTGACTAGCGACGAGAAGCCGCTACCGACCTCGATTATCGTCTTCGGGCGGAAGTGCCGTAGCGCCGCGTACAGGAACTCGGCGTCCAGCATGGGGAACTGGTCGTTGCCGTAGAAGTAGCGAGTCGGATCATCCGGCTGCGGGTCCGACCAGTCTATCTCCGCTATGTAGGGCGCTAGCGCTTTCACTAGCGCGAGTTGGTTATCCACCTTCAGATCGATGCCTGGCATTGTGTCGACTGATGCCCAGATCTTCGCCTCCCGTGCCCGGATGTCGGGCGTGTAGGCGATAGGTGAGTAGAAGTGCCCGAGCGGAAACAGCAGCGGGATGGTCGGACCGCCATCGTTGGGCATCGCCCAGGCGTTGAGGTGCCGAAAGTGTTCGAGAAAGCGTCTGATAAACATGCGACTCCTGACTGGATGGTGCGTTTTAAGGTGTACAGATATGTTGTGAGAACTTAATTTCGTATCAAATTTGTGGAATTGTTCTTTCCGTGAGCATTAAGAGCATCGAAAAGCGATCAAAAGCAGAATCTCTTCTGAGCTGCGATAGCAGTGCTCGACCAGCCGCCGCTCAGTATAGTCATTACATTGAGGTTGTCGCAAAAATTCATTGCCTCCTTGAGGCTACACCGATATAGCTCCTGACTATTGATCGGATCAAGAATTGACATTGGACGTTTTTTAAAAAGCGTTGCATCCTCCCGCTGCCATATCAAAAGACCTGACCGTCACCGACACATTATGCAAAATTCGGAAATCGCCCAGGCCTCATTGCCCGGCAAAGCGCCGGCCGGCCGGTCGAAGAGTGAATCGGCCCGACTGGCCGCGCTGCATCAGTTGGAAATCATCGGCAGTTCAACCGAAGACCTGGATACCATCACGCGTCTGGTGGCCAGTTACTTCGATGTGCCGACCGCTTATATTTCGTTGATCGACAGTGACCGGCAATGGCTGAAATCCAGTGTCGGCGTCGATTTCGGGCCGCTGGCGCGCGACGCGTCGTTCTGCACCCATACTGTGGATCAGTCGCAATTGCTGGTGATCGAAGACACCACTCAGGACAGCCGCTTCAGCCAAAATGATCTGGTCACGGGGCCGTCGAAGATCCGCTTCTATGCAGGCGCGCCGCTGATCACTACCGACGGCTACGCGATCGGCGCGCTGTGCATCATGGATCGCCTGCCGCGCCGGCTGGACGCCGGGCAACGGCGCCGCTTGCAGGAACTGGCGGGGTTTGTCATGGCGCACATTTTGTTGCGGCGCGCCGTCGGGCGGATCGATCCCATCAGCGGCATGCCGAACAAATATCAGTTGGCTGAAGATCTGGTTTCATTGCAAAAAAATGCGCACGGCCAGCGCCGCTCGCTGGCATACATCGATATGCCCGATACCGCGACCGCATTTGAAATTGCCACGGTGCTGGGTGTCACGGTCTATGACAAACTGATCCGCAATATATCGGAAAAAATCAAGCGGCTGCTGGATGGCGCGGCGGATGTTTATCACATTACCGATACCCGTTTCGGACTGTTGTCGCGCGATTCGGAAACCGATGCATTCTGCAAGTTGCTGCATGGCCTGGACGAGGCCCTGCTGGCCCCAGTGGAAAGCATGAACGTGCCGTTGAACCTGCTCAGTTTCGGCGGCATTTTCAATTTCGACGTCGGTCCGGGGATGGTGGTGGACGCGCCGCGCAAGGCACTGTCGGCGGTGCATCAGGCGCTGATCGGGCAGCGGCGCTGGTCGATCTACAGCGAGCAGGACGATGTCAATCACCAGCGCTCGTTCCGGCTGCTCAATGACATGCATGAGGCGATCAGGGGCCAGGGCTTCCGCCTGATGTATCAGCCGAAACTCGATCTGCATAGTGGGAAGTACAGCGGCGCCGAGGCCTTGCTGCGCTGGGATCATGCGCAACTGGGACCGGTTTCGCCTGCGGAATTCATCCCGCTGGTGGAGAAGACCGCCTTGATTTCTCCGCTCACCAATTGGGTCATCCGCAGCACGCTGGCGCAAATGCGTGGCTGGCATGCGCGCGGCTATCCGGTCAGGATTGCGATCAACTTATCGGCGCGTAATTTTGAAGAGGCCGATATCTGCCGGCGGCTGGAAGCCGGCTGTGCCGAGTTCGACATCGATCCGCGCTACGTTGAAATCGAGTGCACCGAAGGGGTCTGGATGGAAAGCCCATCCGTGTTGAAGACGCTGCATGACATACGCGCGCTTGGCATGGGCCTTGCGTTGGATGACTTCGGCACCGGCTACAGCAACTTTTCGTATCTTCAAAAACTACCGGCCACGGTGATCAAGCTGGACCAGTCGCTGATCTTCAATCTGCACACCAACACGCGCGACCAGCGCATCGTGCGTTCTCTGATCACGCTGGCGAAGGGTCTGGATTACCGGGTGGTGGCGGAGGGTGTCGAAACGCGCGAGGCGCTGGAGATGATCACCGCCTGGGGCGCCGACGAAGCGCAAGGGTATCTGCTGGACAAACCGTTGACACCGATTGATTTCGAGCAGCGCCTGTCAGGAAGCTCTGATTAAGTGTCGTGAGCGGCCCAATCGCAGGATTGTGATGCTCAACGTACTTGCGTACGCCTGCGCTTCTCATCCTGCGCTTGAGCCACTCACAACACTTACTCAGAGCTTCCTTACTTAATTAGAGTTTTCTTAACGGCCCGGACGTGACCGCGTCAGATTTTCTGTGTACCCGGGGTACCGAAATGAAAATTTCATGACCGGTATGAGGACTACACCTAACTAACAAAAGAAACCAAATCCTCGAAGCGGTTTCCCTCCCTGCGGCTTGCCCCGCAGCGCGTTGCGCCTCTCTCCTTGCCTTTCGCCCGGTGTCCCGCGTCACCTCATATCCCCTTTTTTGTCCTACCCCAAAACCGCCAAATCTGACGTCCTCAGTGGACATGACTTTGTCGTAAACGAAACTTGCGTGCGTCCTAATATCGCTTCAACCAAACGAAACAATAACGCATTGCAGGATCGGGGAGGGGGCTCAATCGACCCTTTATCTACATTGCAGAACTGTTTTGGTATTGGCCAATTACGGGGCTTCTGACCAAGCGCTGTTTTGAAAATCTGCTCATTGTTTCGGGGATGCAAAGGGCAAAGAAAAAGTATCCGATCCCCTTTTCCTGGAGAATTAAAAATGAAAAATCATATCATCGCGGCAGCTGTTCTAACCCTGCTGGCTACTTCCGCCATTGCTGGTGGCAACAACAATCACAAGCCTCCATCACCACCTGCTCCGTCAATGACCCACGTAACTGTCACCTCCACAGGCGGCAATGGTGGTAGCGGCGGTAATGCAACATCGGGGGCAGCCACAAGCGGTGCAACAACCGGCGCACCAGCAACTGGCGGCGCTGCAAACCAAATTAACGCTGGCGGCATTGCTAATACTGGCGGCAATATGACCAGCGCCGGCGCTGTGAAGGCAAGCGGGGGAGACACTAGCGCCAAGACCTCTTCAAGCGCAGATGCAAGCGCCAAATCGTCCGGCGGCGGTTCGAGTGGCTATGGCAAAGGCTCTAGCGCACCTGGCGACACCACAGCAAAAGCAACAAGCGGTGCAGGGACTCTTCAGGCAGCCAACGGCAATGCAATCGCTGTAGGCGGCAAGACTAGCTCCGACACTGGAAATGCCAATGCATCAGCTGGTGACAATAAAAATACCGGCGGTTCGGCAACTTCAGTGACCATTGGTGGCGACGCTTCCAGCGGCAAGGCAACTGCCGGCGACGGTGGTAACGGTGGTAATGCCGGCGCACTGGCTATTGTTCATTAATGAATCAGGCCAAGCGTTGACGTCAGGGGATGGCGGGGAGAACGTAAGGTTCTCCCCGATCCCGAATCGAATCAACTAGATACCAGGGGTGCAATCATGAAAAACGTGCTTGTAGGGATGATGTTAGCGTCAGTCTTTATTGTGCCGGCGGCCAGGGCGGCCGGACATGGCGGGGGATCGGGCGGTGGCTCGGCCGCACCAGCGGCCAGCTCTTCTTCGACTGCAAACGGCGGCGCCGGCGGCACTGGCGGTTCAGCTGCGGGCGGATCTGCAGCCGGCGGTTCAGCGACCGGCGGCCAAGCGAATGGCAATACTTCCAGTGTTTCGGTTTCCTTGACCACCGATTACAGCGGCAGTAGCGGAACCAGCAGTGGCAGCGCTGGCACAGCGGCGGATCCGAGCAGCGCCGGCGCCGCAAACGTCCAGTATGCCGGCAGCTATACAGTTAAATCGGCGCCTGCGATTGTCGCACCGTCGTTGACTTCCACATTTTCGGATACCTGCATGGGTTCGGCATCTTTCGGACTTTCGTTTGTCGGATTCGGCGCCACCGCCGGCTCGACGATGGTGGATGAAGCCTGCGTGCGGCGACTGGATTCGAGAGAGTTTCGGGCCATGGGTCTGAACGACGTCGCGCTGGCCTTGCTATGCCAGAGCGCTGCAAACCGTAAAGCAGTTGAAGCAACCGGCCGCGCTTGTCCATCTGCGCCAGGAAGCGACACGGCATCGATAGCGCCAACGCCAGTGATAAAGATGAGTAAGGCAGCCGAGCGTAGCACCGCAATGCCGCCGATCATCGACCAGCAGGCAGCGCCAATCACGCTCACGCAAACCCCGCAGGCATCGGCGATGCAGACTTCACAGCCAATTAGTCTGGCAAATACTGAAGCCAAGCCTATGGAAGTGCTAAGTGCCGATCCGGTAGAAGTAAAGCCATTACCGGATGAGCTGAGTAGTGAAAGCAAGTAACGGTAAACAACAATTTTCATGAATGACGCACGTTGTCTGACAGTGTCGATGGCAGT
This sequence comes from Herbaspirillum sp., assembly GCA_028291765.1. GTDB lineage: Bacteria > Pseudomonadota > Gammaproteobacteria > Burkholderiales > Burkholderiaceae_D > Herbaspirillum. Next base: position 40,728 of record JAQGNR010000233.1, read on the forward strand.
ACAAGAGATAGTGGAGTCAAGACTGACAGGCGTTGTCTGACAGTGTCAATGGAAGTACAAAAAATAGTGGATTTTTTAACAACATTTTGTACTTTGACATTCAAATAAATGACAATATGACAACCTCTACGAAGCGACGCAATAAATAAGAAGCTTGGTCCTGCTGTGCAGGTGAAGTGATTAGCTTATTGGGGGGGGACATGAAAATGGAAACTAGCGCAACGCACTCTGGCGGTGACAGCAATTCGCTGAGACATGTTGGAATAATTGTTTTCGATGGCGTCATTCTTGCCGACGTTGTCGGCGTTGCCGAAATTTTTGTGACCGGGGATAAGCTGATTTCCTCAATGTTCACGGGAATGACGCGCTACAACTTATCCTTGATATCACTGACCGGCGGCATGATCATGTCGTCGTCCGGTGTGCAGATCATGACGATTCCACTGCCGTCGCGTGAGGATAATCACTTCGATACGCTAATCGTGGCCAGTGGCAGCGGCAATTTTAATGTTTACCGTGATCCGCGCTTAATCGAGTGGCTGCAAATGGCCAGTGAGCATGTGCGGCGCATCGCTGCTTTGTGCACCGGCGTGTTTGTCCTGGCGGCAGCCGACTTGCTCAATAATCGCCACGTCGCGATCCATTGGGCCTTGCAGGACAAATTGCTGCGTGAATTTCCAAAGGTGATCCTGGACCGTGACGTGTTGATGGTTGAGGACCACGGTATCTATACCACCGGCGATTCCGGCATGGGGATCGACATCGCGTTGCGCCTGCATGAAGACGATTTGGGATCGACCATGGCGAAACGGGTTGCGCAAAGTCTGCTGGCTCATCCCCGGCAACGGGAATGTCCGAATTCCACGACGTCCTGGTCTCGTACCGACGAGTCGTTCAGAAACGGCAAGATTCACAAAGCCTCGAACTGGCTGACCGAACATATGGCGTCCACCATCAATGCCGCCGATGCCGCCAATTTCGTGGCCATGAGTGAACGGAATTTCCAACGTCAATTCAAGCGTGAAACCGGCGAAACCCCGCATCGCTTCCTGCAGAAAATCCGCCTGGAAGCGGTGTGCCAGAATTTGCGCGAAACGGATCTACCGATCGACAAGATTGCGCGTCGTTGTGGATTTTTCAGCGGCGAGCATGTTTCAAAACTGTTTCGAAAACATTTGAATACTTCCCCGTGCGAATACCGCAAGAGTGAACGTGTCAAGCGCGAACCAGAAGCAGGTGCCGTTATACAGGCAAGTTATCAACAAAAAGATTTATTCGAGTACGAAAAAATCGAAAATTCCTGTGGGAGAAGATCATGAAATTGCATCTTTTTTTGCTTTACTACGGCTTCTATCGCCGCTATGGAAAATCTATTTGGCGCTCGCTGCGTCTTGCCAGATACAGGACCTCGGATTGGTATTATTAAAGGTCGCTCGCGATCCAGGCGCTTTGCGTTAATAAAAAATTCGTTATGTGATTGATCTGTAATTCGGGTCATCCATTTCAAAAATACACCGCTGTATTTACCTTTGCATTTCACCTTCTTGCGACCATCTGCATCACAGCAGATCCGGTCGCATTTTTGCATCTTCCCCGCCAACAGCGCACTGAAAAAATCCTGCCAAAAAAGGCAATTTAAGTGGCAGAAATCGCCAATGTTTTGTCCTAATAATTTTGACCCGTCCTCTTAATATTGATTAACAAAAAAAAAGGCTCTGCGCTTGCATCCGTGTCCAGAGTAAACATAAAACGGTACGAATTTCAGCTGAAAAAAGGCGATGCGATGAAGCGAGCTATAAGTATGGAAAAGGTTGCAGCGGCCTTGAAACAGGAGGAGCTGGGCGTTCCGTTGGAAGACATCATCAAAGAGATGGGTGTGTCCCGGGAAACGTATCTTAGGTGGCGGGCAGGACATGTCGCCACCACCGACCTGGAGCAAATCATCGATCCCGATTCAGATCTTGATCCGGATCCAACCCCCCCGCCTGATATAAAAAATCAGCGCGCGGAAGATGATGAAAAATAAATCTCAACTCATGTTGACGACCTTATTCATCGCCTTCGGCGGCGAGGCGTCGGCAATCGCGGAATCCATTCGCGATGAGCGAGTATTGCCCGCCACCGCCGCCGATTTTTCGCTGGGCGATTACCAATCCGCCGAAGAGCGTCTATCGCCCTTGCTGAAAACAATGCTGGATGACAGCGACCTCAAGAACATGTTGCGCGCCGGCGAGGGGCGCGATTACAACGAATTATCGGTATTGGGCAGCGGATCGCGCAGCCGGGAAAATCTCGGCAATGGCCATGGCGCCATCGTTGAAACAAAATTGCTCAGCAAGCCGATCGTCTATCGGACCAGCCCTTTCGTCCATGAATATTTCGAGCGCGGAATCACCAACGACATTTCCTTCGACTACCGGCGGCTGGGCCTCGGGGCCGAACATACCATCGCCGGCGTAGGCACTGTGCAGGCCGAGATACAGCAGGAATTTTTCCATCACCCAAAGACCAGTTTTGCGGCAAGCACGCAACTCAGCATGAACGACGATTGGGCGCTGAGGGCCAATGCCGATTCGAACGCACTGGCCGTACCGCTGGTGGCGCGTTATTCCGGCATCTCCGGATGGTCCACCGGTATCGGCGCCAGCTGGCGCGCCAGCGAGCTGCTGGCGATCCATGCCGACTACAGCCAATTGATGATGTCGGATAACAATACCCGCCGCGAAATCGCCGTGCGCGGCACGGCAACCCTGATCCAGGGACCGATCTACAAAGGCACGTCGGGCATTGAATTCGCGGCCGCCAGCAACAGCCTGGAAAACACCGCCTATTTCAATCCGAAAAATAAGCATACCGCGCAGATGTCCTATACCAGCGACTGGCTCACCTACCGACGCTATTCACGATCGTTCGCTAACCGGCTGATTCTCGCCTTCGGGCGCCATGCCGAGCATGGTTTTGCGAGCGGCAATATCGGCAGCGTCGGCTATGAGGCGCGGGCGGATCTGAACGGCGCGATGGCGGTCGGTTTCGGCGTCGGCTTCGTGCGGCGGATATATAGCGGCGCGGTGTCGTCCGGTCCTGAAGCACATGTCGGTTTTAACTGGAAATTCCTATGAAAACGCGCTTTGCATTTCTGCGCCGCAGTGCAGTTTGCACGGTGATGGCGCTGCTGTTTCTGCAATCCGGCGCTACCAATGCCGGTACCGCCGGCGATCAGAAATCTACGCAGGAATATGTGGCGCTTTGTTATCACGCCATACCGGCCGGATTCAATGGCGACGACGGCGCCAACAGTGTCAGCAATTTTACGACGCACTTGGCATGGCTGCGAGAGAACGGCTATACCGCCATCAGCATGGACGATGTACTGCAGGCCAAGGCCGGCCGCAAGCCGCTGCCGGAACGCGCCTATTTGTTGACGCTCGACGGCGGCTATGAAGATTTCTACATGAATGTCTTTCCGATCTTGAAAGCCTACAAGATTCCCGCCGTCATGGCGGTGGTCGGGCGATGGATTGAAGGCGGACCGGACCCGGAGGAAAGCCGACTCGATCGGTCTTCCGCCAAACAGCAGTTCGTCACCTGGGCGCAAGTCAAGGAAATGGCCGACTCGGGCCTGGTTGAAATTGCATCGCAAAGTTTTGATCTGCATCGCGACATTCTCGCCAATCCGCAAAATAACCGGCAGCCGGCGGCGATAACCCTGCGCTACGACGCGGCAACGAATACCTATGAAACGGTCGAGGAGCGCCGCTTGCGGGTGCGCAGCGATCTGCGCATGAATTCGATACTGATCAAGCAACATACCGGAAAATTGCCGCGCATTATGGTTTGGCCGTATGGCCAGATGGATCGGATCGGCGCGCTGGAAGCGGCGCACGCCGGCATGTCGATCAACCTGACCTTGCTCGACGGTTTTGCTTCGGTGAAAAATACGGAAGTAGTGCCGCGTACCCTGATCACCAAGGAAATGGGGCTTGCCAATTTCTCTTACCTGGTGCGGCATAAAGATACACGCAAAGAGCATGAGCCAATGCGCGCGATTCGCTTGTCGCTGGATCGCATTTACGACAGAGATCCGGCGCTGCAAGAACAAAAACTGGGCCGCCTGCTCGATCAGGCCGCGCGTCTCGGTGTCAACACGGTGTTGTTGCAACCGTTTGCCGGGCCTGCTGAAGATGGCGCAAAGATAGGGCAGATTACGGAGACCTATTTCCCGAACTCGGTAATGCACATGCGCGCCGATCTGCTCAATCGCGTTGCCTGGCAAATGCACACCCGGCTCAATGCCGAAGTATTCCTGATGCTCGATCCCGACAAGTTCGCGCGCAGCGGAAAAAATCGCAAAGATGTGCTCAAGCTATACAGCGAAATGAGTCTGCACGTTCCGGTGCAGGGCTTGTTGTTTGAAGGCGCGTTCGCCGATGTCGATTTGCTGGCGCACATGAATTACTGGCCGTTGCCAAGGATCTACACCACCCCGCACCAATCGGCTCTGGTAAACGATAACAGCGATAACTTTGCCTTTGCTTTCTCCTTTGCGCGAACCTTGCCGGCCGATCGCATCAATGTCCTGTCGCTCTCTTCAATGCTAGACGAGTGACGGCGATGGAAACTTATTTCACGCGTTGGGGCATGTTGAAGATCGCATCGGATTTTATTTTCTTTTATCCGCTGGTGATGATGCATGTCTGGCTGGTGGGCGCGTTGTTCTTTTATTTCAAATGGGAACGCAAGCAGGTGACGGTGCCGGAACTTGCCGCGTATCCGCCGATTTCCATTCTCCTTCCCTGTCACAACGAAGGCGAAAATGTGCGTGAAACCATCGATAGCCTGTTGCAGCAGACATACCCCGCATTTGAAATCATCGCGATCAATGACGGCAGTACCGACAATACCGGCGCATTGCTCAACGAAATCTCCCGTCTGCATCGCCAGGTGCGCGTGGTGCATTTTGCCGCCCATCAAGGCAAGGCCATGGCTTTGCGCGCGGGTGCGCTGATGTCCGCCAATGAATTTCTGGTCTGCATCGATGGCGATGCATTGCTGGATGCGCAGGCATGTATCTGGATGATGTCGCACCTTGCTGCGCCGAATGTCGGTGCAGTCACGGGCAATGCCCGCATCCGTAACCGTTCAACGCTGCTGGGCAAGATTCAGGTGGGTGAATTTTCCAGCATCGTCGGCATCATCAAGCGGGCGCAACGCATCTACGGCAGATTATTTTCGGTGTCCGGCGTGGTGGTGGCGTTTCGCAAGCGGGCGCTCTGGGAAGTTGGCTTCTGGACGGCGGACATGGTCACCGAAGACGTCGATATCACCTGGAAGCTGCAGTGTGCCGGCTGGGAAATCCGCTTCGAGCCGAACGCAAAATGCTGGATTCTGATACCGGAAACAGTGTTGGGTTTATGGCGGCAGCGGCTCCGCTGGGCGCAAGGCGGATCGGAAGTCTTGCTGCGCAATTTCGGCATCTTCGCGTACTGGAAGCAGCGTCATATGTGGCTGGTCTTTCTTGAATTCGGCCTCAGCCTGCTGTGGGGTTATACCACCGTCATCGTGCTGCTTGCGACAGTCGTCGCGTTATCGACCGGCCATGCGGATGCGCTGCTGCCGGTGCATTTCGTCTCCACCGGCAATATATTTTTTATCCTGGTACTGAGTTCCCTGCTTCAATTCGCCGTTGGCATTTTTCTCGATAGCCGTTATGAAAGTCATCTATGGAAAACCTATATCTGGATCATCTGGTATCCGTTTCTGTATTGGATCATGATCGTGTGCGCGACGTTCTGCGGTTTTCCGAAAGCGCTGCTCAAGAAGCCGGGGCAGCGCGCGCTCTGGAGCAATCCCGATCGGGGATTCAAGCCCTGACGCTGCCGATCATTATTTACAGCACGGCGCATCGTCCGCTGATTCGCTTGCGCGACGGCATATTGTTTGCGCTCTGCTGGGTGATGTGGACGGTGGTGCTGACGACAGTTGCGAGCGCTATCGAATGGGAGGCGCTGGGCGCATCGATCGTCGACTGGTTTGTGGCGCACCTGACGTTTCTTGTTGTGCTGATGGCATCGTTTCATTTCCCGGTCGAGTATCTATTTTTGATGATCATGCTGGTATGCGCTTTTCTGGTCTGGACCAACCTCGGGATGCTTTTGTCGATGCGAAGACGCGACGACATAAGGGGCGGTCTGGATGCGCTATCGCTGGAAGAGCTGGTGCTGCATTTCGGACTCGATAGCGCATTGATCGGCGCGATGCAGAAAGAAGCGCAAGTGACGATTTTCCATGCCGCGTGCGGCACGATCGTCGGCGTGCGCAGTAACTATCCGGAAACTGCCTGCGGCGAGGCAAAACCGCTGCATCTGGTGGTATAGGCGCGCCGATCGCGCTGTCAGACAGCGCCGAATCACGTCAAATAACGCCACGAAACGCCAACCGGATTGGCTGAATCCGACAAGAGTTTGTCGAGATCGGTGTGCGTCGCGACTCTATTATAAAAACACGGAAATTTGAAAGAAACAGATCGTAAAACCGGATTTCGACACTGATGCGATGAAGACAATCAGCCATAAGAAATGGGCGTTCACAGGCCTTGCCTGGTGGGAGCGGGCCGGTTTTTCAATACGAAAGTCTTTAAAAGGAAAGATCATGCTACCGGCATTCGAAACCACGTTTTATCTTCTGTGCGATCTGGATGATTCCTTCGCCGATCTTTCCATCGCGTTGGATAAATGGCACCTGGAACTGGAAAAAGGCCTGCTCGATGCGGACAATTCAGAGGTGTTGGCGGCTTTGGACGCAATCCAGACGATTCTCGACCAGATTCAAAAAAGCGGGGCCTGAGCGGTAGTGTCGCTGCCGTTCAGTTAAGGCGCCGTCAGGTGGGGTGTGACGCGATGTTGTGCTCCGTTCGTGTCATTCC
>JAQGNR010000248.1 GCA_028291765.1 Herbaspirillum sp.
CTTCCCCGGGACGTAAAAGGCCCTGTCGGCCTGGGGAAGGCCACGGCGGCCTGATCGAAGAGGCAATCACCGTCCTAAAAATTTGCATAACTAAACGCCATTAAAGCTAAAAGCCACCAAAAATGGAACGCCTTTCCATAATTTCCATAGCGAAATATTGAATAATCTGTTACAACTTATATGTCTCAGCATCAACAAACTGGTCAACCCGGAATCCAGATGAGGCATCGGGCTTCAATGATAAAAATTTAACAACAATCCCAGCAATAAGCAGTAATAAGCAACGCATAACAACGCGTCGCTCAGGATTCTTCTGGCGTGCTTCGCAGGTATGGCAAAACCGAATCTGGCGGCTAGCGGCGATTGCTGCGTATTGTTTTAGGGGAAGGGGAATTCATTATGCTGAGCAATTTCAAGATCAAAACCCGCTTGCAACTCTGCTTTGGGATCATCATCGTTTTATCTTTACTGACGACCGGTCTGGCTTTATGGCGCCTGCAAACCGTGGCCGTGGCCACCGATACCATGATGCATTCGCCGCTGACCACCGAACGCCTGATCAGCGCATTCGTTTCCAATAGCGAGGTCAGCGTGCGCCGCACCGCCGCGATTATCAAAAGCAGCGATCCGGTGCTGGAAACTTATTTCGCCGATGAACAAAAGACTTCCAGCAAACGCAGCGCCGAGTTGTCGACACAGATAACGGCACTGCTGCAATCGCCGGCGGAAAAGGCAGTATGGGAAAAAACCAACGCTGCACGCGCCGAGTTCCTCGCCTCCCGCGGGCTGGTGATGAAAGCGAAAAAAGACGGCCAGGCGGAACAAGCCAGTCAATTGTTCGATCAGCGTTTCGTCCCCGCCGTCAAGAGCATGGATGACGGCCTGCAAAGCCTGCTGGAATTCCAGCAAAAGGAAATCGACGATACCGCAAGCGGCATCACCGCAATCTACCAAACCAGCAGGCTCTGGCTGCTGGCGCTGGCGACGGTGGCCTTGGTCTGCGCAATATCGTGCGCCTGGCTGCTATCGAACAGCATCACGCGTCCCTTGCATCAGGCCGCCGTGCTGGCCAAGAATGTCGCCGGCGGCGATCTGACCATCAGCCTCGCTTCGCGCACCAAGGATGAAATCGGCGACCTCTCGCGCGCGCTTGAGGAAATGCGGCTGGGCCTGATCAATACTTTGGAGCGGGTCCGCAACGGCATCGGCGCCATTGCCACGGCATCCGGCGAAATCGCCGATGGCAACGCCGATCTGTCTGCGCGCACCGAATCGCAAGCCGGCTCGCTGGAAGAAACCGCCAGTTCGATGGAGGAATTGACCTCTACCGTCAAGCAAAATGCCGACAATGCGCAGCAAGCCAATCAATTGGCGATCTCGGCTTCGGAACATGCAGTGCAAGGCGGGCAAGTGGTCAATCAAGTGGTCGATACGATGAGCTCGATCAAGGATAGCTCGCGCAAGATCGTCGACATCATCGGCGTCATCGACGGCATTGCGTTCCAGACCAATATCCTGGCGCTCAACGCGGCGGTGGAAGCGGCGCGTGCAGGCGAACAGGGGCGCGGCTTTGCCGTGGTGGCTTCCGAAGTGCGCAATCTGGCGCAACGTTCGGCCGGTGCGGCCAAGGAAATCAAGGTATTGATCGGCGATTCGGTCGAGAAAGTCGATGCCGGCGGCAAGCTGGTCGATCGTGCCGGCGTATCGATGCAACAGATCGTCGAATCGATCAAGCGCGTCACCGGCATCATGAGCGAGATCGTCGCCGCCAGTAGTGAACAAAGTGTCGGCATCGAGGAAATCAATCGCGCCGTGGCGCAAATGGACGAGATCACGCAGCAGAATGCGGCGCTGGTCGAGCAAGCCGCCGCCGCCGCGGAAAGCCTGCGCGATCAGGCTTCCGAATTGAACCAGGCGATCAGTGTATTCAAACTGACTAACAATGTGTCCACTACCACCCTGCACAAGGCCGCACCGCCACCGGCAAGGAAAATGGCCGACATCACGCCGAAACCGGCCAGCTTGCCGACCCGCAAAGCATCGCTGCGTATAGCTACAAATGCCACTACAAATGCCACCGCGAGCACCACTGCGACCGCAGGCAATGACGACTGGGAACAGTTTTAATTTCCGTAGAAGTTGCGAAATTAAGGGGCATCAGCCGGACTGGGAAAACCCGCCTTGCCACAGCACCTCAAGCATCCTTTTACCGTCGTGTTTGCGACAGCAATGTCGTAACGGAAGCATCGATCGCGTCGGTAAACGGCCGCGGGTTGACGCCTATCAGGAGTACGAAAAAAGCCATCGCGCCGAGCATGATCAGCTCGCGTTTGCCGATATCGACGAGCCTGGCGACGTTGTCGTTGCCAACCGAGCCGAAGATTGTGCGCTTGTACATCGACAATGTATAAGCGGCGCTGAGTATCAATGTAAGCGCAGCCAGCGCGCCGATCCAGAAGTTGAACTTGATCGCCCCCATGATCACCAGGAATTCGCCGACAAATCCGGAGGTGCCGGGCAGGCCGACGTTGGCCATCGCGAACAGCATGGTCAACACCGCAAACTTCGGCATGACGCTGGCGACGCCGCCGTACGCGTCTATTGCGCGCGTGTGCGTGCGCTCATATAGCACACCGATGCAAAGGAACATCGCACCCGAAATGAAACCGTAGGAGATCATCTGTACGATGGCGCCTTCGATACCGTACTGGTTGAAAATAAAGAGCCCCAGTGTTACGAGCCCCATGTGGGAGATCGACGAGTAGGCCATCAGCCGGCTCATGTCGGTCTGCGATAACGCGACGAGGCTGCCATAGATCACGGCCACGAGCGACAGCGCAATCATCACCGGCGCGAAGAAATGGCTGGCTTGCGGCGTGATTGGCAGCGTAAAGCGGATGAAACCGTATGCACCCAGCTTCAGCATTCCCAGTATGACGGAGGCGCCGGTCGGCGCTTCAAGGTGGACTTCCGGCAGCCACGTATGGATCGGCCACATCGGCACCTTGACCGCAAACGCGGCAAAAAAACCGATAAAAATCAGAAGCTGCGGCACAAAGCCCAGCCGCAATGCATACCAGGACGCAATATCGAAGCTGTTCGATTGCCCGAACAGATAGAGCAATGCGATCAACATCAGCAGCGAGCCGACCAGCGAAATGAGGAAAAATTTGAAAGCGGCATGCACCCGTTTCGTTCCACCCCAGCCGCCGATCAACAAGTACATCGGAATCAGCGTCGCCTCGAAAAACACAAAAAACAGCATACCGTCGAGAGCTGCGAAGGCGCCGATCATCAATCCCGACAGGAACAGGAATGCAGCGAGGTATTGTGCGACGTGTACGGTAATCACGCGCCATGATGCGATCACGATGATCAATGTCGTAAACGCCGTCAGCGCCACCAGCCACAATGAAACGCCGTCGAGCCCGAGGTGATAGGTAATGTCGAACTCAGGTATCCAATTGAGACGTTCGACGAACTGTGCAGCCGCAATATGATTGTTAAACCCGGTGACGAGCGGAATTGTAAGCAGCAAGCCGACAAGCGAACCTGTCAGCGCAAGCCATCGCGCGGGACGCGGGTTGCTATCCGACCCTATCCACAGAACGGCGGCGCCAAAAAGAATGGGAACCCAAATTGCAAGGCTTAGAAGCGGAAACGATTGCATTACGTGATGGAACCTTATATGTGCCGTGACGAGTTGAAACGATGCAGAACGATAGAAAGGAACGAAGGAAGGAAGGTGGCTAAAAATGACGGCTGCCCAGGACCGGACAATGCCGGCCGGAGGGAATGGCAGGCCGCGCAGAGACTGCAACACTTTCTTACTGTCGCAGGATTTTGCTTGATCATAAGTTAATAGCAGATTGATAAATCATTAACAATTGTTAATCTAATGGTAAGCAAGTGCTGTTCAGCCTGCCGAACCGCGCTGCGCCGTAGGCCGCGCATATAAATTTCCTTGTGAAAAGTTTTCAGGCAAAAAATGTCCCCAAAAGAAAAAAAGCCCTTGGCTGAATTGAACCGACCCCAAGAAGTTGGAGATAGTCCTAACTTCTTGGGGTCAGTTTTTCATGAGCAAACACAATAAGCAGTTCACGACCTATCTTGCTGTAGGTCGCATGGGAATTTGGGCGCATGGGAATTGGAGGCGGGGGTCGGGATCGAACCGGCGTAAACGGCTTTGCAGGCCGCTGCATAACCACTTTGCTACCCCGCCAGGGGTGATGATGGTAAAGCTGTGAACGAGATGCACCAGGCTGAATAAAAAAAGGAAGCTTTGAAGGCTTCCTTTCGTATCCTGGAGCGGGAGAAGAGTCTCGAACTCTCGACCTCAACCTTGGCAAGGTTGCGCTCTACCAACTGAGCTACTCCCGCATTCACAACAGAGCGCTATTATAAAGGCCTGCGCTTGGTTGTCAAGCATTGTGCGGCATAAACTTGCTTAATACTATTACTTGGTATGGCGCGTTATTACTGCATCTTTTACTGGGTCTTTTACTGCCTCTTTTTACTGCATCTTTTTGATCAGCGGCCAAGCCTTGCGCAAATAATAAAGCATCGACCAGACCGTCAGCAGCGCAGCGATAATCAGCAGTACATGGCCCCAGAGACGGGTATCGATATTACCCGGCAACATGTCGTAATACAGCAGCATCGGGATCGCAATCATTTGCGCCATCGTCTTGATTTTTCCCAGTGAGCTGACGGCAACCGATTTCGATGCGCCTATCTGCGCCATCCATTCGCGTAGCGCAGAGATCGTGATTTCACGGCCGATGATGACAAATGCAAAGATCGGATGGACCCGTCCCAGATGCACCAGCACCAGCAGCGCCCCGGTCACCATCAGTTTATCGGCGACCGGATCGAGAAAAGCGCCGAAAGCCGAAGTCTGATCCCAGCGCCGCGCCAGAAACCCGTCGAACCAGTCGGTGGCCGCCGCCACAATAAAAATAATCGTCGAAGCAATGCCCTGCTCATAACGCGACAATCCCAATTGCGGCAAATAAAATACGCCAACCACCAATGGAATCAACGCGACACGCAACCAGGTCAGTAGAATCGGGATATTAAAAGGCATAAGTTCGCTTTAAAAATTTTCCAAAAGAGGCGATGCGTTCAGTATCGAGGCTTAAATACGTTCCAAGCTGTGCAATCTACCAAAACTTCAGTGTAATTGCTTATATATTTCTTCCGCCAACTGCCGTGAGATACCTTCGACCGAAGCCAGATCGGCAACGCTGGCATCGGTCACGCCACGCAGACCGCCAAACCGCGCCAACAATTTCTGACGGCGTTTGGCGCCGATGCCTTCAATTTCTTCCAGCCGCGAAGTTTGCCGTGCTTTGGCCCGTTTGGCGCGCATGCCAGTGATTGCAAAGCGATGCGCCTCATCGCGAATCTGTGCGATCAGCATCAGCGCCGCCGATTCCTTGCCGAGTTCCGCCGGCGGCCGGCCATCGGCAAAAATCAGCGTTTCCAGGCCGACCCGGCGCCCTTCTCCTTTTGCAACGCCGACGATCAGGCCGATATCCAGGCCCAGTTCGGTCAACACCTGGCGCGCCATTTCGACCTGTCCTTTGCCGCCGTCGACCAGCACGATGTCCGGCATCACGCCGTCCCCGTTGGCGACTTTTTCATAGCGCCGCATCAACACCTGGCGCATCGCAGCGTAATCGTCGCCGGGTGTGATGTCATTGATATTGTAGCGACGGTATTCGCCGTTCTGCATGGCATGATGATGAAACACGACGCAGGAAGCCTGCGTCGCCTCGCCTTGCGTGTGACTGATGTCGAAACATTCGATCCGCAGATTTTCCAGCGCGTCGATTTCGCAGTTCAACACTTCGGCCAGCGCACGCGTACGCGATTGCTGCGAGCCCTGCTCTGACAACAGGCGCGCCAGCGCGAGCCCCGCGCCCTTGTACGCCATTTCCAGCCATTGCCGGCGTTGTCCTTGCGGCTGAAAACCCAGATTGATGCGATGACCGCATTGCTCCATCAACGCCAGCATCAGCGCCGGCTCATCGATTTCGCAATTGACGATCAGCGAGCCGGGAATGAATTTATCGATGTAATGCTGCGCCATGAATGCTTTGAGTACTTCGGCATCGATCGCTTCTTCCGTTGCGACCGTTGCGGCAGCCACATCCACATGCGTCGGAAAATAAGCGCGGTCGCCGAGATGGCGGCCGCCGCGCACCATCGCCAGATTGACGCAGGCACGACCGCCCTGCACCACCACAGCAATAATATCGATGTCGGCATCGCCGCCGGTCTCCATGCTTTGCTGATGCAATACGCTCGACAAGGCGATGATTTGATTGCGCACCAGCGCCGCGCGTTCGAACTGCAATTCCTCCGCGAAACTGTGCATTTTCTGTTCCAGCGCCGCCAGCACTGCACTTTGCTGTCCGCGCAAAAACTGCGCCGCATTCTCCACGTTGACCGCGTAATCTTCTTTCGTAATCAAATTGACGCAGGGGCCGCTGCAGCGATGGATCTGATGCAGCAGGCAAGGCCGCGTGCGATTGGCGTAAACCGTGTCTTCGCAGGTGCGCAGCAAGAAAACTTTTTGCAGAATCTGAATCGATTCCTTGACCGCCCCTGCATTCGGAAACGGCCCGAAGTACTGATTGCGCTTGTCCACCGAGCCGCGGTAATACGCCATGCGCGGAAAGGCATGGCCGGTGATTTTCAGATAGGGATAGGATTTGTCGTCGCGAAACAGAATATTGAAACGCGGCTGCAACGATTTGATCAGATTGTTTTCCAGCAGCAGCGCTTCGGCTTCGCTGCGGGTGACCGTGGTTTCCAGCCGGGCGATGCGTTCGACCATCATCGCAATGCGCGGACCGGACATGGTCTTCTGGAAATAACTCGATACGCGCTTTTTCAGATCGCGCGCTTTGCCCACATAAAGCACATTGTCGTCGGCATCGAAATAACGATATACGCCGGGCAGATTCGGCAATTTGGCGACGGTCTCCAATACCAGCGCGCGCAGGTCGGATGCGCTTGGCGCATTGGGCACATTGGGCGCACCGGATGGCTCGGAAAAGTCTGGTGAATCCGGTGACTCTGGTAATTCCGGTGGTAAAGGATTACTCATGGCCTATCAGTCCGGCATCAGCGCCAGTACAATCTCCATGGCGCTCTGGTAACGGGGATCGTTTTGCAGTTGCGCCCAGTCCTTGGCCGGCGCCCCCGGCGTCAACGCTGCTACTCTGGCCGCCGATGCAGGGCTTTGTTTATGCGTTATCCCGGCCAGCAGCAAATCGGCCTTATCCGGCGAATTGCACATCAGGACCATATCGCAACCGGCCTTCAGCGCCGCTTCGGCACGCTCAAGCGCACCGCCGGCCACGCTGGCCGCTTCCATGCTCAGATCATCGCTGAAAATGACGCCCTGAAAGCCGAGCTGCCGGCGCAAAATAGTCAGCCATTTTTTTGAAAATCCGGCCGGATGCTGATCTACTTTCGGATAGATTACATGCGCCGGCATCACGGCCGCCAATCCGATCCCCAGCCATTCGTAAGGTTTGGCATCGTCTTGCAGAATTTCGTTCAGTTCACGTTCATCGATTGGCATCGCGACATGCGAATCGGCTTGCGCAAAACCGTGACCGGGAAAATGCTTGCCGCAATTGGCCATGCCGGCCAGCAGCAGGCCGTGATTCAGGCTTTTTGCCAGCAAGCTCACGACGCGCGGATCGCGATGAAACGCACGATCGCCGATCACGCTGGATTGGCCGAAATCCAGATCCAGCACCGGCGTAAAAGAGAGATCGATACCGCAAGCACGCAACTCGGCAGCCAATATAAAACCGGTGGCGGTAGCCGCTGCGGTCGCTTGCAAAACGTCACGGTCCCACAATTTCCCGAGCAAACCCATGGCCGGCAACCGGGTGAAGCCGTCGGTGCGAAAACGCTGCACCCGGCCGCCTTCATGATCGACCGCGATCAACAGCCCTGGCCGTGCCGCACGAATGGCCGCGGTCAAGGCCAGCAGTTGCGCGCGGCTTTCGTAATTGCGCGCAAATAGAATGACGCCGCCGGTCAGCGGGTGCTGAAGGCGGCCGATATCATCCGGGCCCAGCGTCTTGCCGGCCACATCCAGCATGACCGGTCCGAACGGCGCTGGCATATTTGATGCAGCAGAACTATTACCCATCATTTCTCCACAATGACAAAGGCCACGCCGTATTCGGCCTCGTCGGTAATCGATACCTGGGCGCTCAGGCCCTGCTGCGTGAACCACGTCAGCAGTGCGCCGCTGAGCACCACAATCGGCTTGCCGCTGGGGGCATTGAGCACCTGCATTGCACGCCAGGTCATCGGCATGCGCATGCCCAGACCGATCGCTTTGGAAAACGCTTCCTTGGCGGCAAACCGTGTCGCCAGAAAACTGATGCCGCGCGCGGGCACCCTGGCGTAGCGGCTCTTGAATTTTTCCATTTCTTCGGCGCCCAGAATACGTCCGGCGAAACGATCGCCATTGCGTTCCAGCGCTGCCGCTATCCGCGCAATTTTAATAATATCGGTGCCGATGCCGTAAATCATTGGTCTGTTTCCGCTGCCAGCCGCGCCTGTACGATTAAGGCCTTCATTTCACGCACTGCATTCTGCCAGCCGGCAAAAATTGCATGCGCGACCACCGCGTGGCCGATGTTCAATTCCGCGATGCCGGGGATCGCCGCAATTGCCTGCACATTGGTGTAATGCAACCCATGACCGGCATTGACGCGCAAACCGCGCTGTGCGCCGGCCAGCACACCCTGTTGCACGCGTAGCAGCTCCTGCATCTGGAGCGCGCCTTCGCTCTCGGCATAACGCCCGGTATGTAATTCTATAACCTTGGCGCCGGCCTCTGCGGCGGCCTGAATTTGCGCCGGATCGGGATCGATGAACAGGCTGACCCTGATCCCGGCGGCATGCAATTGCCGCACCGCCGCTTGCACCTGCGGAAAATAACGCACCACATCGAGCCCGCCCTCGGTCGTCAGCTCATGCCGTTTTTCCGGCACCAGGCAAACATCCTGGGGTTGAATGCGACAGGCAAAATCCAGCATTTCGGCGGTAACGGCGGCTTCCAGATTCATGCGCGTGAGCAATTGCGGCCGGATCGCTTCGACATCGGCGTCGCGGATGTGACGCCGATCTTCGCGCAAGTGCAGCGTAATGGCATCGGCGCCGGCCTGCTCGGCTTCAAGCGCCGCTCTGAGCGGCTCTGGATAAGCCGTGCCGCGCGCATTGCGCACCGTGGCGACGTGATCGATATTGATACCGAGTTCTATGCTCGGGCCGACAGGTTGTAGATAGCTCATATCGTTTGCAGAGTTTGCGGAATCGGAAATTCAAATAAAACGCGACAGGAAGCGATGGTATCGCAAAGTCGCCCCGGCAGCGCCCGGCGCGGCATCACAATTGCATCAGATCGATCAATATCTGGCGCGTATTCAATTGTGCGCCGCCGAGATAATGGGCAAGTAAAAAACGCATCAGGAATTTGCTTTGAGTCTGGGTCGTGCTGTCGCGATAATCTTCACGCTCCATATCGAGCAGGGTTTTGCCGTGAATGCGCGGCCAGACATCTGCCGCCAGCGCTGGGCGCGTGCCATGTTCCGGATCGACGACATAGATACGATCGGCTTCGACCATGCCGCCGCCGGCAATGCAGCGCGTCAGATCGGCGGCGACACCGCTGGCCTTGAGCAGCGCGCGCTCGAACTGACGCAACACGATCGGCGGCGATTCGCCATGCGCCAGTTGATTGAGCGTCGCCACATAATGATCGAATAATTCCGGGTGCGGATCGTCGCGCGCCAGCAATTTGACCAACAGTTCGTTCAGATAAAAACCGCATAGCAGCGCCGATTTCTCCAGCGGCAGCAGACCGCCGACCCATTCGGCGGCAATCAGCGTGCGAACCTCGGCTTTGCCGGTCCAGTTGACCGATAGCGGCTGAAAAGTCTGCAATACGCCGCGCAGTTTGGAATGCGGGCGCTTGGCACCTTTCGCGACCAGCGCAATGCGGCCGTGATCGCGCGACAGCAGATCGATGATCAGACTGGTTTCTTTATGGGGATAGCTGTGTAAGACAAAGGCTGGCTGGCCGATGATGCGCGAGTCCGGGGCGGCGGAACGCGAACGGCGCGGCGATGCGGAGGGAGACGGCGAAGATGGCGATGTCGATGGCGTGGCCCCCGGCATCGGAACGCCGGGCTCCGATGCGATGCCGGACATTGCTGTAGTCGAAACGACCATAAGCTTAATAAATTAGCTAAAGAATCTTTTATTCGTAGCCGTAGGCGCGCAGGCCAACCTCATTGTCGGCCCAGCCCGATTTGACTTTGACGAAGATTTCCAGGTAAACCGGGCCGCCGAACAGACGCTCCATATCCAACCGGGATTGGGTCGAAATTTCCTTCAGACGCGCGCCTTTGTTGCCGATCACCATCGCCTTGTGCGTATCGCGCTCGACCAGAATCGCCGCGAAGATGCGGCGCAGATCGCCCTCCTGCTCGAATTTTTCGATCATGACGGTGCTGGTGTAGGGTAGTTCATCGCCGACGAAACGGAACAGTTTTTCCCGTACGATTTCGGATGCCAGGAAAGTTTCGCTGCGATCGGTGATGTCGTCGGCATCGAACATCGGTGGATTGTGGGGCAGCAGTTTGGTGATTTCCTGCTGCAGATTATCCAGTTGAAAATGTTGCTGGGCCGATACCGGCACGACTGC
This sequence comes from Herbaspirillum sp., assembly GCA_028291765.1. Taxonomy (GTDB): domain Bacteria; phylum Pseudomonadota; class Gammaproteobacteria; order Burkholderiales; family Burkholderiaceae_D; genus Herbaspirillum. The sequence goes on from JAQGNR010000248.1 coordinate 10,748, forward strand.
AGAAAAGTTGTGCTGCGCGGCCAGTTTTTGCGCAAACGGCATCAAGGCGGCCTTGTCTTTGACTCGATCGGACTTGTTGATGACCAGAATCGCCGGCACATTCTGCGGCAATAAATCCATTACTTCTTTATCGGCGCCGGTAAAAGTGCCTGCCTCAACCACGTACAGAATGACATCGGATGCGAGCAGCGTATTGGTCACCGTGCGATTGAGCGTCTTGTTCAAGGCATTGCTGTGGCGCGTTTGAAACCCCGGCGTATCGACATAGACGAACTGCGCGTTTTCGATAGTCTGAATGCCGGTGATACGGTGACGGGTGGTTTGCGCCTTGCGTGAAGTGATGCTGATTTTGGCGCCGATCAGCGCGTTCATCAAAGTCGATTTGCCAACGTTGGGGCGTCCGATGATGGCGATATAGCCACAACGATAATCTGATTCTGAAACGGACTCTGGGCTGGCGGTGGATTCTGTCATGCGCTCTTGGATTTGGAGATATTCGGTGATGAAATGAGGGCTTGCGGGGCGCTTGCCGGTTTTGATGCTTTTTCGCTTTTTTCGGGTTTTTCAGTCTTTTCGCTTTTTTCAGCGCTTTTTTCAACTTTTACCGCAGCGGATTTAACCGGTGTCAGCAAATCCGGCGCGGGATTCTCGGCCGCCGGGTCCGGCTGAATCGTGGCAATACCTGCCAGTTTCAATTGCGCAGTACGGGGCCGCGCCTTGCGCGCACCCGCCGGGGTTTTCACCAATGCAGCCTGCACTGCTTCCAGCGCCAGCTTTGCCGCGGCCTGTTCGCCGGCGCGACGGCTGCCGCCGGTACCGAAAACCTGTATCTCAAGCTTCGGCACCAAACATTCGATTTCAAATTCCTGACTATGCGCAGCGCCATGCGTGGCAACTACGTTGTATTGCGGCAGCGGAATTTTTTTACCCTGCAGGTATTCTTGCAGCAAGGTCTTGGCATCCTTGCCCAGGGTTTTGGGATCGACGGTATCGAGAATCGGAATATACAGCGCGCGAATGACGTCCCGTGCTGCATTAAAACCGGCATCCAGAAAAATCGCGCCGAACAACGCTTCCAGCGTATCGGCCAGGATCGACGGCCGACGGAATCCGCCGGATTTCAATTCGCCTTCGCCCAAACGCAAAAATTGCGATAACTCCAGACGTTGCGCGATTTCATAGAGCGATTGCTGTTTCACCAGATTGGCGCGCAGCCGCGACAGATCGCCTTCGTCGATGGTGCTGTAACGTTCGAACAGCAGCGAGGCGACTACGCAGTTCAGAATTGAGTCGCCGAGAAACTCCAGCCGTTCGTTATGCAAACTACTATGGCTACGATGCGTCAAGGCTTGCTGCAACAGACCAGCATCCTTGAACGTGTGGCCTAGCCGATTTTGCAATAATGGATCCATGTATGTCGCTCACTCCTAGTCCGGCCATCTTACGCCGTCCTGCCCAAGTCTGTTACCTATGGCTGTTGCGCTGTTTTTACTATTTTTCCTGCTAAATCAATGAAAAGAGCCGATACGCTTCAGATCGCTAAAATTCATCCATACAAAAAATGCTTTTCCGACAATATTTTTATCCGGGACAAATCCCCAGTAACGGCTATCGAGACTATTGTCGCGGTTATCGCCCATCATGAAATATTGCCCCTGTGGAACAGTGCAGCTGAATCCCTCAACATTGTAAGAACATAATTCGTGTTGCGGAAAATTGTCTGGATTCGGAACATAGCTAGGGGCACGCGGGTTATTGAGGATTTTGTGCGCTACGCCGCCCAGGTTTTCCTCTAGCTGGCCCATATAATTGAGCGATTCATCGTCCAGAAAATCCGGCAGCGCCTGATAGGACAAGGTCTGGCCGTTAATCGTTAACTTCTTGTTTTTATACACTATTCTATCGCCGGGCACACCCACCACCCGTTTGATGTAGTCCTGCGTTTCATCCTTTGGAAATCTGAATACCATGACATCGCCGCGTTGCGGACTGCCGATTTCGACGACTTTCTTGTTGATGATCGGCAAACGGATGCCGTAGTCGAATTTATTGACCAGGATCAGATCGCCGACCATCAGGGTCGGGACCATCGAGCTGGACGGAATCTTGAATGGCTCATACAGAAATGAGCGCAGAAAGAACACCAGGGCAATGACCGGAAAAAAACTGCCCGAATACTCGATCCAGACCGGTTGCTTGAGCAACCCGGCTTGAATGCTGGCGCGCAAAGCGGTGTCTGTGTCCGGCTGGACGCCCTGACTGATCAGCGCCGCTTTGCGCCCATCGAATTCGGCCAGCGCACGATCCGCATTGACCTGCCGTTGTTTGGCGAGATAAAACTTGTCCAAAGACCAGATGATGCCGGTTAGCACCATCAGTACGAATAATATCAATGCAAAATTGCTTAACAAAGACTGGAGGGTCATTTTTCGTCCACTTGTAAAATTGCCAGGAATGCTTCTTGCGGGATTTCAACAGAGCCGACCTGTTTCATACGCTTCTTGCCGGCCTTCTGTTTTTCCAGCAGCTTGCGCTTACGGCTGATGTCGCCGCCATAACATTTAGCCAAAACGTTTTTGCGCAAGGCTTTCACGTTTTCGCGCGAAATAATATTGACGCCGATGGCCGCCTGAATAGCGACATCGAACATTTGACGAGGAATCAATTCACGCATCTTCGCAGCCACCGCACGTCCGCGATATTGGCTATTGGCGCGGTGCACGATGATGGCCAGCGCGTCGACTTTTTCGCCGTTGATCAGCATGTCGACCTTGACCACGTCGGCCTGACGGTATTCCTTGAATTCATAGTCCATCGAGGCATAACCGCGCGATGTCGATTTCAGCTTGTCGAAGAAATCCAGCACCACTTCGGCCATCGGAATTTCATAGGTCAACTGCACCTGTTTGCCGTGATAGCTCATATTGGTCTGCAGG
>JAQGNR010000282.1 GCA_028291765.1 Herbaspirillum sp.
GCCTTACTGCTGCACAATGCCCATCTGCTGCAATAGCGTTAGATTGTCTTCCAAATGCCAGTTGTCGGTGATGCGGCCATCGGCCACGCGGTACAAATCGAAGGCCTGAAAATCGATGATCTGGCCCTGGCCCTGAACCTTGCCGAACTGGCCGGTGAAGTGGCCGCTGAAATGCAGGCGCACGCTAACGCGGTCGCCTGCAGCGATCATTTCGGTCACTTCCGCGCGCAAGTCGGGAACGGCGGTACGAAAGCCGCGCGAGGCTTGCAGCGGACCACCAGGGCCTTGTTCGCGGCCGTGCGGTAGCGTGTGGTCGATGAAGGTTGGCGCCAGCGCCAACTGCGCCCAAGCTTGATCGCCGGTGTTCCAGAATGTGGCGTAGCGACGCGCGGCCAACAACATGGCCTCGCTTTCGGCCGACGACGACGCGGCCAGATGCCGCGGCACCGACATTGGCGCCGGCTGCGTTGCTTCGGCCGCTTTTGCAAGCGAGGCCATCGCGCCTACCCCTGCAAAGGCGGTAGTGAGCACGGCAAGAATAGTTGGTTTGATAACTGAACGGATAGACATGATTAACTCCTTAAATAATGATTTGAATAAATAACGATTTGAATACCAGGCCACCAGAGCGACGAATCAGGTTATAGGCGGCCATGGCGCTGAGATTGCGGATAGCAATCAGTGGAGTCCCATCTTTTTGGTTGCCATTCCCGCAAATTTGGTAACCAGCGCGCGTGACAGAAGCCTGGGCAACAATGTGCCCACTCGCACGCTCAGGCGAGTCGGATAGGCGACGCTTTTTCCTTGATCGAATGCCGCAAGCGATTTTTTCACCACGGACTCCGAGCTATCCATATCCTTCGAAGACAGCTTGGTGCTGGTCTCAGCGAAAAAATTGGTGGCTGTCGGGCCCGGGCACACTGCCATCACATGCACACCGTCGGCAGCCAGTTCGTAGTTCAGCGCTTCGCTGAAATGGAGCACAAAGCTCTTGGTCGCGGCGTAGGTAGCCATCGCCGGGAGCGGCTGAAAACTGGCGTTGGAGGCGAGATTGATGATGCCTCCCCTGCCGCGATGCTGCATGCCTTTGCCAAACAGGTAGCTAAGGGCGACGAGCGTCTGCACATTCACTTGAATGCTGCCTTGCTCTTGCTTCAGTTCGTGCGACAGAAAATTGCCGCTCAATCCTAAGCCGGCATTATTGACCAGCAGGTCCACCTCGATGCCGCGGCGCTCAAGTTCGGCTGCAATCCAATTCGCGGATTCCGAATCAGCGAGATCGGCATTGAGCGCAGTGCACTGGATTCCGTATTTGGCAGACAAGCGTTGCGCCAGGTTTTCCAGGGCATCCAGCGAACGTGCCACCAGCACAAGGTTCATGCCGCGCGCGGCAAGCTGTTCGGCGAAGACTTCGCCGATTCCTTTGGACGCGCCAGTGACCAAAGCAGTCGATCCGCGATAATTAAACATTTTCATTTCCTCTTTAAAGTTTTAGCGCGCATGAAGTTGGCGCCATCAAAAAAATTTTATGGACTGGCACGGTTACCGGCCCGCACTCGACGGCAGCGTCGCGTCTTCACGCCGCACCTTGAACCACGTCGCATAGAGGGCCGGCACCATCACAAGCGTCAGCAGCGTAGCGACGACGAGCCCACCCATGATCGCGATAGCCATAGGTCCCCAGAAAGCACTTTGCGTCAATGGGATCATCGCCAACACCGCCGCTGCCGCAGTCAGCACAACGGGGCGGGAGCGCCGCACGGTAGCGTCGACAATCGCATTCCAGGCAGGAGCGCCCGCGGCGATGTCTCTATCGATCTGATCGACCAGAATCACCGAATTACGCATGATCATGCCGCTCAAAGCGATCACACCGAGTAAGGCTACAAAGCCGAACGGCGCATGGAAGATGAGTAATGCCGGGACGACACCCACCAGACCGAGCGGCGCTGTCATGAAGACCATCAGCATGCGCGAGAAGCTTTGAAGCTGAATCATGAGTAGCGCAAGGATCACGAAAAGCATGACCGGAAACACGGCAACCAATGCACCGTTGGCTTTGTTGCTTTCCTCGATAGCACCGCCCTGTTCGATGCGATAGCCGGGCGGCAAACTGTCGATCACAGGTTTGAGGGTCGGCCAAATACTTTGCGAGGCGTCCGGGGCTTGCACGCCGTCGGCGATATCGCTAAGTACCGTGAGCGCCAGCGTGCGGTCGCGGCGATACAGTACGGGCTCCTCAAAAGTATTCTCCACCGTCGCAACCTGCGAAAGCGGGACCGTAAGACCGCTGTGCGTATGCAATTGGATGTCGCCAAGCTGCTCTGGATGTTTGCGTTCTTTTTCATCGGCGCGCATCACGACATCGACCAAATCCTCGCCGCGCCGCACTTGCGTGGCGCTTACGCCGCTCAGTACCGTTTGCACGGTATTGGCAATCTCGTTATCCGTGAGACCAAGCAAACGCGCCTTGTCCTCACTCACTTTGACGGAAACCGATCGAACCTGTTCATTCCAGTCGAGTTGGACATCTCGGGCCAGAGGGCTTTGACGCACAATATCCTGCACACGATAGGCAATTTTGCGTACCTCGTTAGCGTCCGGTCCCATCACACGGAATTGCACGGGGAAGCCGACGGAAGGCCCGAAGTCCAGCCGCGTCACCCGGCCACGCACCTCGGGAAAAGCTTCATCGCGCTTGAAGAGTTCCATCAGGCGCGCCCGCACTGCTTCTCTATCCTCTAATGAGCCTGTCATGACGACAAACTGGGCATAACCGGGATTTGGCAGCTCCGGCGACAAGGAAAGATAAAAGCGTGGCGCGCCGGCGCCGGTATAGGCGGTAAAGAATTTGACCTGCGGATCTTTTTTCAGAATCTGTTCAAGATGCTTCACCTGTATTGTGGTTGCATCGAACGAGGCGCCATCGCGCATGCGAAGATCGACCAACAATTCCGGACGCGCCGCAGTCGGGAAAAATTGTTGCTGTACCAGACGCATGCCCGCGATGGCGATGACGAACAGCGCCAGCGTACTGCCGAGTACCAGCCAGCGGCGTGAAATAGCCCAGTCGACTACCGCCCGGAAGCGGCGGTAAAACGGTTTGTCGTAAGCATCGTGCGCGCCATGGGATGCGAGATTCTTCGGCAGCATCAGTACGCCGAGATATGGCGTGAACACGACCGCCACGATCCAGGACGCGATCAACGACACGCCGACAATCCAAAACATACCTCCCGCATATTCGCCGGCGAGAGACTTCGCAAAGCCGACAGGCATAAAGCCCGCGCTGGTGATCAGGGTGCCGGTGAGCATCGGGAATGCCGAAGACGTATAGGCAAACGTGGCGGCTCTGGTGCGGCTCCAGCCCTCCTCCAGTTTTACAACCATCATTTCCACGGCGATGATCGCGTCGTCGACCAATAATCCCAGGGCGATGATCAATGCGCCCAGCGAAATGCGGTCTAACGGCCAGCCCATGATGTACATGACAATGGCGACCAGCCCCAGCACCAGCGGGACGGAAGCGGCAACGACAATGCCGGTACGCCATCCCAGCGAAATGAGCGACACCGCCAACACGATGGCGAGCGCTATCAGGAACGAACTCTGAAATTCCCAGACAGACTCCTTCACCACAGCAGGTTGATCGGCGTATTGGGTCACCTGTACGCCCGCAGGCAATTCCTTCTGAATGACGGCCATCTTGGCATCCAGCGCCTTGCCGAAATCCAGGACATTGCCGGATTGCGACATCGTTATGCCAATCGCCAAAGCCGGCGCGCCATTGTGGCGGATGCTGTAACCGGCCGGCTCTTCATAGCCCGCATGCACGGTCGCGATGTCGGTCAGCCGTAGCAGCTTTCCGTCAAGCTCCACCGTAACTGCCGAAACATCGGCCACCGTTTTCAGTGCGCCGCTGGCACGCACGAATATGCGATCGCCTTGGGTGTCGAACGAACCGGACGGGGTCAATACATTTTGCCGCGACAAGGCGTCGAATACCTGCTGCGGCGTGATGCCCAGCGCGGCGAGACGGCGGGTCGATACTTCGACGAAAATGCGTTCGCCCTGCTTGCCGAGGATGTCAACCTTATTCACCATCGGGACCGACTGCAGCTGGCGCTTGATCGATTCGGCTTGCTCATTGAGTTCCGCCATCGACAGGTCGGAAGATTGCACTGCATAAAGCGTGCTGTAGACGTCGGTATATTCGTCGTTGTAAAAAGGCCCTTGCACGCCGTCGGGGAATTGGGTGCGCACATCGCTGATTTTCTTGCGCGCCAGGTACCATGCATGCTCCAGATCCTTCTTCGATGTGCCGCCTTTCATCGACAGCGTGATGCCGCCAAACCCTTGGCGCGCGTAGCTGCGTACATAGTCAATGCCATCGATTTCCTGCAATTGCCGCTCAATGCGGTTAAGTACCTGATCTTGCACTTGCTCTGCATTGGCGCCCGGCCAGGCCACAACGACCGTCATGACAGGCGCTTCGAAGATCGGATCTTCAAGCCGCCCGAGTTTAAGAAATGAGAGCACGCCGGCAATCAAGGTAACGACGATCAAAAACATGACCATCGAACGATGCTCGACAGCCCATTCGGAAAGATTGAAGTTTTTCACCTTAGCCCCCTACCGCATTGGCGGACATGCCGGACGTACCGGACGTGCGAAAATCCGTCGCCACAGGCAAAACGCCATCTGCATTCAGGCCGCTTGAGGTACGGGCAACAGGACGGACCTTGATTGAGGAATCGAGCTTTTGGACGCCGGCCGCCACGATCAGGCTGCCCTCCTTTATTCCCGCAACCTCTACGGCTTCAGCGGTATATCCCTGGATCGCTACCGCCTGCCGCAGCAACTTGCCGGCCTTTGCATCGACCAGCCATACGCTGGGCGTTCCGTCCGCCTTCCATACGGCCCCGGCCGGCAACCAGGTCGCGCTGGCGGAGCTCTGTCCACGCAGGGATAATTCCGCCGTCATGCCGAGCGCCAGGATCGAGGGAGGTATCGCTGTTGCATCGTCGATGCTATATCTGGCGCGATAGGTTCGCGCATTGACATTGGCGATTGGCGAAAGCTCGCGCAAACTCAGCTTCAGGCGTGTCCCCGCATGCGCCCACAGACTGGCCGTCGCATCGCTATTACGCGCCTGATCGAGCATCTGTTCCGGCAGATCGGCGACCACCTCCCATTCATCGCTGCGTGCGATAGACAGGATCACTTGTCCTTCGGTGACGATTTGCCCTGCCTCGATATGCGTTGTCGTCACGACGCCGTCGTAAGGGGCGACCAGCGTGGTGTAGCCAAGGCGATTACTTGCAACGCCGGCTTGGCGCTGCGCTTGCTGCAGTCTTGCCTGCAAGGAATCGGCTTGCGTCTTGAGCCGCTCTTGCTCCGCGGCGCTGACCGATCCGTCCGCAAGCAGCCGCCGCGCACGCGCTGCGTCCAGCGATGCTTGCGCGGCTTCGGCTTTTAGCGCGCTCACAATATCGACTGCGGCCGACGCCGACAAGGCGTTGTCGTTTTGATCCAGATGCGCCAGCACCTGGCCCGCCCGCACCCGCTGGCCGACGTTGACCAGACGTGAGACGACCTTGCCGCCCGTACGGAACGACAGATCGCTTTCATGGCGCGCCTGGATCGTGGCGGGGAATACGCGGTCGATCGATGCGGCGCCGCTGTGCGCGCTCACCACCAGAACCGGCTGGATCGCCGATTTCACGGGCTCCGGCTTACTGCAAGCGCTTAGTAGAACGCTGCCAAGCAAGGCGGAGGCAAGCGTGGAGGAAACCGTGCCGTACAACACAGGCCGCGAGGCGAACATAGAGATGCGTTTCATGAAGAATGCTCCGTTAAGATTGGTGGGTATGTTGTGTGGATGCAGCGGGCGCGACGCCGGTTGCGCGCCATCCGCCGCCGAGTGCCTGATATAGCTGAACCGCGGCGAGCGCGCGCATTTCGCGTGCATCGATCACAGTCAACCGGGATTGCAATTCGGCGCGTTGCATATCGAGCCAGGAAAATTGACTCATTTCGCCTTCGCTTAACATCGTGTCGGCACGCCGGAGGTTGGTTTCGCGGATTGCCAGTTGTTGCGTGGCGCGGTCGATGTCGTCCTGCTCATTGTGCAGACGCGCCAGACTCGTCTCCACCTCTTCCAGAGCACGCAATGCGGCTTGGTCGTAGCGCAACCACGCGCTTTCTCTCACCGATTTTTGTTGATCGATGGAGGCCGTAATGCCGCCCGCATCGAAGATCGGCATGGCGAATGCCGCGAGAATGTTACTCAGGCGCGATGGCGCATTCATGACGCCGTTCAAGGAAAGATTTTGACTGCCGATCAAGGCCGAGAGGAAAAATTTCGGCCAGCGCTGCGCGAGCGCCGATTCGACCCGCTCGCCTTCAGCGCGCAAGCGGCTTTCGGCGGCCAGCAGATCCGGCCTGCGCCACAGGAGCTCACTCGGCTGGCCCGCCGCGATACCGGGGATATTTCCCCAGGCCGGCGCTTGCTTGGCTTGCGTGTCGACCTGAAGCAAGGACATATCGCGTGTGCCGAGCAAGGTCGCCAGATGCTGCTCGGACGCCACGATCAGAGTGCGAACCGGCGCCAATTGGGCCTGGATGCGTGCGGTCTCCGCCTGTGCGTTATCGGAAGTGAGTGCCGCCTCCAATCCTTCATCGCGGCGATGTTCATGATGTTTCTGTGTTTGTTGCTGCACTTTCAGCAACTGCTCCAGAACCGCGCGTTTGTCTTGCGCGGCGCGCCAGACAAAATAATATCGGGCAACTTCGCTGGCAGTCAGCAATTGCGCGCCTGCGACTTCGTATTCGGTTGCAGTTGCATCATGGCCAGCAGCGCGTGCTGTTGCGCGATTGCCGCCGAAAACGTCTACTTCCCAGCTCAGACCCAGCCCCACGCCTTCGCTTTGTATGTCCGGTACGCTCTGCTTCACGGCGTCCGGCAAGCCGGTTTTGTTGTTGATGTAATTGCCATTCGCAGAGATCGTTGGCCACAGCGTCGAATCGCTGCGCACTTCGCTTGCGCGCGCCTGCTTCACACGCTGCAGCGCAAGCCGGACATCATGGTTAGATACGATGGCGTGTTCGACCAGCGCAGAAAGCTGGGGGTCGCCGAAGGATGTCCACCAAGGGCCGTCCCAGGCCGCGCCGGATGCCTCGGTTTGCCGAAACGCAGCCGGCATATCCGGCTTGACCGGATGTCCGATATCGGCGCTCGTCGAGCAAGCGGAAAGGAGTACGGAAAACAAAATTCCGGTGCTGAAAACAAGGGGAGAAAATTTCATTTGAATTCCTTTTCGCTTCGACAAAAACAAACTGACGGGCGCATTATCTGCCGAGGAAATTCATCTGATAATTGGGGTAGTATTTGAATTATTTTCAAATTATTTTGAATAATCCATGGACAATCTCGGGGACATCAGGCTCTTTGTGGAGGCGGCGAATCTGGGCAGTTTGTCTGCCGCCGGGCGCAAGCTCGGTCTCACGCCGGCAGCGGCAAGCGCGCGGCTCGCCAAGTTGGAAGAAACCTTAAAGACGCGCCTGTTCGAGCGCACCACGCGCCAGTTGCGTCTTACCGATGAAGGCCGTGTGTATTTGGATCACTGCCGCCAGGCGCTACAGGCGCTGGACGATGCGCACGCAGCGCTGCAAACCGGCCGCAACGTGGTCCGCGGCAAGTTGCGGATTTCAGCGACATCGGATCTTGGCCGCAACTTGCTGAGCGCATGGCTGGACGAATTCAATGCGCAGTACCCGGACGTCGGTTTGGCATTGATAATTTCGGATGGGCTGTCGAATATGTTGCAGGAAGACATCGACCTGGCTGTTCGCTTCGGTGTGCTTCCGGACAGTTCTCTCATTGCGCGGCGTCTTGCCGCGAATCGGCGAATGCTATGCGCTGCGCCCGATTATGTTGCGCGGTGCGGCATGCCCAAGGAACCGCGCGACCTTAAAAATTTCCGCTGCATCGTGCACGGAACGGTACCGGGCGCGATCAACGAATGGCGTTTCACGCGTGGCGAAGAGGTACAAACCTATACCGTGCCGGCCGATACCGCCCGCGAAACGAATGACGGTGCGGTGGCGCGCGAATGGGCGTTGCGCGGCCATGGCATTGTTGTGAAATCGATATGGGATATCAGGGCGGACTTGCATGCCGGACGTCTGACGATTCTGCTTCCCGAATGGCGCTGCCCGGAGGCGCCGCTGCACGCGATTTATCACCGCAATCGCTACCTGACGCCGCGTTTGCGCGCCCTACTCGATTTCCTGGTCGAGCGTTTTGCGCAGGCAGAAGCCGAGTTGGAGCCGCTTTTGGACCCGGCTCCAAAGAAGGCTCCAAAGAAGGTTAAAAAAGAAGGCTAAAGGGCCTTAGCCAATGCTGGACACGATCCCGCCTTCCACGCGAAGGGCGGCGCCATTGGTTGCCGCGGATAAGGGCGCCACATAGGCCACCAAATTGGCAATTTCCTCGGGTTCGATCATGCGTTGGAGCAGCGAAGAAGGCCGGCCTTTGGCGAAAAACTCGGCCTCGATCTGCGCAGCCGGTGCGTCAGGGTCGCTGGCAATGCTTTTCAGGAAATCGACACTCCCTTCCGAGCGCGTCGGGCCAGGCAGCACCGAGTTGACTGTCACTTTGCTTCCTTTGGTTAATTCCGCAAGGCCGCGTGAGATGGCGATTTGTGCTGTTTTGGTCATGCCGTAGTGAATCATGGCGCCCGGAACAACCAGGCCGGATTCGCTTGAGATAAAAATAATACGTCCCCAATTCTGTTCCAGCATGCCCGGAAAATACGCGCGCGCCAATCGTGCGCCGCTGAGCACGTTGACCTCGAAGTAGTTGCGCCAATCTTCATCGCTGATATCGGCAAAATCCTTGATCTCGTATATCCCCAAGTTGTTGACCAATATGTCTACACGCGGCAACGCCTCAACCAGGATTGCTGCGCCCTCAGCCGTCGCGACGTCGGCCAACACGCCGCGGACTTGCTTGCCGCCGGAGGCGCGAATGCTGGCTAGAGCCTGGTCAAGCTTGGCCTGATTGCGGCCGGTAACGACCACATGGGCGCCCTCCACGGCTAATTTTCGGGCGATCTCAAGTCCAATGCCGGCGGTGGAACCGGTGACCAGTGCTGTCTTGTCGTTTAGTTGCAGATCCATGGTAATAACTCCTTCAGGTGAATGAATAAAATAAAATTTCAAGCAAAGTATCGGCTTCGCTAAACGCTTTGCGCCATGGCCGACGATGGCGCCTCGATACGTGCCGCGAACCACGTCACCCCTAAGGCCGCCACCGTGACCGCTGCCGCGACCCAGGGCAGCATATCGAGCGTATAACCCTGTCCAATCACCAAGCCGCCGAGCCAGGCTCCCGCCGCATTGCCGAGATTAAAAGCGCCGATATTCAAGGTCGACGCCAGATTCGGCGCCGCTGCGGCTTTTTCCACAACGCGCATTTGCAGCGGCGGTATGGTCGCGAATGCCGCGACACCCCAAACAAAAATCGTCACTGCCGCTGCAATCTGCGAATGGCTGGTTTTAGCGAATACGGCCATGACAATAATCAGCACCGCCAGAATCGCCATCAATGACGGCATCAACGCACGGTCGGCAAGCTTGCCGCCGACGGTATTGCCGATCGTCAGGCCGCCCCCGAACAACACCAAAATCAGTGTAACGCCGTGCGGCGAGAAGCCGCTTACTTGCTCAAGAATCGGCGCAATGTAGGTAAACACAACGAATACGCCGCCAAAACCGAGAATCGTCATCATGAGTGCAAGCCACACTTGCGGATCTTTGAGGACACGCACTTCGCGCCCGAAGTTGACAGGACCGGCATCATGCCGGTTCGGCACCAGCGCCGTGATACCTGCCAGCGACAGCAGCCCTAGTGCGCCGACAATCCAGAACGTGGCGCGCCAGCCCAATTGCTGGCCGATGAAAGTACCGAACGGCACGCCCAGCACATTGGCAAGCGCGAGTCCGGTGAACATCAAGGCGATAGCACTCGCGCGTTTTTCCTGTGG
>JAQGNR010000293.1 GCA_028291765.1 Herbaspirillum sp.
GGGAGGTGGCCGCAGGCCGCCGGAAGGACACGAACGGAGCACAAACATCCGCCACAGCCCGCCTCACAGTCTGGCCGCCCATGGCACTTCATCAACGTTGATGCATATTGATAAAGTCGCGCATCAGCGGATAGATTTCCTTATTCCAGTAGCGTCCGTTAAAGACGCCGTAATGACCCACCGCGGTCTGGACGTGATGCAGCCTGCGGTAAGGACGAATGCTGCCGCATAGCTCTTGCGCGGCCAGCGTCTGACCGACGGCGCAGATATCGTCTTTTTCACCTTCGACCGTAAATAGCGCGGTGCGGCGAATCGCCTTCATATCGATCGGATTACCGCGATAAGTCAGCTTGCCGAGCGGTAAGGAATGATTCTGAAATACCGTGCCGACCGTCTCCAGATAAAAGTCGGCATCCAGATCGGACATGGCGAAATATTCTTCGTAAAAGACTTTGATCGCTTCTGCTTTGGCGCTGCCGTCTTCCACCAGCTCGTTGTACAGATTGCGAAAAGCACCGACGTGACGATCCATGTTCATATTCATGAAGGCCGCCAGTTGCATGAAACCGGGATACACACGCCGGCCGCCGCCGGCATAGCGTTTCGGCACCTGGCTAATTAGATTTTTTTCAAACCACTCGATGGGCTTGCTCTTGGCCAGTTCATTGACGACAGTGGGATTGATGCGCGTATCGATCGGGCCCGCCATCAAGGTCATGCTGTGCGGCTGGCAGGGATCGTCGGCTTCAGCCATGACCGCCACAGCGGTGAGCGCCGCGACAGTCGGCTGGCACACCGCCACCAGACTTGCGCCCGGACCCATGGCCTGCAAAAAACGCACCAAATGGCCCACATATTCGTCCATGCCGAAGCGGCCTTCCTCGAGTGCGACGTCGCGTACATTGTGCCAATCGGTGATATAGACGTCGTGATCGTGCAACAAGGTGCGCACGGTGCCGCGTAGCAGCGTGGCAAAATGGCCCGACATCGGCGCCACGACCAGTACGCGCGATTGCGGCATCGAACCGGGCGGCAATTCTTTCTTGAAATGCAACAAGCTGCAAAAGGGTGTTGTATCGGCAACTTCTTCGCACACCGTAACGGTGCGTCCGTTATCCTGCACGCTATCGATGCCGAAGGCCGGCCGGACATGCGTGAGCCGCGTGCGGGCGAAAACTTCGCACAGCGCGCCCATCTGTTTCATACCAAGCGAACGCGGCATACCGGGCCAGACGGCCTGGAACAGCGGCGACATGGTCTGGGCGATATCGCGCAAAGGATCCATGGCGTCGGCGTAACGCTGGTATAACTGATATGTATCGCGCATACGTTTCACTTCCTTTTCTGCGTGGACGCCTGCGCCGTCGGCGCGATGAAATCCAACATTTATCAGATGCAATATGCATGCCAGTAACAGCTCTGGCACGCGCCTTGCATGCATCACCGAAGCCGGCAATACCACAATAATCATAGAGACAGAGCAGCACATTCAGGCACAACTCCGATAACATGAGCTTGCATAGCCGCTGCGGGACTTTTATATAGAGGATCAGCATGGCCAAGACCACCACCACCGTGTTGCGCATAACGAGCAAAAATTACTCCGCGTGGTCTTTGCGCGGCTGGTTGATGGTCAAATTCGCCGAACTGCCTTTCAAGGAAGAATTGGTCTCACCGGACGACCCTGCTACGCGCGCGGAAATCCTGCTGCTATCGTCGTCGATACTGGTGCCTTGCCTGACCCACGGCAATATCGTCGTATGGGATACGATGGCCATCGGCGAATACCTCAACGAAATCCGTCCGAGCGCCAAGCTGCTGCCGGCCGATCAGGCTGCCCGCGCGCATTGCCGGGCGATTTGCGGCGAAATGCATTCCGGCTTCAACGCCCTGCGCTCGGCCTTGCCGATGAATCTGAAAGCGCACTTTCCCGATTTCAAAATATGGTCGCGCGCGCAGGCCGATATCGAACGTATTACCACGATCTGGAAACAATGCCTGGCGCGCTACGGCGGCCCATTCCTGTTCGGCGAACGGACACTGGCCGATGCCATGTACGCCCCGGTAGCTACCCGTTTCATGACCTATGACGTGACGCTCGATCCGATCTGCGCCGCCTATTGCAAACGCATCATGGCGCTGGCGCCGATGCGCGAATGGATCGCGGCGGCGGAAGAAGAACCGGTCGACATCGACGAACTCGACATGGAGTTCTAAGACGCACCGCGTGCAATGGTTTTCCGGTTTTTCAGGCTTTTCTACACAACGCGGATTGGGCCGCGGGAAGGATGGAAGCGATGACTCAGGAACTGACCAAAACCTTGGCGAATGTGTTTTCTCACGTTGGCGTTGACGACACCAAATACGAGAGCGGCGGCTTACGCGATTTCTTTCTATACCGCGACCTCGGCATCGCCGCCGCCACCGGCGGCCAAGTGCTCGCGCAACTGGTCAAGGCCAACAAAGCGCCTGAGGCCGGCACCGGATGGCACCGCCACGAAGCGAATTTTCATATTGTGATCATGTTGAAAGGTTGGGCGCGCTTTATGTACGAAGACAAGCCGACGCTGGTGAAAACCGGCGACTGCGTGCATCAGCCGCCGGGCATCGTGCATTTCCTGTACGACTACTCGAAAGACATGGAATATCTGGAGATTATCAGCCCGGCCGATTTCACGACGATCGACATGCCCGGCCCGGCGCCGGTGCCGCCGCCGACACCCTGGGATTGAAGATTGCTTGCTTATGCCATCGATGCGGCAATTTCTCTACTCTTGGCCAATAAGCCCAGTTCAAAGGCAATCAAGCCAAGCCGATATTTACCGTTATTCGTGTTTTGCTCCAGCATTCCGGATTCGACCAGTGTGCTGGCAAGCCGGTGCACGGTACTCTTCGGCAAGCACAGACGCTTGCTCAAATCGCTGATGCCGATTTCATACTGATCCCCCAATAGCACCTTAACGACGCGGATAGCATTGGCTACAGACGAAAGACGCTTTTTCGGTTTATCTATCGAATCGGACATCGCTTGACTCCATTTATAAAATGTTTCCGGCCCGCATCGCGCGGCATATCAATGACTAATCGTTACGCTGAAGTCAGAGCATTCTATTTTTTCAGAAACAAGTCGTTCCACAGCTTGGTCCATTTATCGTTTTCATCCAGTACCGCGGCCGTATCGAGCATCACATGCGGAAAATTGTTCAGCTCGGTTTTGACTTTCACGCTGGTTGGAACGCGGCCAAGCGCAGCGTACATTTTCTGATTTTCCGGCGACAAGATGAAATCCGCGAACAGCAGCGCGGCATACGGATGGGGCGCATTCTTCGCTACGGCCAGACCTTGCGGACGTCCGACCACCGGCTGGATCGGCATCCAGTCGATAGGCGTACCTTTGCGTTTCAGGGATTCCACTTCGCCGTTATAAATCGTCAACGCCACCGGCGCTTCACCGGCGCCCACCATCTGCGCCAACAGAATATGGCCGGCGCGCATTTCAGGCTTGGTAGCGGCAAGATCCTGGAAAAATTTCATGCCTTTATCGTTGCCCATTTTCTTCACGATCGTCGCCATCCATTCGATATCACTGGCTTCGATGTTGATCAGTCCTTTCCATTTCGGATCAAGAAAACCTTCATACGTCGCGGGCAAATCCGCGCGCTTGATTTTGTTGGTGTTGTAGGCCACGACAATAAAATTGGAGCGGTCGGAAACCCATAGCCGATGCGGTCCGATCGCGTCCGGCGGCAAATCGGCAAGATAAGGGCTGTAGAACTCCGACAGCAATTTTTCGCGAGCGGCCATTTCGACTTCGGAACCGTTGGTTTCAAGCACATCCATCACGTACCGATGCGCCTGGCCTTCCGTCATGGTGCGCTGCGCTACCTGGCCGCTATTGGCGCGCCAGAAATTAACTTTAATGCCGTATTTTTTCTCGAACGCGTCGATCAGCGGGGTCGACTCGCCACTTGAAAGTGAGCTGTAAAAAGTGAGCGTGCCTTCCTGTTTTGCTTTCGCCGCCAATTGCTGATTGCGATCGGCGCCGCGGTACATATAGATGGCGTCGTTAGGGCCGGCGGGTGCGGCAGATGGCGCGCCGAGGGCCGCGCTGCAAAGCGACATGGCCGCAGCAAAGCCGCAAAGTAAATTTAAGTATTGCTTACCGCTTCGGACCATCTCGCGCATGCTGTCTCCTGAAATTATTATGTATTTATGTAGCCGATCGCCGGGAAAGCATCTGATTCAGACATTCTTTATACCGTCTGAAATTCTGCTACTATTCACCCTATAGCTAGGCTAATTATTTTTGTAAATATATACGCGAGCATTATGGTTGTCAATGGTGGCCGGCGTTGGCGCTGAGTTTCGTGCTGAGTTTCGTGCAGAGTTTTGTGCTGAGTTTCGCGTCCAAATGGCTTTGTTTTGGTCCGGCTTTGTAATTGGAATATACTACGCGGCTTCATTTTGAATCGGCATGCAGGTGGTCATTTTCAACCGCTGCGATGCACATTCCCAAGCGCCTTCTCAGCTTGATTTCTTCGATACAACTACGGCAGACAACAGCATGACAGTCCATAAACGGGGTGATAAAGATTACAAGAGCAGTACCTTTGTTATCGCTCTGGCGCGGGGCTTTGAGGTGCTGCGCTGCTTTGAAGTTAAACGGCCTGAGTTAAGCACCATGGACATTGCCAAACTGACCGGTTTGCCGCAATCGACGGTCTGGCGCTTATGCAATACCCTGGTCGAACTCGGCTGTCTTGTGCGCCATCCCGATAGTGACCGCTTAAGCATCGGCCTCGGACTCTTGGGATTCGGCTACGCGGCATTGCCGACGCCGGATCTGGGCGAATTGGCAACCATTGAAATGCAGCGCCTGGCCAACGAATTCCACGCCGGCATTTCCTTATGCATCCCCGAAAAAATGGAAATGCTCATTGTGAAACGGGTCAGAGGCACCGAGGGCTTGTTATCCGCGGGAGCCGTTGGCACACGTTTGCCGATGGCGCGCTCGGCGGCCGGCTGGGCCTATCTCGCCACGCTGTCGGCGGAAGATTTAGCCGGCCTTGCAAGCCAACTGGAAAAACAGGCCGGCGAGCAATGGCCGGAGATCCGCAGCATTATCGATGATGAACTGCGCCGGTATAAGGAAAAAGGTTTCCTCGTCAACACCGGTATTTACCGCGCTGAGATCAATTATGCGGCGGTGCCGATCGTGGTCGATTCCGGCGTCTATACGCTGCATTGCAGCGCCTTGGCCAGCGTCTTGCCGGCCTCTATCCTGAAGAACGAAGTCGGCCCGCGTCTGGTCGCATTGGCCGCCCGTATGCGCGTCGGGCTTGGCCGCAGCGGCGAGATCTATTGATCAGAAATTTTTGATCGAATTACGCTTGGGTCGCCAACGCTGCCATTGCTTTTTCTTCCCGCAAGCCGACCGCACTCGAAGTCGGAAACACCAGAGACTTGATGACGACCGGCACCGCGCCGGAAGTTTCGAGCATGGCGCCGATATCGATGAAGTCGAACGCTTTGAGGGTGATGCCGTCGATGGACACCACCGGATTGGCCAGCTTCAATTCTTGCTCGCAGTGAATCCCGATCAAGCCGCCGATATCGCCGTCGCCCACCAGAATCAGCGGCAAGCCGCGCTCCAGCAAGACCGACATGCCGTCGATGATGCCGCGGCAGAAGGCGTCCATGCGGGCGAAGGTGGCCGATGGATGCCAGCGATAACACACCGCCACCGCCTGCTCTCCATGCTGCAGATCGAAGCGTTTCAAGGCGGTGCGCACGCCTTCGGCAATGGCGGCGCTATCGAGCAGCTCCGCTTCCAGCGGCAGTTCCGGCGTAATCACCGCAATGTTTTTCAGCGGCAGAATGCTTTGCGGCTCGATATAAATCGTGCTGCCGCTAACCTGAATCGTGTATTGCGACGCCCCCACCACCGTGGCGCGTATGCCCTGCTCCGGCGACTCGATGCGCGGCCCCCATGCCTTGACCCGTTTTAATATCGCCTGCGCCAACTGCGCGCCCAGATCGCCGAACGAGCGCGTCTGCAAACCGTAGATGTATTCCGACACGCCGCCCGAAAACGTCACCGCATCCGGCGCGCGCGCATTGCGCAAGGGATCTAGCCGCAATAATTGCGCCACGGCCGGCGTCAGGGTGTTGGCCTGCACCACTTGCAATAAACAATCGGCCATGCGTTCGACCATGGCATGCAATCCTGCCGGGTCCGGGATCTGGCCTAATTCCAGCTTCAGCCCGACCTCATCGGCAAAGCGCTGGCCGGCCGCTTCCAGCCGGGCGACCCGTCCATCGGCATCGAACGAGACGATGCGCGCCCCCACGTCCACGGCGGTCAAATCGACCAATTCGCCGGCTTCGCAGACCGAAATTTTCGAGGTCCCGCCGCCGATATCGATATTCATGATCCGCGCATTTTCCCGGATCGAGCGCGCCGCCGCGCCTGAGCCGAAGGCGGCCAAGCTGGTCTCCAGCGCATCGCCGGCGCTCACCGAAACGAATTTACCGGCCTGCGCAGCAAACAGATCGCCGATGGCGCGCGCATTGCTGCGGCGCACCGCCACGCCGGTCAATATCAACGCCCCCGTGTCGATCGAGGCCGGCCGGATTTCGGCCTGCGCGTATTGGCGATCGATAAGCGCGCCCAGCGCCTCGGCGTCGATGCGCATGTCGGCCGTATACGGCGTCAATAACACCTCGGATTCATACACCACCGTGCGTTCCGAAACGATGTAGCGATTGTCCAGCCGCTCCAGCACCAAGCGCGAAAACACCAGATGCGAGGTCGAAGAACCGATATCCACGCCCACGCTCAACAGGATGATCTCGTCCTCTTCCTCCATGCTGCGTCTGACGTTACTGAAAAATACCCTGCCGCCTGCTTCGTCGCTCATGCGATGTCTCTCCTGAATATTTTTTTGTGAGCATCCTTTAAGTTTTACCGGCTGCGGTGACCCTTCGATACGGGCTTTGCCCTACTCAGGGCGAACGGGGTTTTTGTGAAAATTTAGAAAAAAAACCGTTCGCCCTGAGTAGGGCAAAGCCCGTATCGAAGGGTCACCGCAGCCGGTAAAATTTAAAGAATTTAAAACACCCGCACAAAAGTCTAAAACCAAAATAAAAGGCGTTCCCAGAAGAACGCCTAATGACCAGACCCGCCGCCTTACTTCTTCTCAGGCGGCAAATACCAAGCCGGATCCATCCGATTCTTCACATTGATCCCCTTTAACTTCGCCTCATATTCCTGCCGTATATACGGATCTTCCATCCAGTAAGGAATCGCTGTGCCGCCTTCATCGACGTCAATGGCCGTGTAGTCGGTATGCTTCTCGCCCGGAGCCCCCGGATCGCGCCCTGGATTATGCGGACCGAACCAAGCCGTCAGACGGAACGGATCTTCCGACACGCTGAAATGCTGGTGATACCAGCGCGCGCCGCCCGGCGCTGCCGTGACAATCCCCACCGGTTCGTAATCCAGACGCTGCACCAGATCGCCCTTGCCGTCCTTCCATGGATTGACTCCCAGCTTTTCCGGCCAGGTATAGGTATAGCCCTTACCCTTCAGACAGATCAGCACCGCCGCCGACGTATGTGCATGCGCTTTCGAATAACGGCCGTTTTCATGCTGGCCGATCCAGAAATAAAAACAGTTATTCGTCATGAACGGCTCGATGCGGCGATAGCCCGGCGAACGCCGGTTATCCAGCGGCAGATCGCAATTCATCGCATCCGGAATCAGATTCGTGCGACGCATCGCCAGACCGCGCACTGGGTCGGCTTCGATATCATCCTTCGGCTTGTAAAAGTCGTCGGCGCTGCTAAAGCGATCATGGAAAATAAACGGATTATTAAAAATAGCGGCCGTATTGTTGATCATGTTGATCACGTTCGGCGCAGTGTTCCCGCCCAGCAGCAAGGCGCCGCTGGAGGTGCCGTTCACAATGCGGAAATTGGCATTCATCGGAATCGAAAACATCGAACCGGCCTGCCATTCAAAGACGTGTTTCTTGGTGTCGCCATCTTGCCAGACCTCGGTGGTACCGCGCCCTTCAACCACCAGATAAATCTCTTCGAACATGTGCTTTTCGACATTCAACGCACCTGCCGGCGGCACTTCCACCACGAAACAGCCCCACTTACCTTCAGTGCCGTACAACTGAATGAAATGACCGCGCCCACCCTTGCGCTTCCATGGAAACAACTCCAGGTTTTGCACCTTGCTGATGCCGATGCCACGAAATACCGGCACCCCTTCTTCTTCCATGAACGCGTCATACGGCGTGGGCTGTTTGTCGAACTTGCCGTAGCCGGCTTTCTTCCCTCCCGCCGGTTCGTGCCAATGGGTGCGGTCTTTATCGTGGGGCATGGTCTGACTCCTGAACTGAGGTTGAGGTGTGGAGAGTGCGCAAATTTCTTCATTTGCACGCTATTCACTGTATAACTAGGCTAATTATTTTTCAGCCAATATATACTCGCTCAGTTTGCTTGTCAATTACGCCCCGGCCCGACCACGGGGCTAAACCAAGGCTATGGCGCGTTCTCATGGCTCATGGCCCATAGCTCCGTAGCCAATGCAACGCAGCTAGAAAGTCCGAATCACGAACGCGCATCCTGCTACCAGGCAAAGCGTCCCGACAAATTTCCTGATCAACTCGATATCGATGCGATGGATGGCGTATGCACCCAACAGAACGCCGCAGATTTCAAATACGGAGATAAACGAAGCAAGTCCGAGATCGACGGTGCCCAACTTCAAATTGACAGCCGTTCCCGACAAGGCGCCGACAATCTGCAAGACCTGCCCGGCGCCGAGCGAGCTCATCAGCGAAAAGCCGCACAACACCATCAACGGCACCGCCAGCACCGAGCCGCCGATGCCCGTCAATCCCGATAAAAACCCGGTCGCCGCGCCGACTGCAGCCAGCATCATCCACTGCTGCTTCGACACTTTGACGACCATCGATGCAGCCTTGGCCCTAGCCTGATCGCCGCCATTTGCCAGGGTATAGATACCGGCGATCATGATCACCACCGCCAGCACAATGGAAAGCACCGATGTACTTAATTTCGACGCGCTCCACGCGCCGGCAAATCCGGTCAATGCAGCGCCGAAGCAGATGGGCTTCACCAACGCCCAATTGATGCTGCCCTTTTTGTGAAAATAAACGGTGCCGACGATGCCCGTAAAAATAAACGTGAACAAGGACGTCGCAACGCCTTGCTGAATGGTCGCGTTTGCGATTAACATCAGCGCCGGCGGCATGAAGAAGCCACCGACACCGACGCCACCGACCAGCGCGCCAACCACGATTGAGATCAAAATAAGACTTATATAAAACGACATGGATTCCCGATCAGACTATGAATTATTAAAACGCGATTGAAATTCGATTAAAATGCGGAACATATTATAACTAGTTATGACGAGTTGCGGCGCATTAATACTATTCATTGTCGTTAATTCGTCTCCTACAGTTCTGCGATCAAATCCGGCACCACATCGAACAAATCTCCGACAATGCCATAGTCCGCGATACTAAAAATCGGGGCCTCGGGATCTTTGTTGATGGCCACGATAATTTTGGAATCCGCCATGCCCGCCATATGTTGTATCGCACCGGAAATACCGACTGCGATATATAAGGTCGGCGCCACAATCTTTCCGGTCTGGCCGATTTGCAGATCGTTCGGCACAAAGCCGGCATCCACCGCGGCCCTTGAAGCGCCCATTGCCGCGCCCAATTTGTCGGCGAGCGGCTCCAGAATCTTGAAATTTTCGCTTGATCCCAGCCCTCGCCCTCCCGCGACCACAACGCGGGCCGACGCCAGCTCGGGCCGTTCGGAAGCAAGCAGATCGCGCGACACGAAAACCGACTTACCGGAATCCGCAGCTGCGGTGATGGCCTGCACTTGCGCAGATCCCTCGGCATCTGTGCCGGCAGCATCGAAACTGACCGTGCGCACCGTGATCGCTTTCATCTTATCCAGTGCTTGCACCGTGGCCACGGCGCTGCCTGCATAGATGGCGCGCTCGAAGGTATCGGGGGAAATCACTTTGGTAATCTCCGATATCTGGCCGATATCCAGCCTGGCCGCGACGCAGGGGAGAATGTTTTTACCGTAAGCCGTCGCCGGCGCCAAGATATGCGAATACCCGCCAGTCAAAGCGAGCACCAGCGCCTGCTGAGAAATATTTTCAGCCAGCCCATCGGCAAATTGCACCGCATCGGCGACCAGCACTTTGGAAACGCCACTGATCCTGGCGGCGGCGTCAACCGCCGCATCACATTGATGGCCGGCGATCAGCAGGTGAATTTCGTCGCCGCATTGTGTCGCGGCAGTGACTGTATTCAGCGTGCTGGCTTTTATCGAAACGTTATCGTGCTCGGCGATGACAAGAACGGACATGATGGACTTTCTATTTGAAGGGGACGATAGTAGGTTCTTCAGCGTTTTCTGCGGGCATCCTTTAAATTTTGCCTCGGAGGTGACCCTTCGATACGGGCTTCCCCCTACTCAGGGCGAACGGGTTTTTTTGTAAATTTCACCAAAACCCCGTTCGCCCTGAGTAGGGCGAAGCCGTATCGAAGGGTCACCTCCGAGGCAAAATTTAAAGGATGCCCGCGATCGTCCCTCTCAAATAGGAAGCCAATCATGTCCGTTCTTGTCATCGCCGAACACGATAACGTTTCGTTAAAAGCCAGCACGCTGCATACAGTG
>JAQGNR010000294.1 GCA_028291765.1 Herbaspirillum sp.
AAACACATTATTGTGCAAAAAATAAGGGCCTAGCTTCACAAGAATGCTTTGGAAAATTGTTTCGGGGAGGGGGCTATTTTAACGCGATTGGGAGGCTGATCTCAAATGAATTTAAATGGATCGGCCGGAGGGTGGGATGAGCGGGATTTAATTACAATTCGGGTTTTTCAGACTTTTGTGGGGTATTTTTGAAATCCTTTAAGTTTTACCTGCGGTGGTGATCCTTCGATACGGGCTTCGCCCTACTCAGGACGAACGGTCTTTTTTTAAAATTTAAAGAAACCGGTTCACCCTGAGCAGCCTGCAGGCCGAATGGGGTTTTGGTGAAATTTTTAAAACCCCCGTTCGCCCTGAGGTCGCAGGAATGGGGTTTTGGTGAAATTTTAAAAACCCCGGTTCGCCCTGAGGCCGCAGGAATGGGGTTTTGGTGAAATTTTTAAAACCCCCCGTTCGCCCTGAGTAGGGCGAAGCCCGTATCGAAGGGTCACCACTGCACCTAAAACCTAAAGAACATTTACTATTTATCAACTATCCCCACAACCCTTAAGCCTTCAACGCCTCCAGCACATTTTCCGGCGACAACGGCGCGCGGCGCAAACGCACCCCGGTAGCGTCGAAGAAAGCATTCGCCAGCGATGCCGGCACAACACGGGAAGTCGCCTCGGCCGCACCGGTCGGCATCGCCTCAGGATGGTTCAGCATCACGATATCGACGTGCCCCGGCGCATCCGTCATATCCACGATACGGTAAGTTTTCCAATCGACGCTGGTGACCATATCGGTATCGAAATGCACTTGCTCGAACATGCCGCGCGACAGCCCCTGCACCAATGCGCCTTCGATCACGTTATGCAATTGACGTGGATTGACGATCAATCCGCAATCATGTCCCACAGTGAATTTACGAACCCAAATGCGACCGGTCTGCGGATTGACTTCGATCTCCGACACCACGGCCACAAAGGTGCCGCTGCGTCGCGCATAGGCGATGCCGCGTCCCAGCATCAGACTGCCATCGCGTTGACGGCGTGGCGCAACGGCCGCTTGCCAACCGGATTTATCAGCCACCGCCTGGATGATGGCCCGGTCCCGCGGCTCGGTCAGATACTTCAGACGGAAGGCGACCGAATCGGTACCGGAGGCGACCGCAATTTCATCGATGAACTGCTCGCTGGCAAAGTGCGTTTGCGGGCCGACCGGATCGCGCATGTGCGCTGTGCGCAATGGCGAGGCGCGGTCCAGCAGCGGTCCGATGGTTTCCCATGCCAACAGCTTATTGCTAAAGGTATAGGCTTCCGCAGGCACGCCGAAGGCCTTGCCCGGCTTGAGCGCCGCTCCCATCTCCATACCGGCCAGACTATCGCCCGGATAACTTTCGTTACTGTTGATACTGGTGCGGGAAAATCCCTTGGCGGTAAATTCGTAGGCCAGCACATTACCGTCGGCATCCAGCGCAGCGCGGCCGCGATGGATCGAGGCCGGCGCCTTGGGATCCCAGGCGGTGCCGTCGCGCCGCATGCCCTGCACCCGTACCGGCCGGCCGGTGATCTTCGACAGCACCGCGGCATCGACCACCGCATCGCCGGCATCGTTACGGCCGTATGAACCGGCGCCCACGATCCAGATCGCGTGCACTTGTTCCGGCTTCATGTTCAGCATATTGGCCACGCCGTCGCGCGCGTAATGCGGCTTTTGCGATCCGGTCCAGATGGTGGCACTATCCGCTTTGACGTCCGCTACCGCGCACGATGGCCCCATGCTCGCGTGCGACTGAAACGGCCAGTGATATTCGGCTTCGACAATCCGAATCTTGCCATTACCATTAGCATCCTTGGCGCCGTCCAATATCTGCTTCGCATCGCCTTTCTTGACTTCTTCCTCACGCTTTTCGACCTTGGCCGAACGGATATGATCGAACAGTTTTCCTTCCTCGGGGAAAGGATTGCCCGGCGCACTCCATTGCACCTTGAGCATCTGCGCACCACGCACCGCGTCCCATTCTTTTTCGGCCACGACCGCCAGGAAATTCTTTTCCTGAATCACGCGCGCACCCTTGATGCCGGCAATCGATGCCGCATCCACGGCCACCGGCACGCTGCCGGCGTGCGGCGTGCGCACCATGCGCGCATGCAGCATATTCGGCAAGCGCACATCGCTGACAAAGCCATCGGTGCCGAATGCTTTCCAGGCGACATCACTACGCGGGAAGGGCTTGCCGACCACGGTGTAATCTTTAAACGATTTCGGCTTGGCCGTGCCTTCTATATACAGCTCATTGCCTTCGTGCTTATTCCATTTAACCTTGGAATTGAAGTATTTGCCGCCGACCAGATCGGCATAAGTAACGCCACGCGACGGATTATTGCGCGGGGCAACCAAGCCGTCATAGACCACTAGCTGATCCGCCGGCACATTGAGTTTTTCCGACGCCATATTGATCAACAAGCGGCGCGCCTCGGCGGCGGCATTGCGCATCGGCTTGGCGCCGGCAGCAATCCCGAGCGCGCTGGAAGCACCGCCCTGATTGATGGCGATATTCGTATCGCCCATATAGATATGGACCTTCTCGAACCGGACGTCGAGCTCCTCGGCCACAATCTGCGCGATGGCCGTTTCCAGGCCTTGCCCCAGATCGACTTTGCCGAAGTAAGCGTTGACGCTGCCGTCCGGCAAAATAGCGACCCAGGAATCGAGTTCCGTAGGTTCCAGCAACGGTTTGAGCGGAATCGCCGCGCCGCCGGCGGGGGTGCTGCCGGTCTGGTCTATTGGCGCGGCAGCCGCGAGCTGCCAAGGCGCGGTTGCACACACCACCAACGCGCCTGAAGCCGCCAGAAACTGGCGGCGCTTCATCGATACACCGGGTTCCTGGTTCATGCTGTCACTCCTTTTTTCATCTCGGCCTGCGCACGCTTGATGGCGCGCAAAATGGCCAGATGGGTGCCGCAACGGCACTTCAGGCCGGACAAGGCTTCACGAATCTCGGCGTCGGATGCGTTCGGATTTTGATCGAGTAAAGTGGCGCCGGTCATCATCCAGCCGTTGATGCAATAACCGCATTGCGGCACTTGCTCTTCGATATAGGCAGTCTGCAGCGGATGTGGTTTTTCTGGCGTGCCGAGGCCGGAAATGGTGGTGACTTTTTGCCCTTGCACGGCGGACACCGGCAGCACGCAAGAACGGGTTGCGCCGCCGTTCAATTGCACAGTGCAAGCGCCGCATTGGGCCAGGCCACATCCGAATTTTGGATTGTTCAGCTTGAGATCGTCGCGCAGGGCATATAGCAGCGGCATTGATGGATCGGCGTCGACCGATACCTTTTTACCATCCAGGGTGAAACCGATTTTAGCCATCTCTCTGCTCCTTTTTTTTTGATCTTAACTTTGCCGATATCGCATCTAATCACATATTTCGGTTTAATGAAACTATGCGAAACATCGTTCTGCATAACGGAATCATGCGAACAATTTAGCAACACGAATTGAATGAATTTTTGCGGATTGTCCAGCAGAGCAGGAGCTCAAGCCCCGAGCTGGATCAGCATATCGATCGCATAATCGCGGCTCGATGCAATCACCAGGATATCCGACGAAGCCCGCAGCGTAGCAAAGCTGACCGGTTCCGGCCGCACCGCAGGATCGTGGATGAAGATGCCCGTGATCTGCACACCGAGGCGGCGAGCCGCCTGCTTGAAGACCGGCGCCAGGCTGACATCGTCGCCATCGCAAGTGATGATGAACAGCATATCGGTACCGTCCAGCAGTTGCAGCGCGCGGTTGGCATCCGGTATCACCACATGCACATCGGCCAGCGCTCTGGCCTCGACCATCTTCGCCACTTCCTCGCCGCCGCTGCCCAGTCCGATCACCTCGATGAAACGGCGCTGCGAATTGGGGCTGTCGATACGATAACGGGTATCCGTCACCGCCACCGCGCAGCTTGAAACATCCATCGTGCCGTATGCCGGTTTTTCCATTATTTGCTCCCGGTCGAAATACAGGATTCAAAGCCTGCGCGCAGCGCATCCTTGTCCAGATTGCGGCCAATAAATACTAATCTGCTGTAACGGCGCTCCTCGGCCTTCCAGGGCTGCAGCAAGTCGCCTTCCAGCACCATGTGAACCGACTGGAAAACCAGCCGCCGCGGTTCGTCCTGGACATCGATGATGCCCTTGGCGCGCAGGATATCGGCGCCTTTGCTGGCGATCAATGCGTTCAGCCAGAGGCTGATCCGGGTCGCGTCCATCGGCTGCGCCGAACTCAGGCCGATGCTGTCGATGCCACTATCGTGTTCGTGATCGTGCTGCGTATGTGTGTGTTCGTGCTTATTTTCGTGCTCATGCTCGTGACCATGTTCGTCGCAATCATCATGATCGTGATGATCATGACCGCAATGCGCATCATGCACATGCCCTTCTTCCCCATGCGCCGGCTGCAGGAAATCCGGCTCCAGCGAAACGATGCGCTCGATATCGAAACCGCCGCGTGCGAGTACTTTGTCCAACGCAACGTTGGAACGCTGCGCCCGGTGAATCGGCGCCAGCGGATTAATTTTCCGCAAACGCGCTTCGATATCGCGCAATTCTTGCTCGGTGACCAGATCGCTCTTGTTCAACACGATCTGGTCGGCAAAGGCAATTTGCTCGACGGCCTCGCGGCTATCGGCAAGGCGTAAAAAAATATGTTTGGCGTCCACCACCGTGGTGACCGAATCCAGCGCGGTCCGGGCTTGCAGGAAGTGGTCGACAAAAAAGGTCTGCGCCACCGGCCCGGGATCGGCCAGGCCGGTGGTCTCGACAATAATCGCGTCGAAATTACCGCCCTTGGCCAATAAGCCGTGCAAGGTGCGGATCAGATCGCCACGCACAGTACAGCAGATGCAACCGTTGTTCATCTCGAACAGCTCTTCATCGGTATTCAGAATCAGATCGTTGTCGATGCCGATTTCGCCGAATTCATTGACGATGACCGCATACCGCCGGCCATGGTCTTCCGACAGAATGCGGTTGAGCAGCGTGGTTTT
Organism: Herbaspirillum sp.; assembly: GCA_028291765.1. Taxonomy (GTDB): domain Bacteria; phylum Pseudomonadota; class Gammaproteobacteria; order Burkholderiales; family Burkholderiaceae_D; genus Herbaspirillum. The sequence continues at coordinate 5,020 of JAQGNR010000294.1, forward strand.
ACCGGCGCCGAGGTAGCCGGTTAAAACCGTCACCGGAATGCGTGCAGGTTCGGCGACTGCGGCGGTCTCAGCTACTGCATTGTGCGTATCGCTCATCAGACTGCCGCTGCTGCCTTTGCAGCGTCTCTTTCGGTGTCTTCCACGGTGCGCCATGGCATCAGCGAAACGTGCACCGCGCCCTTGATTTCACCTTCGCCGGTCACCGCCTTGATCGCTTTTTCGGTTTCGTCCAGACGGAAACGATGCGTGGTCAGCAAATCGAGCGGGAAACGGGTCGATGCCAATTGCTGCAGCGCCAGTTCGCATGCCTTGTAACTATGGCCGCGCGCGCTCTTGATGGTGATGTATTTGACCGTCACTTTACCGATCGGGAAATTCGGGAATTCAGCCATTTCGCCTTGAATCAGCAATGTGCCGCCCTTGCGCTTCATCGCTTCCACGCCGAGCAGGATCGCTGCAGTACCCGCGCCGGCGGTGCAATCGAGCGAGACATCGACACCGTAGCCGCCGGTGACTTCCATGATGCGCGCCAGCGGATTTTCCGTCTGCACGTCGATCACGAAATCGGCGCCCAGTTTCTTGGCGACTTCAAAACGGGCCGCGTCCTTGGTGGTGCCGGTGACGATGATCAGCTTGGCGCCGGCTTGTTTGCAGGCCACCACTTGGGACAAACCTTGTTGGCCCGGCCCCTGGATCAGCACCACGGAGTTGTAGCCGACTTTGGAGTCGAACAAGGCCCATTCGATACCGTTGGCCATCGGTGTGACCAGACCGGCGCGTTCAGCCGACATGCCGTCGGGTACTTTATGGACCACCGAATTCCATGGCAGATACATGTATTCGGCAAAACCGCCCCACAGATGCGGCGGCTTGTCGGAGGTCGAATAGCCGTAGCGAATGCCGTCCGGATTGGAGCGCCAGTCGGTATTTTCGCAATGGCGGTATTCGCCTTGATGACACCATTCGCATTTGCCGCAAGCCACGTAATGCTCGACGAAAACGCGGTCGCCTACCTTGAAGCCTTTGCGCGCGGTAAATTCCTTGCCGGCCTTGACGATAATGCCGATGTTTTCGTGACCCATGATCACCGGGCCGCCCGTCTTCAGCTCTTCCTTGTACATCTTGACGTCGGTGCCGCAGATGCCGGCAACTTCGATTTTCATCAAGGCGGAGTCGCCGTTTTCCGGAATCTCCGGCATCGGGAATTCCTGCATTTCAATTTTGCTCGGGCCTACTTTGACTGCTGCTCTGACTTTTTCCAAGATTGTTTCTCCAGTGATTATGTATAGGTATTTGGTATTTGATTCCGCGGGGGCGGTGGCGGTGGCGGTGCCGCCGTTCAGTTAAGGCGCCGTCCGCTGGGGTGTGGCGTGATGGTGTGCTCCGTTCGTGTCATTCCGGCGGCCTGCGGCCACCTCCCTTCTTTACCT
>JAQGNR010000297.1 GCA_028291765.1 Herbaspirillum sp.
AATCGCTGCGGAAAGCTTCTTCGTTATGCGACAGCAACGCCAGGCGCGCGTTGAGCAAGCGCAATTTCAGGTTTTCTCGGGCGTAATAGGCTTGGGTCGGCGACAGCAACAGGGCATCCGGCGTATCGACGCTGCGCACACGCACCAGTTGCTGCACATCGGTCCATAGTTCGGCGCTCAGGCTCTGCCATATATCTTGCGCCTGCATCATCCAGTCGGAGCGGACACTGCCATTGGCGCCGGCGGTATTGCTGCCCGCTGCAGCCGTAGCCGGATCGCCGGCTTTCATCTTCGGCATGACCCGCAACGGCTTTTTCGGCGGCGTGACCGACACCACCGGCTTTTCGTCGGCCAGCAAAGGCATGCCGTCGATTTGTCCGATCACGCTATCCAGACGCAATGCGATGCCTGGCACATCTACTGTCGGCAAGGCTTTCAGGCGATCCAGATCGCGCGCAATGGCGCGCCGGATGGCGATAAATTGGGGTTTGTCGGAACGCGACAGGCTCTTGTCGGCATTTTGCAATGCGATCAGGGCGCCCTGAACATTGCCGCCCAGCTGCAACTGCTGGCTAGCCGTAGACAACACGCCTTCAACTTCGGACAAAGCCCATTCATCGCGATTTTTCGACAGGTCCTGGTACAACTGCTCCAGCGCCAATTGCTGGCTTTGCGATTCGGTCTGCTTGCTGTCGAGCACGCTGACCTTGGACTGGACTTCACGGGTATCTTCCTGCAGGGCTTTGACAACGCCGCGAATTTCATTATTGCTGACGTCGCCGCTTTGCAAACGCCGCGCCATCTCTTCGCGCAAGCCGCGCATCTCTCTTTGGGCGTACCACCATTGCCCGGCAAAGCCAAGCAGCATCAGCAGCACCAGCAAATACAGCCAGCGCCGCGATACGCCGCGGGACGCATAAATTGGTGGACCAGCGAACGCATCCGAGGCCGGAAGAGACGGCGTGACGTTTGCGGCAGACTGGGCGTAGGTGGACTGCGGAGAGTCCGAGGGCGATGGCAATTCGTTCATGGGTCCGATTGTAACGCGGCAAGCAGCCGTTCGTCGCCTGATCCAGTAAGGGTTACGTGGGAAAACCCGGCAAGCCGCGCCGCTGCTGCGATTCGGGGATGCGGGACGATGATTTTCTTTTGTCGTATTTTAGCTACAGCGTCGCCAAGGGCGGCTTGCACGCTGGTTTGCGCCAGCATTTGCATCAGATTTCCCAATGCTTCGGAACTGGTAATGATCCAGACGCTATCGATGTCCAGCAGTTCCCGTAATTGTGCAACGGCGGCACTGTCGCAGACCGGCGCCTCGCGCCGATAGGCGTTGACATGCTCGACCTGTACCCCGATCTGCTGCAATGCCTCGCTTAAAAAATCGCGGCCGGCCGGCCCGCGCACGATCAATACGCGCCGGCCTGGCAATTGACTTTTGAATTGGTTCTCGTCGAGCGCGGCAAAGAGCCCTTCCGAATCGGTTTTTTCGGCGGACGCCGGCGCGATGATATGGGTGTTCGATGTATCCAGGCCATGGCGCGCCAGTGCCGCCATGCTACCGGCCCCGACGATCCCGATCGCCACCGCGGCCGGCCAACGGTCGATATGACGAAACGCTGCGTCGATCGCATTCGGGCTGACAAACATCACCATCGCATAGGACTGCAAATCATGCAGCGTCGCCTGCAAGGCAGTGCTGTCATCGAGCGGCTGGATATCGAGCAGAGGAAACACCACTGGGCGCAATCCCAATGCGGCGATATGTGGCGCCAGCGCCTCCGCCTGCGCGCGCGGCCGTGTGATGACCACGGCTGCGGCGCGCATCATGCGTCCCGGCACGCGTCCAGAATGGCGACAGCGCCCCGCTCTTGCAATATCAGCGCGATGCGCTGCCCCAGCTCCGCGGGCGCATCGGCAGGTCCGCTGATTTCGGCGGCCGCCACCTGCAGGCCATCCGGTGTCGCCACCATTGCGCGCAGATGCATGATGGGGCCGTCCACGGTCGCAAACGCGGCCAGCGGAATTTGGCAACTGCCGCCGAAATAACGCGACAAAGTACGTTCGGCCGTGACTGCCAGCGCACTGTCGCGATGATTCAACGGCGCCAGCATCTCGGCCAGATCGCTGCGGCTGCTCAAAATTTCAATCGCCATCGCGCCCTGCCCCGGCGCCGGCAGACTCTGTTCCGGTTCGATCAGGGCCTTGATGCGCTGCGGCAAGCCCAGCCGCTTCAAGCCGGCAGCCGCCAGAATGATTGCCGCGTATTCGCCCCGGTCCAGCTTGGCCAGCCGGGTGTCCAGATTGCCGCGCAAGGGTTTAATCACCAGCGCCGGAAACCGGGCCGCGATCAGCGCCTGACGCCGCAAGCTGCTGGTGCCGACCACCGCGCCCGGCGGCAAATCGGCCAGCGACGCATAATCGTTCGATACAAATGCATCGCGCGGGTCTTCGCGTTCCAGCACCGTACTGAGCGTAAAACCCGAGGGCAACTCCATCGGCAGATCTTTGAGCGAATGCACGGCGAGATCGGCGCGGCCGTCGGCCATCGCCACTTCCAGTTCCTTGACAAACAAACCCTTGCCGCCGACCTTGGACAAGGCACGGTCCAGAATTTGATCGCCGCGTGTGGTCATACCGAGAATTTCTATACTGCACTGCGGATATAATAATGCCAGCCGATCACGCACGTGTTCGGCCTGCCACATGGCAAGACGGCTTTCACGCGAGGCGATTACCAGTTTGGAAGGGAGAGAAACTTTCACATTGCGCTTTCAAAATGAAACGCCGGCCAGCGTAGCGTCTGCATTATGTATTTGTATTAGGTATGAATTCAGGAATGAACAAAGATAAAAAAAAGAATCGCTGAAGCGGCAATTCCTAAAAGTGACAAATTTTAGCACGCAGCATTCTGTATCTATTGCGGCAGCCTCACATCTGAGCGCTGCCGATTTGATCTTTCATTCTGACTGACGCATCCTAATTTTATGGCAACCAAAATAAAATCCCCAACAAAAACAGTAGCAAAAACAGTAACGAAAACAGCAAGCAAAACAGCGGTACAGCCAAGCCGCACATCGATCGAAGACAAAAACGCGCCATTAAAAGAAGATATCAGGCTATTGGGCCGGTTGCTGGGCGATGTCATCCGTGAACAGGAAGGCGATATTGTTTTCGATGTCGTTGAAACCATTCGCCAGACCGCGGTGCGCTTTCGCCGCGAATCCGATGTCGGCGCCGCCAAAGAGCTCGATCAGTTGCTCAAGAAACTGACGCGCGACCAGACTAATTCAGTGGTGCGGGCCTTTTCCTATTTTTCGCATCTGGCCAATATCGCCGAAGACCAGCACCACAATCGCCGCCACCGCGCCCATTTGCTGGCCGGCTCGCCCGAGCAGCCCGGCGGCGTGACATATGCCTTAAAGCAGCTCGACCAGGCCGGCGTGAGCGGCGCCGAGGTACGCAAATTCCTGGGCGATGCGCTGATTTCACCGGTGCTCACCGCGCACCCGACCGAAGTCCAGCGCAAAAGTATTCTGGACGCCGAAGGCGAGATCGCCCGCTTGCTGGCGCAGCGCGACAACCCGCTGACACCCAAGGAACGCGATCACTGCACCGCGCTGATACGCGCCCGTATCGCCACGCTTTGGCAAACCCGCATGTTGCGCTACAGCAAGCTGACGGTGGTCGATGAAATCGATAACGCGTTGTCGTATTACCGTATTACCTTCCTGCGCGAATTACCTGCGCTGTATGACGATATCGAATCCCAGATTGCCACGCAATTTCCATCCCGCAGCCGGCGTGGCGGCAGCGCAGGTGCAAGTACAAGTGCAGACGCAGCCGCAACCGACGCAGCATCCTATCTGCAAATGGGTAGCTGGATCGGCGGCGACCGCGACGGCAATCCCAACGTCAATGCCGCCACCATGCAGCAGGCGCTGATCCGCCAATCCACCACCATTTTCGATTTTTATCTGGAAGAAGTGCACGCGCTGGGCGCAGAGCTGTCGATCTCGACGCTGATGGTCGACATCAGTGAAGCCCTCAGTACGCTGGCCAAGGGCTCGCCCGACCAATCGGCGCACCGCGCGGACGAACCGTACCGGCGCGCGCTGATCGGCATCTATGCCCGCCTTGCCGCCACCGCGCGCAAGTTGGGCGCGGTCAATATCCTGCGCCACGAAGTCGGCGCCGCGCCGCACTATCCGAACGCGGACGTCTTCATTGCCGACCTGCAAATCCTGGTCGATTCATTGACGGCCAATCATGGCACGGCACTCATCAAACCGCGGCTAGCGGGATTGAAACGTGCGGTGCAGATTTTCGGTTTCCATCTGGCCACGCTGGATCTGCGCCAAAGTTCGGATGTGCATGAACGCGTTCTGAGCGAATTGTTCGCCCATGCGCAAGTCGAATCCAACTATGCAGGCCTCTCCGAAACGGAAAAAGTGGCTTTGCTGCTGGCCGAAATCGACCAGCCGCGGCTGCTGTTCTCGCCTTATAACAACTATTCGGCCGAGACCTATTCCGAACTGACTGTGCTGCGCGCCGCGCGTGAAATACGCGACCGTTATGGCGCCCGGGCGATTCGCAATTACATTATTTCGCATACCGAAGCGGTGTCCGATCTGCTGGAAGTGATTCTGCTGCAAAAGGAAATGGGATTGCTGCATCCTGGCGCGGCCGGTCCGGCCATTATGGAATTGATGGTGGTGCCGCTGTTTGAAACCATTCCCGATTTACGCGTCGCCGCCGACATCATGGCGCAATGGATGGCCTTGCCGCAGGTGGCGCAGCTGATCAAACAGCAAGGCAGCCTGCAGGAAGTGATGCTGGGTTATTCCGACTCAAATAAGGATGGCGGCTTCCTGACTTCGACCTGGGAATTGTACAAAGCAGAAACGCTGCTGGTAAAAGTATTCGATCGGGCCGGCATCAAACTGCGCCTGTTCCATGGCCGGGGCGGTACTGTCGGCCGCGGCGGCGGCCCAAGCTATCAGGCCATCCTGGCGCAACCGGCCGGCACCGTGCAGGGGCAAATTCGTTTGACCGAACAAGGCGAAACGATAGCCTCGAAATTTGCCAATCCGGAAATCGGCCGGCGCAATCTGGAAACCCTGGTTGCCGCAACGCTGGAAGCCAGCCTGACGCCGCCGGTGCTGGAAGCCAAACACACGCGGGCGTTGGCCGAATACGAAAAGGTGATGGCCGATTTATCGGATCGCGCCTATGCCGCCTACCGCAATCTGGTCTATGAAACGCCGGGCTTTACCGACTATTTCTTTGCCTCCACGCCGATTGCCGAAATCGCCGCACTGAACATCGGTTCGCGCCCGGCTTCACGCAAATCGACTCAAAGAATTGAAGATTTACGGGCGATTCCCTGGGGCTTTTCGTGGGGTCAATGCCGCCTGCTATTGCCGGGCTGGTACGGCTTCGGCAGCGCGGTGGGCGAATGGATGGAAGAGGACGGCGCCGACAAAGCTGCCATGGCAAAGAAAATGACGATCCTGCGCGCGATGTTCAAGCAATGGCCGTTCTTTGCGGCGCTGCTGTCGAACATGGACATGGTGTTATCGAAAACCGATATGGCGGTGGCCTCGCGCTACGCCGATCTGGTGCCGGACAAGAAGCTGCGCAAGACGATTTTCCAGCGCATGCTAGGCGAACATGAGCGCACCATCGGCTATCTGAATGCGATCACCGGCAGCAAAGATAGACTGGCCGGCAATCCTTTGCTGGCGCGCTCGATCAAGAATCGCTTTGCCTATCTGGACCCGCTGAATCACTTGCAGGTAGAGCTGCTCAAGCGGCATCGGGCCAACGCCAAAGCCGGCCGCGCGCTTGAAGAACGGGTGCAGCGCGGGATTCATTTGACGATCAATGGCATTGCCGCCGGCTTGCGTAATTCGGGTTGAGGAGGTGCCGGGAGCTCTGCTATAATTGCCGGCTAGTCGGGGCGTAGCGCAGCCTGGTAGCGTACTTGCATGGGGTGCAAGGGGTCGAGTGTTCGAATCACTCCGTCCCGACCAATAGAATCAAATACTTAGGCCAATCTTCGGATTGGCCTTTTCGTTTCTGATGAATTTAGTCACCAGCCTAGTTACCAGTTGGCGGTTGCTAGGCCTTGCGCGTGGCGGCTGTGCGCTTGCGCTGCCGGGGTGTCCCTATCTGGCGGCGGCGGTGCTGCGGACGCGTTGCCGCCCGTCCTATAAGGTTACGTTCTAGACGGCCAAAGTTGATGAAGGGTGGCCCTTCAATGCCGTCGGCTTTTCTAGGACTAGTGCTTTCACCGTTTAATTGTAGAGCCGGTGTATAAATTTCTGGTTTAAGGGTTGGGAGCGCGAAGAGTTTTTGGCCTTCCGCATTTCACCTTTGATTTTTCAGGGGCCCTTCACCCCTTACCTTGGTTGAAAAAATCGATTGTGGCGCTTTCTGATAGATCCAAAAATTTGGCGCTGAATCAGATTGCTTCTGCCGCGCAGACTCCTAGGGCCTGCCGAAGGTTGATGCGAATACGCCGCTTTATGCCATCGGAATGCAGCATAAAACGGCGTAACAGGGCGTATCCGCGCCGACGCTTAAATCCCGATCGGATTGATCGTTTGCTTGAACTGCGACACACCGTCCAGATCGATCAGATCGACGCTCAGGGTCTTCGATTGCGGATCGATATTGACTTCGCCGAAGAACTGGAAGCCCGCGAAAGGCGACGAATTGGGCGCCGGAGGGCATTTTTCGAACACGACCTTCGGACCGAAAGTCTTGTCCAGCTTGTTCGGCCCGAACGAACCGGCGTTGAGCGGCCCGGCTACGAATTCCCAGAACGGGGAGAAGTCCTTGAATTGCGCCTGCGCCGGATCGTAATAATGCGCGGCGCAATAATGCACGTCGGTCGTGATCCAGACGATATTGGGAATGTCCTTGATATTCCTGAGCAAACGCGCGATTTCCAGTTCGCGACCTAACGGCGCGCCGTCGTCGGTATTGGCGACCGCTTCCCACTTTTCATCGCCCTTGGCGTCCTTGCCGTCCTCCACGCCCAGGCTCAGCGGCATGTCGGCCGAGATCACTTTCCATGTCGCCTTCGACGCCTTCAGTTCGGCCACCAGCCAGTCGAGTTGGGTATTGCCGATGAAGGCCGTGTCGCTGCTTTCGACGGTTTGCTTGTTGCTCGAATTCGGGCCGCGATAGCTGCGCATATCGAGCACGAATACGTCGAGCAGCGGGCCGTATGGAATAGTGCGGTAAATGCGCTGCACGCCGCCCAGATTGTCCGAACGCATCGGCGAATATTCAAGAAAGGCCTGCCGTCCGCGCGCGATCAGCACGTTGAGGTTTTTTTCCTTATATTCCGGGTAGTCATTCAAATCCTTCGAGGCGCTCCAGTTGTTGGTCACATCATGGTCGTCCCATTGCCAGACCTGCGGCACTTCGGCGGAGAAGCGCAGCACATGTTCGTCCAACAGATTGTAGGAATGGCGGCCGCGATATTCCTTCAGCGTTTCGGCGACCTTGCTGACTTCTTCGGTGACGATGTTTTTCCAGATGCGGCCGCCTTCGGCCTTCTGCTCGGGCTTGATCACGCGATCGGCATAGATCGTGTCGCCGTTATGGACGAAAAAATCGGGATTGCGCCGGCGCATTGCCTCATAGATTTTGACGCCGCCGAATTCCAGGTTGATGCCCCATCCCTGGCCGGCCATATCGCCGCTCCAGTGAAAACGCACCGGTCGCTTGCCGTCCGCCAGCGGCGGAGTGCGGAACTGGCCTAGCCGCGTTTCGCTCTGGATCCGGCTATTGTTCGGATCGACGTAGCGCACCCGCGTGAAAATCGATTGTCCCAGCGGCAGGCCGGACAGATCCACGCGCGTGGTGAAATCGGTGGCTGCGGTGGCATACGGCCCCATCACGCGGCTGGGGTTGGTGAAGCGGTCGGTGGTGTCGTATTCGACAATCATTTGCGAAAGCCGGTCGCTGCGTCCCCAGACGATTGCGCGATCTCCGGTCACGTCGCCGAACTGAAGGCCGGACGGCATCTTCGGACGCTCCGCATCGCTGGCGCCGATCATCGGCGCGCTGCCGCTCGGCGTGCTGCATGCAGAAAGGAGGAGCGAACCGGACAGGGCGGAGCCGCCGGCGGCCAGGCCGCTTTGGACCAGGAAGCGGCGGCGGGATGAAAAAGAAGTCATGAGCAATCACCAAATTATTAGGGGTGCTTAGGATACTTTGCAGATATTACCGTCGCATGACAACGTGAGGGCGATCAGGCGGGACGGCGTGATTTATCCGCCCTTGGCGATCTGCAGCAACGCCTGTTCAAATACATCTACCGGTTGCCCGCCGGAAATCAGGTGGCGGTCATTGATGATTACGGCGGGAACTCCATGTCCGGCTGACGGCAAATAATTCGCACAGGCTCGCCTCTGTCAGTTTGGTCCCAGGCGGCAGGCGCTGGCTCATCACCGCCTTGAGGACGGCATCGTAGATTTTCTGATCCACCGCGCCGTTGCCCCGTTTTGTAATGGATTTGACGGACGCTGAAATAGGATCACCGGGATTTTTTCTCATAAATATTCACTCTTGTTTTGATTGCAACTCTGCGTTCATGCTACCGCAAATTCCTTCAATCCGGCATAGGCACAAATCAGGCCAGGTGCGATGGCAACGCTGATTAAGCGCCATGGGGCGTGGCGTGATGTTGTGCGCAGTGAAGTAAAGAAGGGAGGCGGCCATAGGCCGCCGGAATGACATGAACGGAGCACAACATCACGCCACGCCCCATGGCGCTTAATCAGCGTTGCCCTAACTATTTTCCCGTGGCACGGTAACTGCTTTAGTCCTGTCAAATTCGAATAACCATTTTTTATTGAGCGTATGTCCACTACTCTTTTGATTCGCAATGCACGTTTCCTGGTCACCATGGATGAGCAACGGCGCGAGATCGCCGACGGCGCGGTGTTCATTCGCGACAATGTGATCGAGCAGGTCGGACCCAGCGCGGCGCTGCCGCATTCGGCCGATCAGATCATCGATGCCAGCCGGCATGTCGTCATTCCCGGTCTGATCAATACGCATCATCATATGTATCAAAGCCTGACGCGGGTTATTCCGGCGGCGCAAAACGGCGAGCTGTTCAATTGGCTGAGCAATCTGTATCCCATCTGGGCCAACCTGACGCCGGAGATGATCCACGTCTCCACCTTGACGGCGATGGCCGAGCTGATGCTCTCCGGATGCACCACCAGCAGCGATCATTTATATATTTATCCGAACGGATGCCGTCTGGACGACAGCATAGAGGCCGCCGGAAAAATCGGCATGCGCTTCCACGCCGCGCGCGGCTCAATGAGCGTCGGACAGTCGCAGGGCGGCCTGCCGCCGGATCGGGTGGTCGAACGGGAAGAGGCGATTTTGCGCGATACGCAAAGGCTGATCGAGACCTATCACGACGGTAGCCGCCATGCGATGCAGCGCATTGTGGTGGCGCCCTGCTCGCCGTTTTCGGTATCGCGCGACCTGATGCGCGAATCGGCTGCGATGGCGCGTCACTTCGATGTCTCGCTGCATACGCACCTGGCCGAAAACGTCAACGACATTGCGTACAGCCGGGAGAAATTCAATATGACGCCGGCTGAGTACGCCGAGGATTGCGGCTGGGTCGGACACGATGTCTGGCATGCGCATTGCGTCCAGCTCGATGCTGACGGCATCGCGCTTTTTGCGCGTACCGGCACCGGTGTTGCGCACTGCCCTTGTTCAAACATGCGGCTGGCCTCCGGCATTGCGCCGATTCGCCGCATGATCGATGCGGGCGTGCCGGTCGGGTTGGGCGTGGATGGTTCCGCCTCGAACGATTCGGCCCATATGCTGGGCGAAGTGCGTCAGGCCATGCTGCTGCAGCGGGTCGGCTTTGGACCGGATGCGATGACCGCGCGACAGGCGCTGGAAATTGCCACGCTCGGTGGCGCAAAAGTGCTTAACCGCGACGATATCGGCGCACTCAAACCCGGCATGTCGGCCGATATCGCGATGTTCAGGCTCGATCAGATCGGCTTTGGCGGCGCCGTGCACGACCCGGTTGCAGCGCTCGTGTTTTGTACGCCGGCCAATGTTGACTGCAGCGTCATCAACGGTCGCGTCGTGGTGCGCGACGGGCAGTGTACGACGATTGAACTGGGCGCCGTATTGGAACGGCACAATAACCTGGCGCATGATCTGGCTGAACTTGCGCAATAGATAACGAAGACGCGTCCGAATCCTGCGATTTTTAAATGGATCTCTAAGCAATAGCCGTGCCAACATATGTAATTAACTATTTCAAAACCGAAGGAACACCCCGATGACTTCTCTTCTTCTTTGCGCGGACTACGTGATTCCGATGACCGCCGACAATGCGGTTATCGAAAACGGCGCGGTGCTCATCGATGGCGCCGGCCGCATCGCCGCGGTCGGATTGACGGACAGCTTACGGCGGCAATATCCCGACGCACCGGTACGCGTATTAAAGGATCGCCTGCTGATGCCCGGTCTGATCAATACGCACTGTCATTCAGGCCTGCTGCGCGGGACTGCAGAAGGATTGCCGGTATGGGCCTGGCTGCAGCAATATATCGATCCGATGCATCGGGTATTGAACGCCGCTGAAGCCGAGGTTGCTTCATGGTTGTGCTATGCGGAAGCCTTGCTGTCGGGGACCACCACCATCGTCGATATGTGGCGCTTCATGGATGGCTCGGCGCGCGCGGCGCAAGAACTCGGCATCCGTGCGGTGCTGGTGCCGTATGTGGCGGAACACCCGGAACATGATTATTTCGAAACCCTGGATTCCAACGAACGCATGATTAGCCAATGGCACGGCAAGGCGGACGGCCGCATCAGTGTCTGGGTCGGGCTGGAACATATGTTCTATGCGGTGCCCGACGCCTGGGATCGCGCCACGCGCATGACGCATGAATACCAGGTCGGCCTGCATACGCACAGTAATGAAAGCCGCTTCGACGTCGAGGAAACCCACCGCCGTTATCGGATGCGCCCGATCGAAGCGCTGGAAAAGTTTGGTTTGCTCGGCGCGCACAAGGTGATGCTGGCGCACTGCGTGTGGCTGGCGGATGAAGAAATCGCGCTATTGAAGGCGCACCATGTCAGCGTCGCCCACAATCCAATCAGCAACATGAAGCTCGCCAGCGGCGCTGCGCCGGTGACGAAACTGCTGGCCGCAGGCATTGCCGTGGGGCTGGGCACGGACGGCGAAAAGGAAAATAACAATCTGGATATGTTCGAAGAGATGAAGGTTTCTTCTCTCCTGGCCAAATTCTCGGCGCTCGATGCACAGGCACTGGATGCCTGGTCGATCTGCAAGATGGCGACCATCGGCGGCGCGCGTGCGCTTGGCATGGAACGCGAGATCGGTTCGCTGGAAGTGGGTAAAGCGGCCGACCTGATCGCGGTGCGCACCGATACTGCTCGCATGACACCGCTGCTGACCGGGACCTTCCTCAATTTGCATCACAACCTGGTGCATGCGGTGCAAGGCGGCGATGTCGACATAACGATGGTGAACGGCAAGATCTGCGTCGAGAACGGCCAATTGCGCACGGCCGGCATGCGTGAACTGATCGACCGCGCCAACGCTGTCACCCCTGGCCTGTTTGCGCGCCGGACGCAATGGCTGGCGCAAAACGGCATGGGCGTGCAGCGCGGCGAGGAAAGCGGTTTATATCGCTTGTAGACGGGCGTTAAATCCTTTAAGTTTTACCTCGGAGGTGATCCTTCCTTCGATACGCTTCGCTACTCAGGACGGTCGGAAAAACACGGGCTTTGCCCTACTCAGGACAAACGGGCTTTTCTGAAAATTTAGAGAAAAACCGTTCGTCCTGAGTAGCCGCAAGGCGGCGTATCGAAGGATCACCTCCGAGACAAAATTTAAAGGATACCCACACAAAACCCGGATGAACCTAATCAAGTGCTTCAAATACGTCGCACACTGCCGCGGTGCCTCTGTCGCAAATGATTAGCGACAGCCCAACCACCCTGCTGCGCATCCTGCGCTACCCGCCCTTGCGCGGCGATGAAACGCCGGGCGCATTGCGCGCTGCGCCGCATGAAGACATCAATCTGATCACCCTGCTGCCGGCCGCCAACGAGCCCGGCTTGCAGGTCAAGGATAGTCAGGGTGCATGGCACGACGTGCCTTGCGATTTCGGTACGCTGGTGGTCAATATCGGCGACATACTGCAAGAAGCGTCTGGCGGTTATTATCCGTCGACCACACACCGGGTGCAAAATCCGACCGGCCCCGGCAGTCTGCTATCACGTATTTCCCTGCCGTTCTTTTTTCAACCAAGGAACGATGTGAAGTTGTCCGAGCGCTATCTGGCGGGGGACTATCTGGAAGAACGCCTGCGGGAACTGCATGGGGTCAAGGCCGGCGCTTAAATCCGTAGGCCGTGCCGGATGTGGCAATAAAGCCGGGCCTTAGAAGTATTCATCATCTTCTTCGATTCCTCGTTCTTGTCGGCTAAGCTTTACTCTGCGGTGTGGAAAGTCAGACCATAGGGATGGTGTCAGTGGAGGTGTTGCATCATCAAACACGCCCAGAATCAATAGCGCAGTGATGTACGCGCCAACACCTGCGCCCGGATCGCCTCGTTCCAAGCGGCGCAAGGTAGCCTCCGAAATACTGATGCGCTCGCACAAGTCGGCGGCAGTGATGCGTTGACGCAAGCGTTGCGTGTGGATACAGCGCCCCCAGGTACTCAGGCGTTCCTGCACCCGCGTGGGCAGCGTATTCGTGTTCAAAAGCTTTTTAGGCATGGGCATATCCCCTCATAGAAAGCAAGTTATATAGAATAATACGACTTCTACGAGGGTTTGTTGATGAAGGTACTGTGTAGATATACAGAATTTTAAACGCGAACCCATACCGAAAAATCCGGTCTACCCGCAATACGCAGGAGGCCAAAATGCACACATACAAAATTGATTACACCACCGAGACAGCAGAGGGTCAGGCGACGCTGACTGTTGATCGCGCGGCAACGAAATTACAGATCGTCGAGGCGGCCGCGCGACATTACCATCCGAATGAGCGGCAGCAAATCGGGGACATATTTGACGAAGCCGACCACGAGGGAATGGAGGATTATTTAATGCTAATGGCCGAATGGGGTATTTCGTCGATCTCGTACACGATCGACGACGAGCTCGAAGAACACCATCTATAGCGATGTCATCAAGCACACAAGGTTGAAGCAGCCACCGAGGTGGCCGTAGCTGGATTCGCCTTGCGCAGCGGTCAACAACAGTCCCTGACGCATTTTCCGGGACTGTCTGCAGCGTTCAAAGGATGTCTGTATTATCGCCAGGCTGCATGCCGCACGGCGCAGCCAGATGCACCTTCCCATTTCAAAGGACTCCCGCATGATCCAGTTCTATTACCATCCTTCTCCGAATCCACTTAAGATCGCACTCTTCCTCGAAGAGTCCGGCCTGCCGTACGAAACGATCCCTGTCGATACCCGCAAAGGCGAACAGCACCAGCCGGCTTTCCTGCGGATCAATCCGAACGCGAAAACACCCGCCATCGTCGATGGCGACGCCACCATATTCGACAGCAATGCGATCCTGTTATACCTCGCCGAAAAAACCGGCCGCTTCCTGCCTGAGAACACGCCCGCTGCACGCGGCCAGATGTTGTCCTGGCTGATGTTTGTCGCCACCGGCATCGGCCCCTACTCCGGACAGGCGGTCCACTTCAAACACATGGCGCCGGAGCCGAAGGAATATGCGGTCAATCGCTATATGTTCGAAGCGCAACGCCATTACGCCATTCTCGATGCGCAACTGGCAAAACATCGCTACATGCTGGGCGAAACCTACACGCTGGTCGATATGGCCGTCTGGGGCTGGGCGCGCGCCGTACCGTTCATCTTCGGAGCCGAAGCATGGACCACGTTGCCGAATCTGAAGCGTCATTTCGATGAAATCAACACCCGTCCCGCAGCACAACGCGCCGAAGGATTGAAAGAAAAATTCACCTTCAAGGCAGAGATGGACGAAGAAGCGCGCAAACATATGTTCCCGCACACCGCGTAATTGCAGAGGCGGCCGGCGTAAAGACCGGGCACAGCCCGGCGCTTTGAACTACTTCCCGCAGCCGTACGTGGTGCTTAGTACTTAGTACTTAGCTTTCCCGCCATGCGGCATTTGCAGGAAACGCCCTGCCATGCCGCATGGCGCCAGCCCTTCCTGGCACGCTCAAAGACGCCCCCCGCGCGCCGATAGCTGTCTATCGGAAGGTCGCCAAGACGCGTTCGGCTTCAGCCGGCGGCAGGACGTGGAATTCCTGGATACCGTATCGTTGACCGACGTTCATGCCGAGGGACTGAATCGGGCGTTTCGTGCCGTTTTGATTGTAAGCCTGTCCTTCGACCGTCAATACCTTAATCTCACCTGAGATAGCCGGACTTTGCGCGTACAGCAGCGGAAGTGACCATAGGCCGTCATCCGAACTATTCCCGCAAAAACGCTGCTCCAGATTCGTCTGGGCACCGATGTCCATGATGGCTCTCGCACAGCTGAAGTTGTCACCTGCGGTGCGTTTCGAATACCCATAGACTTTGAAACGTTTCATGTCGCCAATGGGGGTTTTGACGTCAGTGACAATCCCTTCAACGTGTTTGAAGTAGACGTTGGCGCTGGCATCCACGTATTCGCCGTACTGTGTCGTGAGCTTTGTTGGGACAAAATAGTAACGTCCCGTTTCGCCATCACCAGAGTTGATTAGCAGCCAGACTTGCCGGGACAGAGTCAGCGGCACGATTTGCGGGGCGACGCCCGGATAACGCTTCGCACCGGAATTCCACGCACGCGCCTCGTCAAGCAGGTTCGTTTGAGCGATCGATTTCCCCACCTCGGAAATCGACAAACCGTAGTAGCGAGCAATGCCATAGCCGGCCAATGTAGGCATCACTTGCTGCCCCACCGAATAGACGAAATTTGAGCTTGCCGGGGAGTACGCAATTTTGCGGTCGACATTCCCGCCTTCAAACACATAGTTCGTTCGCTTACCCGTAATAGGGTCTTCCTTGTATTTGATCGAGTAGCCTGTCCAAGCTGGGACCACGTTGGTAAATCCATTTGAGATGAAGAGCTCTTCCTGGTTGGCGCGGGTCATCTGGATGTATGACTTGGACAACGCCAGTAACTTATATCCGCCCGGGCCAAATTCTAGAAGTGCGTATGTTGGGTTAGCCCCCTCCCGCAATGAGCGGTCGTCGTTTACCAAAATAAACTGATGCTCAAGATGCTGTACCTCGGGCGACAACGGTACAGACGGAGCGGAAGCACAACCCGCCAGAGCGAAACACAACAATGTTGCAGCGTATATAACTTTCATCTTTTGCAGTAACTCCTTGATTCTTGCCTCTAATGATGAAGGCACTTGTTATTGAGACGGTGATTACCATACGGCAATCGCAATTACGTCAATCTGGAGCAAAACTTTACGATTAAGTGCTTATGCGTATTTTTTGCCATGAGGACTATAATCAACAATAATTGTCTATAATTAATTATAATTTCCTATATTTGGCACGCCATGGCAGAACTATTTCACCGTCCTGCATTAGCCAGTAATTTGGCCAAGCAGGTTCTTCACCCTGGCGCCGGCAGCGCCGCCAGTTCCGGCGTTTTCGTTGCCGCGCCACGGCGCACCGGCAAATCAACCTTCGTGCGCGAAGATCTTCGGCCAGCATTTGAGGCCGGAGACGCATTGGTCGTCTATGCCGACCTTTGGGCAAATCCAAGTGCCGATCCAGGAACGGTCATCGTCGCAGCAATTCGGGCCGCGCTGGCGAGCTCCGAAGGCGCCTTGCTTCGCCTCTTCAAAGGCGCCGGATTAAGCAAAGTCAACATCGGTAGCGCTTTTAGTTTTGATCTCGACCGCCTGGGCATTGGCAAAGAAGTCTCCCTGACCGATGCGCTGGTTGCCCTGTCGGATGAAACCAAGAAAATGATCGTGCTGATCATCGATGAGGCGCAACACGCCATCACTACCGAGGCTGGGATCAATACCCTTTTTGCGCTGAAGGCCGCGCGTGACGAGCTCAACAGCAGCCAGCATTTTGGGTTGCGCATCCTCTGCACAGGTTCAAACCAGGACAAGCTTGCCATGCTGCGCAATGGCAAAGATCAAGCCTTCTTCGGCGCTCCAATGGTCAAATTCCCGATGCTGGGGAAAGATTTCGTTGCATGGTTCTGTCAGAAAGCCAATCTCGCAGTGGAACTCGATCCAGAGCAGGTTTGGCCATTGTTTATTGAGGCCGGATACCGGCCGGAGCTGCTCGGCGCTGCGGCCGACCAGATCCGATTCGATTTTGAGGCAGATGCAACGACCATCTTCAACAGGTTTTCAGTCGAAGTGCACCGGCTGGCTGAAGAAATGAATAGCGTACAGAGCAAGGTCATTCGCAGCCTCACACCAACCCAGCAAGCGGTCCTTCGCGTCATGGCTGCCGCCGGGCAAAAGTTTGCCCCCTTCGAAGCTGCGACTTTGGACAAGTATCGTATTGCAATGCAATCGACAGGATCGCCGGGCGAAGAGGCAAAGATCGACGTGCCCAATGTGCAGCACGCCTTGTATGCGTTGCAGGAAAAGAAGCTGGTTTGGAAAGCGGCTCGCGGCGTGTATGACCTGGAAGAACAAAGCCTGAAAGACATTCTGGCGGCAGAAGGTTTGTTGCAAAACCTAGACTAACTTATTGTTGGTAGGTCTAACCCGCATGCCAGCCGTCTCCCAATCAATTAGCAGCCAGCAACGCCCGCACAGCCGTACGCGCCTGCCGCCCCAATTCCACCAGATCAACCCCCGGTATCCGGTCATCTTCCACCACCGCCCTGCCCCCGACCAGCAAGCATTTCAGATAAGGCCGTCCACCGGCCACGACCGGCCCCAGCGCCGGGTCGTGCAAACCGAAATACCGCGGATCGTCGAGCCGGTAAAGCGCGATGTCGGCTTGCTGGCCCACCTGCACACCGTCCAATCCTGCCAGGCCCAGCACTTTAGCCCCGCCGGTCGTGCCCCAGCGCACCACATCTTCGACCGTGGCCGCATCGGCGCCGCCTTCGAATGTGCCGCCCGCATAGGCCGGCAGCGCTTGCTCGCCGCGCCGCGCGCGCTGTGTGAGCCAGGCCGCATGCGCTTCCGATACCATATCCGCCGCCTCGTTGGAGGCTGCGCCATCGACGCCGATGGAAATCGGCACGCCGGCAAGTTCCAGTTCACGTATCGGCGCAATGCCGCTGCCGAGACGGCCATTGCTTTGCGGGCAATGGGCAATGCCGGTGCCGGTCTGGCCCAGCAAACGGATTTCTTCGGCATCGAGCTTGACCAGATGCGCAAACCAGACGTCCGGGCCAAGCCAATCCTGGCGCGCGGCGAATTCAACCGGGGAACAGCGGTATTTGGCTTGGGCGCTTTCCTGATAACTGACTGTTTCCGATAAATGGCTGTGCAAACGAATACCCGCAGCGCGCGCAAACGCAGCCATCGCTTTGAGTTCCTGCGGCGCGACGGAAAACAGCGGCGTGGTCGGCGCCATGACCACCCGGCGCATGGCCGCCGGCGCCGGGTCATGATAGCGCCCAATCAGTCGCGTCATGTCGCTCAGATAGCGGTCCAGGGTTTCCGGCCGCATCGCATTCGGCAACTGCGCCTCGGGTTGGCGCGCCTGCGTCGCGCCGCCGCGGCATAGAACGAAGCGCAGTCCCAGCGCCTCGGCTTCTTCAAATAAAATCGCCGAGCTGTCGAACAGCATGCCGGGATAATAGAGATAGTTGTGATCGGCCACCGTGGCGCAACCGGAACGCATCAATTCCACCAAGCCTATCCGCGCCGCCAGGCGAAACAAGCGTTCGTCGAAGCTGCCGCGATATTTATAGGGCGCCGTCGCCAGCCAGGGCGTGAGCGAAGCATTGATGCCGCCCGGATCGCCCTTGAGCATCGATTGAAATAGATGGTGATGGGTATTCACCCAGGCCGGATAGGCAATGCAGTCGCTGCCGTCGAGCACCCGTTCGCCGGGCTGCGGCAACAGCTTGCCGATAGCAGCGATGACGCCGTCGACGACGCGGATATCGGGGCCGGCATGACGTGCGGCGGCGCCCGGCAAGCCGGTCATGATGGCGGTGGTATTGGTGATCAATAAAGAACTGGTGGTCATGGTCTCGTGTTGTGAATGTCTATAAGCCGATCGGCAAAATGCGAGGGCTTCACGAGCAATGTCCCGCTATCGGCACGGCATGCAGCGCCCGATAACTAACCGCTTATACTCACGCTCATACTCACGCTTATATTCAAATACGAATGAAGCAAAGCTTGTGCCATATCACGGCGTTCGGACCAAATAGCAAAAAGCCAAACTTCAAGCTTGGCCTTTTGCTATATGCTTCCCGCTCTGTGTTGCAGCGAATGCCCTTGTTTCTCAAAATTTCTAGAATATTTAAAAGATAAGATGAAATTCAGCGCCGCCAGTCCGAGCTCAAATCCAAATCACAGCGCTACACGCCAGAACCGCGCGCAAAAAGAACGCGACGCCATCATGGCGGACATTCGTTCCGCGGCAATTGCCGAATTCAGCCTGCACGGCTTGAAAGGCGCATCCACCCAAAGCATCGCCAAACGCGCCAATTTGAAGCAGTCGCAGCTTTATTACTATATTTCGAGCAAGGAAGCACTCTACGAAAGTCTGCTGCAGAGCGTATTGCAGGATTGGGCGGTGCTGTTTGTGTTCGATGCTTCTTCCGACGATCCGGCCACTGTCTTACGCACCTATATCCGCAGAAAACTGCTGTATGCATTTCAGAAACCGGAGCTGTCCCGCATTTTCACGCGCGAGGTGCTGGGCGGCGGCGCACTGCTCGAAAAACACTGGACCGAAGCCTCCAGTTCGGCACAACACAAAGTCGAACAACTGGAAGGATGGATGAATGAATGTTTGATCAGAATGATGGATGCGCGCCTACTGCTCATGCACATCTGGGCGCTCACGCAGCATTATGCGGACTTCGACATCCAGGTCCGCGCCATGATCACCGGCATCGGCGGTCTGCCCTACGACGAAGATCATATTATTAGCGAAGTGACCAACTTCGTGCTCAACGCTTGCGGGCTGCCGGACCTCTCCGCATAACGCCTGCGCCGCATACTGACGCGCGACACGCGTATTTCCGCCTTGAAACAGTGCGGCCCGCCCAAAAAAGGTGCCGCAGGGTTTAATTTTTCCCTCCACCGCAAGCACCTCCTTTCACTCTCGACCTGTCTGCCAGCATAGGCCCAGTATGGCTTGGTACGATTAATGCTTAATATCTGATAGAACAATCAAATCTATCTATCTTTTCATGAGCGCAGCCTTACCATTCATCGATGTCGTCGTCGCAAAGCTGGAAAAGCAGACCGAGCAAATTACGCTTTTTCATTTACGTGCTGCCGACGACGTTCCCTTGCCCGCCTTCGAGGCAGGCGCGCACATCATGGTGGAATTACCGGGCGGCCATACGCGCGCCTATTCGCTGTGCGGCAATCCGGCAGATGCGTCCCGCTATGAAATCGCCGTTAAACGGGAAGATGGCGGCCAGGGCGGCTCGCTCGCGGCCCATACCGGCCTGCGCCTGCACGAGCGCATGCGCATCGGCGCGCCGCGCAATCTGTTCCCGCTAGCTCCTGCCGCGCCGCACCATCTGCTGCTGGGCGGCGGCATCGGACTTACGCCGCTGCTGGCCATGGCCGATGCGCTGCACAGCGCCGGGGCGTCTTTCGAACTAGCCCTGTTTGCACGCGACGCGACGCAAATGCCGATGACGCAGCGGCTGGCGAATGCGCCCTGGGCCGCGCGTGCAACGCTCTACTTCGATGACGTCCTCGCCGGCCAAGGACGCGCCGCGCCCGAACAATTGCAGCAGATCATTGCAACGCAAGCGCCGGCGGCGCATGTGTATTTCTGCGGCCCGCCGGGATTCATGGCAACGGCCAAGGATGCCTGCACGAGCTGGGAACCGGCGCGCATCCATTATGAATATTTCACCGCACCGCCCAGCGTCGAAACGCCGGACGCCGGGCTGTCTGCCTACGAGGTGGTGCTCAAGCAAAGCGGAACCCGCATCGCCATTACCACCGGCGTGTCGCTAATCGAAGCCTTGCACGCCGCCGGCGCCGACATCGCGACGGTCTGCGAACAAGGCATCTGCGGCTCCTGCGTTACGCCTTATCTGAGCGGCACGCCGATCCATCGCGACACTTGCCTGACCGATGAAGAACGGCTGAGCTATCTCGCCGTATGTTGCGCCGGCTCGGCAAGCGCCGAACTGGTGCTCGATTACTAAACCCTACATACAGAATCCCCCATGAATATGAAAACCATCAATGCGGGCGCCGCGCCGCTGGCCCGCTATGCCTCTTACCGCCGCGTCGGCGATTTCATTTTCCTGTCGGGCGTCTTGCCGATCGACCCGCAAAGCGGGCTGGCGATCATGGGTTATGCCGATTTGCCTGCCGAAGCCAGGGGCGCGCTCGGCGAAACCGGTGAATTCTCGGTTGACGCCAAGGAGGGGCCAATACTGGCGCAGAGCTGGTACGTGCTGTCCCGCATTCGCGATACCGTCGAGCAGGCCGGCGGCTCCATGGCCGACGTCTTCAAGCTGGTGCAGTACTTCCGCAATCTCGATCATTTCCCCTATTACAACCGGGTACGCAAGATGTTCTTTCCCGGCGAGCCTGTGGTCTCCACCGTCGTCGGCATCAATAGCCTGATGCCCGACGACCGCATGCTCATCGAGATCGAAGCCACCGCCTATCTACCGCTGGCGCCGCGCTGAATCCCAAGCGCCGGGCGGCCCTTGAACTTGCCCCGAACTTGTCCCGACTTTGTCCTATTTATCGACTGGATACAAACTATGCTGCACGGATACGCCCCACCCCACCGCTTCCTGCCCTATCTGAGCTGGATCGATATCGCCGGCCTGCCGGATCGCGCCAACACTGTCATCATGCTGCCGGTAGGCGCCATTGAACAACACGGCCCCCATTTGCCCTGCGCCGTCGACAGTTGCATCGCCGCCGGCGTGGTCGGCCATGCGCTGCATCGTTTGTCCGCCGATATACCAGCCTATGCGATGGCGCCGCTGACCTACGGCAAATCGGATGAGCATCTGCACTTCCCCGGCACCATGACCCTGAGCGGCCAAACCCTGCTGGCGACTATTACCGAAATCGGCGAATCGGTCTATCGCGCCGGCTTCCGCAAGCTGGTGCTGGTCAACGGCCATGGCGGCCAGCCGCAAGTGCTGGAAATGGCCGCGCGCGAGCTGCGTCTGCGCCACGGCGATTACGTGATCGTGCCGCATTCCGTGTGGCGAGTGCCCAATGTCGCTGGCCAGTTTCTTTCCGCCACCGAGAAGCGCCTGTCGATGCATGCGGCGCACGGCGAGACCGCACTCATGCTGGCGTTGGCGCCGGACACGGTGCGCATGGATCGGGCTGTAGCCAACGTGCCGCCGGAATTTCCCTGCAAGACTTTATCCGACGGCCGTCCCGCCGCAGCCTGGACCGCTCGCGATTTCGGCCCTAGCGGCGTCATCGGCGACCCCACGCCGGCCACCCGCGAGCAAGGCGAAGCCATCCTGGAATCGCTGAGCGCCAGTTGGGTGCAGGCGATGACCGAAGTGCATCAGATGCAATGGATTGTGCGCGAACAGCAAAGCTGGGAGCGCAGCCCATTCAATGGCGATATTCAAACGGCGGAGAATGCATGAGCCAGCATTCCCCTGCAGTTGAACTGATCGTCGCCGAACTCCCTCATCTGGAGTGGATCGTCGGCGGTCCTGCCCTCAAGCGCTTATCCCGCGATTTTTCATGGTTCAGCCCGGTCCTGGCGCGCGAACTCGACGGCAAAATCGCCGATGCCGTGGTCTGCCCGCAGACCGAAGATGAGATCCGCAGTGTCGTGGCAGCCTGTGCGCGCAATAACATCCCGCTGACAGTGCGCGGCAGCGGCACCGGCAACTACGGCCAATCCACGCCTTTGTACGGCGGCATCATTGTGGAACTCAGCCGCTTCAATCAATTCCTGTGGAACGAAAACGGCGTGGCGCGCGCGCAGGCCGGTATTCGCCTGGGCGATCTGGAAACCACCGTGCGTGCCGGCGGATGGGAACTGCGCTGGCTGCCCTCGACTTACCGCACCGCCACGCTCGGCGGTCTGTTCAGCGGCGGCTTCGGCGGCGTGGGTTCTATCAATAACGGTCCGGTCGCTGCCACCGGCAATGTGCTCGGCATCAAAATCATGACGATTGAAGCCGAACCGAAAATCATCGAACTGCGCGCGCCGGAAGCCTTGTCGCTCAATCACTTCTACGGCACCAACGGTCTGGTGCTGGAGCTGGAAGTCGCGCTCGCGCCGGCGCATGCCTGGCTGGAGAATGTGGTGGTTTTCGACAGCTTCGACACGGCCCTGGATTTCGCCGACACGCTGGCCAATTCGCCGGGCGTCACCAAGCGCGCGGTGACTTTCCTGGCCGATCCGGTGCCGGGCTATCTGAAGACGCTGCAAGCGTATCTGCTGCCGGATTGCCATGCCGTGCTGACCATCGTGGCCGAACAGTCGGAGCCGGCGCTGATCCAGCTCATCGGTCAATTCGGCGGCCAGCGGCGCTACCGCGCCAATCAGGAAGAGGTGCTGGCCAGCGGCCACACGCTCATCGAATGCATGTGGAACCACACCACGCTGCATGCCCTGAAGATCGATAAAAAACTGACCTATATCCAAAGCAGTTTCCAGCCCGACGATCATCTGCGCCAGGTGCGCGAGCTGGAGCGCCTGCTGGCCGGCGAGGTGTTGACCCATCTGGAATTCATCCGCTTGCGTAACGGCCGGATGACCTGCAACGGCCTGCAATTGATTCGCTTTACCACCGAAGAACGGCTCAACGAACTGATGCAGATATTCCGCGACCACGGTGTATCGATCGCCAATCCGCATGTCTTCATCGTCGAAGACGGCAAACAGGGAAAAGTGGATCCGGCAGCAGTGGCGGCGAAACGGCAGTTCGATCCCAAGGGCCTGCTCAATCCGGGAAAGATGCGCGGATGGGATGCCGTCGCAGAGCACAGCTAGCACACAGATACGTAGCAAACGTAGTCACCAGTAGTTTTTTTCACTTATAAACTTATCGAAGGGGTTCTTGCATGAAAAAATTATCCGCGCTCGCCACCATACCGCTGGGGCTTCTCGTCCTCTCGGCAACGCCAGCCCAAGCCGACAACGTGACGGTATTCGGTATTCTCGATACCTATATGGGTTATACCCATGCAACCGGTCCCGGTTCGCTCACCGCCATGCAAAGCGGCGGCCTGTATGCCAGCCGGATCGGTTTCCGCGGCGATGAAGATCTGGGTAACGGTATGCACACCACCTTTACGCTGGACGCCGGCATCCAGACCAACACCGGCGCCCAAGCCGACTCCACGCGCTTATTCGGGCGCCAGGCATGGGTCGGCCTGGGCACCGCACAATATGGCACTGTGCGGCTGGGGCGGCAGAATTCGGCGCAAGTACTCATGCTGGGCAATTTAGACGCGTTCCAGGGCGGCACTTATGCATCGTTCCTCAACAACACCGGGATCTATACCTTCCGCTACGACAACTCCGTGACCTATCTGTCGCCGGATCTGGCGGGCTTCAAATTCTCGCTGA
This sequence comes from Herbaspirillum sp., assembly GCA_028291765.1. Classification (GTDB taxonomy): domain Bacteria; phylum Pseudomonadota; class Gammaproteobacteria; order Burkholderiales; family Burkholderiaceae_D; genus Herbaspirillum. The sequence continues at coordinate 23,751 of JAQGNR010000297.1, forward strand.
GCGACAACATGGGCAATCAGGCCGCCGGCATCAGCTCGCTCAGTTCCCAGGTCGGCTCGCTCGAATACAGTAACGGACCGCTCTACCTTGGCATAAATCATGCCGAGCAGAATGGCGCGAACGGCAACTCGGTGAGCAAGACAACGTTCGCCGGCGGTAGTTACATCGTGAATAAGTGGACCGGTTATCTGAGCTATTACCGCGGCAACAATCTCGGTGCAGTGACCACGACCAATACCGTCGGCCAGTATCACAGCTCTTATTCGTTGTCGGCGGCTTATCAATACAACACGCCGTTGAAGCTGTCGGTCGGCTACGGCTGGCTCAAGGACAGCAGCGGCGCCGGCAACGATGCCAAGCAGGTGAGTCTGGCCGGATTTTATGCACTGAGTAAGCGCACGCAGTTGTACGCCACGATTGAACGCCTGAACAATAAAAACCACGCCAACTACACTTTGGAGGCCAACGGTCCGCTTGTCGGCGCCAATACACCGACCCCGGGCGGTAATGTGAGCGGCATGCAGTTAGGTATCGTGCACTTTTTCTAATTAAACCAGTTAGCGCGCCGCTTCGGCGGCGCCGGAGGATCTGAAACCATGAATCGGAATTACTTGCATCGCATCTTCCTCGCGCTGGGCGTATGCATCACGCTTTCCGCTGCTCTGCCGGCTTCTTCGGAACCGCTCAATGTGCGCTTTTCCTGGAAAATCAAGGGCGAATACGTGCCCTTTTTCGTTGCCAAGGACGATGGTAATTTTTCACGCCACAAGCTGGAAGTCAATCTGGGCGAAGGCGCCGGCGCGCAGGCGGTGCTAGCCGGCCTGCTCCAGGGCAATGACGATATCGCCATCGTGCCGGCGCCGTTTGCCATGACCGCCATTTCCAAGGGGATGCCGATAAAGATCATCGCCCTGTACCAACCCTTGGCGCCCTTGTCCATCGTATCGCTGTCCGATAAGCCGGTGCGCGTTCCCAAGGATCTGGAAGGCAAGATGATCGGTGTCTCGGTGGGCGATACCGTCGCCGATTACCTCGATGTGTTTTGCAAGAAGAACGGCGTCGACTGCACTAAAATCCAGCGCGTCATCATGGATCCGCAAATACGCCTGTCGCAATTTCTCACGCAAAAAGTCGATGTCCTGAGTAGTTACTCGACGGTCGATACCCCACTGATCGAAGAAAAGCTGCCCGCCAATAAGCTGGTGTCCATGGATGTCACCCGCTACGGTCTGGTGCTGCCCGGCATGGCGGTGGTTGTCAAGGATAGCGATATCACGGCCCGCGCCAGCGTATTGCGCAGCTTCCTCGCGGCGGTCTCGGAAGGCATAGACGAAAGCCGCGCCGACATCCCGGCCGCCACCGGCATCATGCGTAAAAACTGGACCGCCAGCCCGTCCGAGAATGTGGTGCGCAAGCAGGTCGAAGCGACGCTGCTCTCGATACCGCCGGCCAAGCAGCATGCCAGCGGCTGGGTCGACGATGCACTGATCGCGCAGGCGCTGACGCTGCTGCAAACCAATGGACAGATTCCAACCACGAAACCGCCCTCTGCTTATTACAATAACGATCTTTTGAAATAGGGAAATCGCTGCGGCCGGAATGATTCCGGCCGCAGCGATTCTTGTCCACCACCGGAGTGCATCAGTCATGCAACAGATCACCGGCTCGCTCCCAGCGGCCACAGCCAACCGCGAACGTCTGCTGCGCCAGCGCAGGCGTGTGCGTCAACAGCGTCTGGCCGCACCATTGCTGGCGCTGATATTGCTGGGAATATGGCAACTCGCGGTGAATATGGGCGCCTTGTCCGCGCTGATCCTGCCCGCGCCGTCGGCCATCGCCGCGCGCATCGTGGAAGATTTCCCCGAGTTGTTGAAGCATGCTTATGTCACGACGTTTGAAGTATCGGCGGGCTTTGCGATTGCCGCCGTGCTGGCGGTCGCCACCGCGTTGGCGATTTTCTTTTCCAGCATCTTCCGGCATGCGGTCTATCCCTTGCTGGTAGGGCTGCAGACGGTCCCAAAGATTGCGTTGGCGCCGTTAATTGTTTTGTATCTCGGCTATGGCTGGGGGCCCAAGCTGTTTCTGGCGGCATTGCTGGCGTTCTTTCCGATCGTGGTTTCTACCGTGGTCGGCCTGGAGAGCATCGATCAGGGCTTGGTGCGCATGATCACTTCCATGGGCGCCAAGCCGTATCAGATATTTTTCAAAGTGCGTTTGCCTGCCGCGCTTCCTAATCTTTTCGCGGGTTTGAAAGTCGGCATCAGCCTGGCGGTGATCGGCGCAGTGCTGGGCGAGTACGTCGCCGCACAACAGGGTTTGGGCTATCTGCAACTGCAAGCTAATGCCAATTTCGATACCACGCTGAACCTGGCGGCCGTGGTGGTGATCGCCATCATGGGAACGGTTCTTTACGGCGCCATTGCGGCGCTCGAATCCGTGGTCACGTTTTCGCGAGGAGCGCGCGCATGAATTTAACCGATCTTCCAGGACACTCCACGACAGGCGCGGCAGACCCGGCCGCCGGCGCGCGGGAACTTCCGCCATCGCTCAGTTTCAAGCGCATCAGCCGTCTGTTCGAGAGCCGCGAAGGTGAGGAAGTGGTCGCGTTGCAGGATGTCGATCTTGCCGTTGGCAAGGGTGAATTCGTCGCTGTGGTCGGCCCCAGCGGTTGCGGCAAAAGCACCTTGCTGGCGATTGCCGCCGGCCTTGATGTGCCGACCGCCGGCACGGTGCGGATTGACGGCACTGCGCTCAACGGTCCGCGCCGGGGCGTTGCAACCGTGTTCCAGAACGATCACTTGCTGCCATGGCGCACCATCGAAGACAATCTGCTGCTGCCGCTTGAGCTGCGCGGCGGCATCGGTGAAGAACAACGATGCGCGGCGGCCGATCTGCTCAAGCAGGTCGGGCTGGCGCAATTTGCGCGCAAATATCCGCATGAACTTTCCGGCGGGATGCGCCAGCGCGCGGCGATCTGCCGCGCGCTGATCCAGCAACCCGATTTGCTGCTGATGGATGAACCTTTCGGTGCGCTCGACGCCCTGACCCGCGAACAGATGATCGTCGATCTGCAAGCCTTGTGGCTGAGCCGTCGCAACTCGGTGCTGTTCATCACCCACGGTATCGAGGAAGCGGTATTTCTCGCCGACCGCGTGATTGTGATGTCGCCGCGCCCCGGCAGGATCGCGTTGGAACTGAAAATCACCTTGCCGCGCCCCAGGAAATGGTCTGCCGTTCACGACGAGCCAGAGTTTCACCGCTTCATCCGCATTATTCGGGAAACCTTTGAGCAGCAAGGCGTGATTCACTGACATCTTCACCGACATCGTCACCGGCAGCGACCCGACCCCATGATTATTTATTCTCCTCCCGTCCCCGCATTGTCGCTGCCCATCATCGATCTGACCGACAGCTTTTCCCCGGACATCGAGCAGCGCAAGCAAGTCGCTTGGGAAATCCATAAAGCCTGCCGCGATACCGGTTTTTTTTATGTGGTCGGACACCGCGTTCCGGAACAATTGCGACAGGATCAATTGGCCGCCGCGAAGCAGTTTTTCGATTTGCCGCTGGAAGACAAAATGGCCATCAGCATGAAGCGATCGCTGGCCAAGCGCGGTTACGATGCCATGCAGTCGCAGCGGCTGGACACGGGATCGCCGGCGGATCTCAAGGAAGGTTTTCAGATGGGTATCGAATTGCCGTCCATGCATCCGCGTGTCATCGCCGGCATTCCCAATCACGGCCCCAATCAGTGGCCGGCCGGCTTGCCGGACTTCCGGCGGCAACTGAATCTGTATCAGACTGAAGTGATCCGGCTCGGGCAGCATCTGATGCGGTGCCTTGCCTTGTCGCTCCATATGCCCGAAACCACCTTCGACAGCGGCACCGAAAATCCCATGTGCACGGTCCGCCTGTTGCACTATCCGCCTCACCCTGCCGACGGCGGCGAGCAAAATCAACTGGGCGCCGGTGCGCATACCGACTGGGGCGCGATCACCATGCTGCTGCAAGACGACTGCGGCGGCCTGGAATTGCGCAATTCCGCAGGCGAATGGATACGCGCCGATCCGGTCGAAGGCGCATTCGTGGTCAATCTCGGTGACATGGTGCGGCGCTGGAGCAATGATCTGTATCAATCCACGATGCATCGTGTGCTCAACAATATCAGCGGCCGTGACCGCTACTCGGTGGCAAGCTTCTTCAATCCTGATCATTTCTACCGTGTCGAATGCCTGCCTACCTGCCTGCAGGCGGGGGAAATACCGCACTATCGGCCGGTGACGGTCGGCGAACATATCGACGATATGTTTAACCGGACCTACGGCTGAGGTTAATGAAACACCTGTTGGAACCTGTCTGTTTTTTTCTTTTCGTTCCCCTCACTATTTCTTCCCCCCTCGAAAAATGCACGGCAAGGGTAATGCCGTTCAGTGAAGGCGCCGTCAGGTGGGCGTATGGCGGGATTTTGTGCTCCGTTCGTGTCATTCCGGCGGCCTTCGGCCCCCTCCCTTCTTTACCT